>JAFDZE010000072.1:71439-86473 GCA_018267155.1 Bacteroidota bacterium | reverse complement strand
GTACCACCATTCCATAGATAGGTGTGCTCCACAAGAGCGCGTTCGCCACAAGGCGAACGGCCCCTCCCGGCCGCCGCAAGGGAAGACATGCAGCGGTGCTCCTTGCACCATGCATTGTACATTTATCCAACCGGACCGGAACTACCGGTCATCACGAATCTTACGAACTAATGCTTCTCCGTGCATTGAACGGTTGGTGGCGCAGGGCGGCTAAAAAGTTGGCCCTGTGCTGCCTGCTGTTCATTGCCCTGCCGCGCTGCGAAGCGCAGAACCTGGTGCCGAACCCCAGTTTTGAAGTAACGGATACCTGCCCGTACTCGTACGGCTTCAACGTAGGTGACCGCCCGCTGTTCTGGAACCGTTGGGACCAAAGCCCCGAATACTTCAATGCCTGTGCCGGTGATCTCGGTGGAATCGACTCATTGGTGGATGTGCCATGGAACGGCTTCACTTGGCAATACGCACACGATGGGGATGCCTATGTGGGGATGGCGCTTTACTTGGATGATGACTTCCATGAGTTGGTGGGAGCACCGCTGCTGCAAGATCTTGTAGTGGGGCAGACCTACTACGTGAGCTATTGGGTGAATCTGGCCACGGAAGGCAACTATTGGTGGACCCGCTGGGCGTGCAACAACCAGGGCATTCTCTTCACCATGGATGAGCATATCTGGAGTGGCAACACCGGCTCAGGTCCCGAGTTCAGTCCCCGCAACTACGCCCAGGTGAACCATCCCTCCATCATCACCGATACAGCCGACTGGACCCTGGTGAGCGGCAGCTTCGTGGCGGACAGTGCCTACCGGTACATCGTGCTGGGCAATTTTTTCGACGATGCCCATACTGATACGGTCCACCTGAATGCACAGCCATCATGGGGGGCGTATTACCTGTACGATGCGATCTGTGTATCGCCCACACAGGGTGAATGCCCCATGGCCACGGGCCTGCCGGAATCGATCGACGGTTCCATATTGGTAAACATTACGGGTGGTGGCCAGTGGTTACAGTTGGATGGTGCAGCTACCGGCAGTAAGACTTGGGTGTACGATGCAGGGGGGCGGTTGATGGCGCAGTTCGCCTTCAGCGGAAGTAGCACGCAGCCCATCGGAAATTGGCCACCAGGGGTCTATGTGCTGCAGGTGCAAGGGGGCGATGGAACGGTGTGGCATAAGAAGTTCGTGGTGATGCGGTAAGGCTGGTTCTTCGCAATTCCGAAGACCATGAAGACAAGAACAATGGCATGCGCGATCGCGATCGTAGCATGCGGCACGGCGACCGCGCAGTTTTGGAACACGGCTGGGAACAACATCACAGGTCCCACTCAATACCTCGGCTGCGATGCAGCGAGTACACAACCCTTGCGATTCAGCACACTGGGCAATTACCGGCAAGAGTGGCACACGTTCAACACCTTGCGCATGAGCCTGAACGGCTCCTCTTCGTACACGATCGGTTCGTTCTCGGGTATGAATACCACGGGATTCCTTGGGCTGTCGCCCAACGATGCCTTGCTGAGCACGCCACCGTACACCCCGATGAGCCGCTTGCATCTGCACCAAGGTGTGGGCACGGTGCAGACCTTCGGTTACCGGCCCTGGATGCAGAACGGCATCACGTTCACGGGCAACAACGATCAAGCGTACATCGGTCACTTGTACCGGGGTGCTTCGCTTTCGGACAAGACCGATCTCATCTTCCAATGGAGCAACGATGATGGGGTCGGAGAGTACGGCCCGGACCGCATGCGTTGGATCTTCACCAATGCGTACACAGGGGCACCCAGCGGTGCATCAAGTTACGAAGGCATGGAAGCCATGCGTTTGTATGTGCCCGATCCCACGCAGGCCTTCCTGGGCGTTGGTGATTATTACGCAGCGGGCGTGGAACCGTCCGAACGGCTCGACGTGCTCACCCGCACCGTGCGCATCCGGCGGTTGGTGCCCGACTACCAGAACGACAACCTGGCCAAAGTGGTGGTAACGGATGATGACGGCCGCCTGCATTGGCGCGATGCATCGACCCTGGGCGGCAACACCGCATGCGATTGGATCGTGCAACCCAACTATGATGTGAGTTCGGCCTACCTGGGCTTAACGAATCCCTGTCCGAACGAGAAGAACAATGTGGGCATCGGTGTGCAGGACCCCGAGGCCAAATTGGACGTGTACAAGGAGATCAGTGAAGGCACCGGATCGGACATCGGGGTGCGTTCGGTGGTGCGGATCGAGGGCGGCGTGAAACATGCATTGTCCGGTACTTCCACCAGCGTCGGAGCGGAGAATGTGGGGTTGATCGTGAACGCGGACAATGCAGGTCGGAACTGGGGTGTGGTATCGAACACCGGAAGCGGCGGTACCGGAACCGGAGTGGTGGGCGGTTATTTCTTGGCGGATCGGGAGTTCCACACCGGCAATGCCACGGCGGTGTGGGGCCGCGTGGCGAACATGAGTGCTGCTGGTACGGGATGGGCTGGATATTTCGAGGGCATGGGCTTCTTGAGCAACGGCCCTTGGGTGTATTCGGACGAGGAATTGAAGAGCGACATCCAGGACATTCCCGGAGAGGCATCGCTGGAGCGCATCCTGGCGCTCTCCCCGAAGTCCTACGTCTTCAACATCGATGAGCATCCGGGTATGGGCATGCCGGAGGGTGTGCAGTACGGATTGCTTTCGCAGGAGGTGGAGTCGGTCTATCCGGCCCTGGTCAAGCAGGTGGAACGACCGGAAGTGATCGGGCAGGATGGCCAGGTGGAAGAGGCCGCCGTGAGTTTCAAGGCCATGAAGTACGAGGGCTTGATCGCGGATCTGATCGGGGCGGTGAAGCACCAGCAGGCCATGATCAACGCGATGCAGGAGCAGTTGAACGCTTGCTGCTCTGGTGGAGGCGAACATCGCGCGTTGCAGAGCGGTGGCCATGGAAGCCCAGCGCTGGAGACCGACCTCCGCATCATCCCCAACCCCGTGGCCGACCGCACCGAGTTGCGATACACGGTGGGTACCGAAGGATCGGTACGGCTGTCGATCACCGCACCCGATGGCCGCAACATCCTGGTGCAGGATGAGGGCACGCGTGCTACAGGTACCTACAGCTACGGCTGGGACACCACGGCCCTGGCCCCGGGCACCTACCACTGCACACTCTATGTGAACGATGAACTGGTGGTGCGCAAGGCGGTGAAGGTGGCCGAGCGGTAGTTCCCGGGAGTGGGCGAGGGTGCGAGGGTACGAGGGCCATGCTCTCGCACCCTCGCACCCTTGCACCTCACCTGTTCGTCTGTTGGAGCGCAGCGCTTGTCGCTGCCTCGTCTATGCGGTGGTCGCCGCCCTGCGCTCATCGATCAGCTTGCGCATGGCGAAGAGTTCGTCGCGCAGTTGGGCCGCGCCGAGGTAGTCCTGCTCTTTGGCAGCCTTGCGCATTTGCGTTTCGAGCAGGGCCGCGTTCTTCTCCAATTGGGGGAGGGAGAGGTAGGCCATCACCGGATCCGCGGCCAGACTGACCTCTTCGGGTTCCACGTACGCACGCGGTGGACCTTCGTTGTACCGGTCCAGCACGCTGGTCTGGCGGATCACATCGGAGCGTTCGCGCTTGATCGCCGTGGGTGTCACACCGTTGGCTTCGTTCCAGGCCATCTGTTTGGCCCGCCTGCGGTCCGTTTCGTCCATGGTGCGCTGCATGCTCTCGGTGATGCGGTCGGCGTAGAAGATGACCAGTCCGTTCACGTTGCGGGCGGCGCGGCCGGCGGTCTGGGTGAGCGAGCGTGCACTGCGCAGGAAGCCCTCCTTGTCGGCATCCAGCACGGCCACCAGGCTCACCTCGGGCAGGTCCAGTCCCTCGCGCAGGAGGTTCACGCCCACCAGCACGTCGAACAGGCCCAGGCGCAATTGCCGCAGGATCTCCACCCGCTCCAGCGTTTCCACATCGCTGTGGATGTATTTGCATTTCACCCCGTTCTTCAGGAGGAATTCGGTGAGTTCCTCGGCCATGCGCTTGGTGAGGGTGGTCACCAGGGTGCGTTCGCTCTTGCCGGCACGCTCGCGCACCTCGAACAGCAGGTCGTCTATCTGGTCCTTGCTGGGGCGCACACTGATGGGTGGGTCCAGCAGGCCGGTGGGGCGCACCACTTGCTCCACCACCACGCCCTCGCTGCGCTTCAATTCGTACTCGGCGGGCGTGGCGCTCACGTAAATGGTCTGGCCGGTAACGTCCTCGAACTCCTCGAATTTGAGCGGCCGGTTGTCCAGGGCACTGGGCAGGCGGAAGCCGTACTCCACCAGATTCTTCTTGCGCGAGCGGTCACCGCCGTACATGGCACCGATCTGGCCGATGGTCACGTGGCTCTCATCCACCACCAGCAGGAAGTCCTCCGGGAAGTAGTCCAGCAGGCAGAAGGGCCGCTGCCCGCCATCACGCCGGTCGAAGTAGCGGCTGTAGTTCTCGATGCCACTGCAATACCCCAGTTCACGCATCATTTCCAGGTCGTACAGCGTGCGCTCCTCCAGGCGTTTGGCCTCCAGGTGCTTGCCGATGCTGTTGAAGAACTCCGTCTGCTTCACCATGTCGTCCTGGATCGCCTGGATCGCGTTGTTCATGGTGTCGCGACTGGTGACGAAGATGTTGGCGGGGTAGATGGTCACGCCGTCCATCGCCTCCAGGGTCTTGGCGTTCGCGGGGTCGAAGCGTTCGAGCTTCTCGATCTCGTCGCCCCAGAAGTGGATGCGCACACCCTCGTCCGCGTAGGCCAGCAGCACCTCCACGGTGTCGCCGCGCACGCGGAAGTTCCCGCGGCCGGGATCGATGTCCTTGCGGCTGTACAGGGCGCTCACCAACAAGTGCAACAGGTTGTTCCGGCTGATCTTCTGGCCGCGCTGCACATGCACCACGGTCTTGTGGAACTCGGCCGGATTGCCGATGCCGTAGATGCAGCTCACGCTGGCCACCACGATCACGTTGCGGCGCCCGCTCAACAGCGCGCTCGTGGCGCTGAGTCGCAGTTTCTCGATCTCCTGGTTGATCGACAGGTCCTTCTCGATGTAGGTGTTGCTGGTGGGTATGTACGCTTCCGGCTGGTAGTAATCGTAGTAGCTGACGAAGTACTCCACGCGGTCCTTCGGGAAGAAGTGTTTGAACTCGCCGTAGAGCTGGGCGGCGAGCGTTTTGTTATGGCTCAGGATGAGCGCGGGCCGGTCCACCTGGGCGATCACGTTGGCCACGGTGAAGGTCTTGCCACTGCCGGTAACACCCAGGAGCGTCTGGAAGGGAACACCATCGTTCACCCCTTGGGTCAGTTGGCGGATGGCCTCGGGCTGGTCGCCGGTAGGGGTGAATTCGGAAATGAGTTCGAACGGCATATCGATATCGGGGAAGGGGTGCGAAGCTACCGTACCTTCACGCCCTCCACCGGCCATGTTCCTCAAACGCCTGCTGTACTACCTGAACCCGGCCACGTTGCTGGGCCGGAGCGAAGCGAACATCAACACGCGCTTCATGCACGGGATCAACCGGATCAGCATCCTGATGTTCCTGATCTGCATCGTGGTGATGGTGGTACGGGCGTGCTCGAGGTAGACCTGTTGGACCTCTTTTGCAATTCGCGTTTGAACACGCTCGTGAACTGTCACGCCTAGCCCGCCGACGCGGTGAGCTTGCCGAACCGTCGGCGGGCTCAACGTGACAGTTCTTGGGCAATCCGAAAGAGGTCTATTGTTGCCAGATGGCCCACGCGGCTTCGGCCTGCGCATGCAGCATGCCCAGTCCACCGATCGTTTGCGCTCCCTGTTCGGCGCCACGTTCCAGGAACACGGTCCGTTCAGGGTTGTACACCAGGTCGATGAGCACATGCCGTGGTGTGAGCGCGGCGTAGGGCAGGGGCGGTGCACGGTCCACCTCAGGGAACATCCCCAACGGCGTGGTGTTGATGATGAAACGGCATGCCCCAACGACAGCGGGATCGAGCATGTCCCAGCTGAGATCGCCACGCGCACGATCCCGGCTCACCAGTACGAAAGGGATGCGAAGCTCGCGCAGCACGAAGGCCACGGCCCGGCTGGCCCCGCCGCTGCCGAGCACCACCGCACGCGGTTTGATGGCGCTTGCCGGATCGCGGATGCTTTCCAGTGCGGGCAGCAGGATCGACCGGAATCCGTGGGCATCGGTATTGTGGCCCGTGCATGTCCCGTTACGGATGCTCACCGTGTTCACCGCACCAATGGCGGCGGCCTCGGGGTCCAGCCCGTCCAGGAAAGGGATCACGCTTTGCTTGTACGGGATGGTCACATTCAGGCCGCGCAGGCCGGGCGTCCTTGCGATCAGCGCCGGAAGGTCAGCGATGGTTGGCAGCTCGAAGAGGTCGTAGCGGTGATCGTTCAGGCCCTCGCACGCGAACTTCCGGGAGAAATACGCCCCGCTGGAAGAGTGCGATAATGCACTACCGATCAATCCGTAACGCTGCACGCGGCAAAAGAACGGCGCGCGGGGCCGACTATTGCGTGGGTCGGGCGCCCATGCGGTGCCGGACGAACTCGATGATCATGGGGAGCACGCTCACGAGAACGATGCCGATGATGACCAGCTTGAAGTTGCGTTGCACCACTTCGCTGTTGCCCACGAGGTATCCCGCGAGCAGCACGCTACCGATCCATAGGAAGCCGCCGAGTATGTCGAAGGGCAGGAATTTCTTTCGGTAACTCATGGCGCCGATGCCGGCCACGAAGGGGCAGATGGTGCGCACGATGGGCACGAACCGGGCGATGATGATGGTCTTCACACCGTACTTCTCGAAGTAGCCGTGCGTGCGGTCGAGGTGCTTCTGTTGCACCAGGTCGCGCCCGAAGGTTCTCCATTTCACGATGCGCGGCCCGAAGAAGCGACCGACCCAGTAGTTCACGTTGTCGCCCAGTACGGCCGCACTGAACAACAGGACGAAGAGCACACCGAGATCGAGCTGCGCGCTTGCACCGGCCGCGAGTGAACCCGCAACAAAAAGCAGGGAGTCACCCGGAAGAAATGGCATCACCACCAGCCCCGTTTCCACGAAGATGATGAGGAAGAGCAGCCCGTACACGAGCTTGCCGTGATCGGCGATGAACTGGTCGATCGTGGGTTTGGTGTCCTTGAGCAGGTCGATGAGGAACTGGATGAATTCCATGGGTGGTGATCAGCGCGCGAAGGTACCTGTGGTCCGCGGAACGGGCCAGGGACCTTGTCCGTATCTTCGCTGGCCCACCAGTGGGAAAGCGATCATGGAAACAAGCGTGCGGATAAAGATCTCGGAATTGGACATGGACCTGCTGGAGCGGATCAAGCGGCTCTTCGGCAGGGATCGCGAGGTAACGCTCACCATCCGGTCGGCCACGGACTTCGGACTCACGAAACGGGAAACGAAGAAGGCCTATTTGGCCCGCTTGGAACGCGCCATCAAGAACCTGGAGAAGGGCAGGCGTGTGGAACTCACCGAGGAAGAGCTGGACGGCATCGTGCTGCAACGGCTGAAGGGATGAAACGCCTTGTTTTTGAGCAGGGCGCCTTCGACGACTTCTGCGACTGGGGTATATATGACAGGCCCCGCTTCATCAAGATCCATGAACTACTGAAGGCGATCCTGCGCGATCCGTTCAAAGGGCTCGGCAAACCCGAAGCCCTCAAGGGGGACCTGAAGGGATGCTGGTCACGACGCATCGACGATACGCACCGACTCGTGTACCGCATCGCCAGGGACGGTTCGGTGGAAGTGATCAGTTGCAAGGGCCATTACGGCGACAGGTAGCCTTGTTGCGACCGATGACCCGCCGGATCCTCATCCTGCTTTTGCCGCTGCTGCTCATCGCCTGCGGCCGTGGGGTCTTCCCCGGCTTCAAGCCGCTTGACGCCGATGTCCACTACAAGCTGCGCTCGCTCGGCGATGGCGATCGTCCACCTGCTGATAGCGATAGCGTGCTGGTGCGGGTGCGCATGGCCCTGCACGGTGAGGCCCCTGGATCGCTCTTCAGTACCGAACACTGGTTCGGGCACGTGGGTGATGTATTGCCGATCGGCGCGGGTGTCATCCGCTTCCAAGAGGGAGACAGCATGAGTTTCATAGCGCGTGCATCACGGCTGGATTGGGACGCGATCGGGGCGGAACGTTTCAGCGTACCGGACACGGCGTGGATCGACCTGGAGGTGTCACTCCGCGATACACGATCCAACGAAGAGAGCCGCGCCTTGGCCGAGGAACGCCGCTGGGCCCGCACCGAAGCCATGGAGGACAGCGCGTTGGCGCGGTTCTTTCGCGCATCGCCTGAGAAGTGGCAGTATTCCATGGGTGTTCATTATGTACTGGAACCACGAGATCCGAAGCGACCGCAAGCACAAAGTGGACAGATGCTCACCATCGGATACACGGCCCGCTCCCTGGAGGATGGCCGCGTGATCGACGATACCTATGCTTCAGGCCAGCACCTCACCTTCCGCCTGGGCGACCCCGACCAGGTGATCGCCGGCATCGGGATCGCGGTACGCCTGCTGCCAGAAGGCGGGAAGGGGCGTTTCGTCATTCCTTCAAGGCTGGCCTTCGGTGCTGATGGTTCCACCGGACGGATCGTACCGCCGTACACCCCGCTGTTGTACGAACTGGAACTGCGGGACGTGACGGGCCGGGCCGCGGACACCTTATCCGTGGACAGCGCAGCCGTAGGGATCAACCGATGATGAACACGCAGGGCCGATCGTTCAGGTCGGGTGCGGCCTTCTTCCAGGCGGCGATGGATCGGGTGATCACGGAGCCCCCCGGCTGGCCGATGTCCACGGCGATGCACAGGCGCGTCCGGTCCGAGCAGGTGGCGAGCGTGTCGGCGAGGAAAGCGTTATTGCGATAGGGCGTTTCGATCGCGAGTTGCGCGCTGCCGGTACGGTGGGCCTCCTGTTCGATGGTGCGCAGGGCCTGCCGCCGTTCATTGGTCCCTTTTGGAAGGTATCCATGGAAGGTGAAGCGCTGCCCGTTCAGGCCGGATGCCGCGAGTGCGAGCAGGAGGGAGGAAGGCCCGGTGAGCGGAACGACCGTGATGCCCGCCTGATGGGCACGGGCCACGAGGAGCGCGCCCGGGTCGGCGATGCAGGGCATGCCTGCTTCGCTCACGACGGCGCCGTCGTGCTCCTTCAGTACGGCGAGCATGGCAAGGATGTCCGCTTCCTCCGAGTCCTTGTCGAGCCGATGCAGGGTGATGGCGTTCAGGTCGATGGTGGCCGACATGCGCCGGAGCATGCGTCGGGCGGTACGCTCGTGCTCGCAGAAGAAATGCTTCAAGCCCTCGGCAATGATGATGTTGGCGGCGGGTATTGCGGCAAGGCCGTCGTGGTCGCCCAGGGGCACCGGCAGCAGGAAGAGCTTACCGGCCATAGCGGAGCGTGTCCATCAGGTTGTCGGTGGCGCGGTCCAGCAGGCGGAAGGCCTGCTCGAAGTCTTCCGGTCCTCCATACCACGGATCCGGTACTTCAACCGGAAGGTCCGGCGCGTACGTCATCATCAGGCGTGCTTTGTGGGCGAGCGCTGGAGCCGGTGCCAGGCGGAGCATGCCGTCCAGGTTGCTCTGGTCCATGGCCAGCAGCAGGTCGAACGACCGGAAGTCCTCCGGCAGGATCCGCCGTGCGCGCAGGTCGCCGATGGTGATCCCGTGCTGTTCCATGCAACGCTGCGCACGCGGGTCGGGGGCTTCACCGGCGTGGTGGTCGATGGTGCCGGCGCTATCGGTGCTGATATCCAGCCCGAGCGCATGTGCCTTGTGGCGAACCAGCCCTTCGGCCATGGGGCTGCGGCAGATGTTGCCCATGCACACCAGGAGGATGCGTGTCGTACTCATCGTGGCCGCGAAGGTCCAAAAAGAAGAAGGACCCCGATGCGGGGTCCTTCCGATCCTGTGTCATGATCCTCGGGATCAGTGTACGCTCAGCTTCTTCTCCAGGTCGTCCAGATAACCACGGAACTGCTTGTCGGTCTCCTGCAGGTTGTTCACGGTGCGGCAGGCGTGCAGCACCGTGGCGTGGTCCTTCCCGCCGCAATGGGCACCGATGCTGGCCAGGGAATTCTTGGTCATCTTCTTGGCGAAGTACATGGCGATCTGGCGGGCCTGCACCACTTCGCGCTTGCGCGTCTTGCTCTTGAGCAGCTCGATCGGCAGGTCGAAGTAATCGCACACCACCTTCTGGATGTAGTCGATCGACACCTCGCGGGCGGTGTTCTTCACGAACTTGTCGATCATCTGCTTGGCCAGCTCCAGCGTCACCGCTTTCTTGTTCAACGAGCTCTGGGCGATCAGGCTGACCATGGCGCCCTCGAGTTCGCGGATGTTGGTGGTGATACTGTAGGCCAGGTATTCAACGACCTCCTTGGGCAACTCGATCCCCTCGGCGTACATCTTCTTGTGCAGGATGGCGATGCGCGTTTCGAGTGCGGGCTGTTGAAGGTCGGCGCTGAGGCCCCACTTGAAGCGGCTGAGGAGACGCTGTTCCACACCCTGCATCTCCACGGGCGCCTTGTCGCTGGTGAGCACGATCTGCTTGCCGGCCTGGTGCAGGTGGTTGAAAATGTGGAAGAACACATCCTGGGTCTTCTCCTTGCCCGCGAGGAACTGCACATCATCGATGATGAGCACGTCCATCATCTGATAGAACTGCGTGAAGTCACCACTGGTGTTGTTGCGCACGCTCTCGATGAACTGCTGCGTGAACTTCTCGGCCGGTACGTAGAGGATGGTCTTTTCCGGATGGTTCTTCTTGATCTCGATACCGATCGCGTGCGCGAGGTGGGTCTTGCCCAGTCCCACACCGCCGTAGAGCAGCAAGGGATTGAAGGCGGTGCCACCGGGCTTGTTCGCCACGGCGAAACCGGCACTGCGCGCCAGCCTGTTGCAATCGCCCTCGATGAAGTTCTCGAACGAGTAGTTCGGGTTGAGGTGGCTTTCAACCTTGATCTTCTTGAGCCCGGGGATGATGAACGGGTTCTTGATCGGGCTGTTCGCCACATCGATGGGCAGGTTCACAGCCGGGTTCTTCACCGCGCTGGAATTGCTCGTTGGCATGCGCACCGAGTATGGGTGCGCGTTCTTCGCCGCGTTCTCCATGATGATGGAGTACTCGAGGCGGCCTTCGGTGCCCAGTTCTTTCTTGATCGTCTTCTTGAGAAGTCCGATGTAATGCTCCTCCAGCCATTCATAGAAGAACTGGGATGGCACCTGTATGGTCAGGACGGCGTCAGCCAGTTTCAAGGGCCTGATCGGTTCGAACCAGGTCTTGAAGCTCTGCTGGCTCACGTTGTCCTGTATCACCTCGAGGCACCGCGTCCAGATCTTCTCGTGGTCTTTCTTCATGGGCGGGTCGGTGGGTTAGGGATGACGAGCGGGATAGTGCGATGACGATCCTTCATTCGGAAAGGGGGCTCCGCTGAAGGGGTCGCAAATATGGACCCGCCGGGGTGAAAAAAAAAGTTGAGGACCACTTGATGGAGCGGAAATATTTTCGATGCGCCCAAAGACGTGGACGAAGTGCTATTATCCCGGCGCGACACGGTCCGATTTTCCGTCATGCCGCGACGCCGTGATCGCGAAACAGGTGGTGCCAAGATGGTGTGCGGCATGATGACCGGAAGCCCGGCGGAACGGACCGTGAAAGTACGGATGTTGTGATCGGTACGCAAACAGTCAGGGATGCCCGCCGGACCTATCTTGCCGGCATGTTCGAACATGCGTGCCGGTTGCGTGTCCGCTATGCCGAGACGGACCGTATGGGCTACGTGTACTACGGTGTGTACGCGCAGTATTTCGAGGTGGCCCGCGTGGAGGCGTTGCGCGCGCTGGGTATTTCGTACCGGGAAATGGAGGATGGCGGCGTGATGCTGCCGGTGCATGATCTTTCGCTGAAGTACCACAAGCCCGCGCTGTACGATGACGAACTCACCATCATCGCACGCATCTCGACGTTGCCCACGGTGAGGATCCGGTTCACCTACGAGGTGCGCAACGGACGGGATGTCCTCCTCACCGAAGGGGAGACCACTCTGGTGTTCGTCGACAAGGTCACGGGTCGGCCATGCCGTGCGCCGCAGGACCTGTTGGACCGGATGTCTCCCTATTTTTCTTGATCGTTCCAAGCCGTCATGTGGCGTGCCGGATCAGCGCTCCGCCACGGGCGGTCCCGGACGTGACAGGGTGCGCATGTCCCGGGAGGCGTCCCATGCATCCATGCCCGATCCCGTCTTCCGCGTACATATAATTCGGTAAGGATCGCGATCCGGATTCACCAGGTCCAGTCCGTATCCGGTGCTTCACCGTTCACGAACAGGTCGATGCGATCGCCCCCACTGGTGAACCGGCGCACGGGCACGAGGTCCGGATCGGGCGCCTTGGTCCCGCCGTGCAGGGGGACCTGTCCGTTGATCACGCGCAACTCATCCCACAGGCCGCTTTCCAGGAACGCCGAGAGAATGCGCCCTCCGCCTTCCACCAGAACGGAGGATACCACCGGCAGCCCATATCCGGTCATGCGTTCCTCGGACACCAGGACGTCGCGAAGGAGGTGGTGGATGGCATCCTGCAGACCGAGGCCTTCAGGGGATCGTACCGCCCCACGTGGATGAACGGCATTCGCAGCAGGGCTCACCAGCAGTGAAGGAGCGGCCCCATCGAACACCCGTGCGTCTTCCGGCACGCTGCCGGTCCGGTCCATCACGATGCGGATGGGTGACCGACCTCGGGTGAGGCGAACGGTGAGTTGCGGATCGTCATTCATCACCGTGCGTCCCCCGACCAGGATGGCCTGCTCCTCCGAACGCCATTCATGTACCAGTACATCGGTATCCGGGGAGCTGATACGCGTCGGCTTCCCATGGTCGTCCAGATACCCGTCCGGGGAGCGGGCCCACTTCAGGACCACGTACGGCCGGCGTTGTTCGAACCGGTGGAGGAAACGGCGGTTCACCCAGCGGCACTCCGCGCGCAGAACATCCGGGACCACGTGGATGCCGGCTTCGCGCGCCCGCGCCGATCCTTTGCCGGAAACCCGCGGGTCAGGATCCGTGCAGCCCACCACCAGGTGTTCCACACCACGAGCGATGAGCAGATCGATGCACGGCGGTGTTCGACCATGATGTGCGCAGGGTTCGAGGTTCACGTACATGACGGCATCGGCCGGGACGGGCCCATCGCCGAATGCACGCAGGCATTCGACCTCGGCATGCGGACCACCGCACGCGCGGTGCCAGCCCTCGGCCAGGATCCGCTCGCCCCGCGTGAGTACCGCGCCCACCAACGGATTCGGAGCCACCGCACCGGTGCCGTTCCGCGCCAGTTGAAGGCAGCGCCGCATGATCTCTTCCTGGAACACGGCCGCGAAGGAAAGGCATCCGCTCCTCGTTACTTTGCGGCCATGGACGTGCGGGTCGCAACGAACACGGTGCGCGCGGTGGTCGATCTGTACCGACGCGATCTGGCGGAGATGTACCCGGAAGGGGAGGTGCGCGCCATGGTCCGTGCCGTATTCCAGGACCGGTTGGGATGGGGGCCGGTGGAACTGATGAGCCGCCACGACAGTGCCCTCAGCGAGAGTGAGATCCTGCGTGTGCACCTTCCGCTGGACCGCCTTCGTCGGGGCGAACCGCTTCAATACGTACTCGGCCATACATTATTTCATGGGCTCCACCTGGAAGTCGGGCCTTCGGTCCTCATTCCACGACCGGAGACGGAAGAACTGGTGGACCTCATCATCCGCTCGTGCCGGGTGCCACCGCGATGCATCATCGACATCGGTACGGGCAGTGGGTGCATCGCACTGGCACTGAAGCAACGCTTCCCGACGGCGCTGGTCATCGGTATCGATGTGAGCGACGGTGCCCTGGCGGTGGCCAGTGCCAATGCGGCGCGCAACGGACTGGATGTTGAATGGGAACAACTTGATGTGCTGCAAGAGGGGATCAGGCTCCCCGCGGCCGATCTGATCGTGAGCAACCCGCCGTACGTTCCGCTCACCGAACTGGACACCCTCGCCCCGAATGTGCGCGACCATGAACCGCACCTCGCGCTTTTCGTGGACGATGCGGATCCACTGCGCTTCCACCGGGCGATCGCGCGTCATGCGCTCAATGCCCTGGACCCGGACGGTGCGCTCTGGTTCGAGGGGCATCACCTGAATGTGCTGGCAGGTGCGGAGATGCTGCGCGAACTCGGCTTCCCAAGGACGACCACGGCCACGGATCTGGGCGGTCTGCCGCGTTTCATCCACGCGCGCCGATGAGGGTGTTGCTGGTCGTATGCCTCTGTTCTGGTATCATACATGGACTGTGGGCCCAGGTGGGCGATACCACGCGTGCGCTCGATGTGCGGAACAAGCCCAAGTTCATCCTCAATTTTGATGCGCGACGCCAGCAGGTGGACGGCCGGATCGTCCGCTTTTTCGGTGCGCGGGCGGGCGTACAACACCGTCGGGACATCTATGCCATCGGGCTGTACGGTCTGGGCGATCCCTTGCTCGAAAGCGGTGCCACCCTCCCGGGTCCGGGCTTGGACAGTGTGGATCTCCGTTCCACACTGGGCTACGTGAGTGCGACGTACGAGCGGATCCTGCTCGATACGCGACGCTGGCAATTGAGCGTCCCGGCGATGCTGGGGTACGGTGAGGCCGTGCTGGCGCGCGACAGTGCTGATGTGTGGTTGCCCTACCGCCGCACACCGGTGATCCCGGTGGAGACCGGCGTGCGCTCCGCGTTCAAGGTGTTTTTCTGGTTGTATGTGCAGGGCGGTATCGGCTATCGTCGTGTGCTGAGCGGCAACGCGCGGGTGACCGAGGATTTTTCGGGTCTTACATGGAACTTCGGCCTCTCGATCAAATTGGGCAAGATCTACAAGTACGCCCGGGACAAGATCGGGGAGCGTCGCGAACGAAAGAAGAAGGACGATGGAACGCAATGAAGCGCAAGCCCGGATCGCCGCGCTCAGCCGGGAGCTGGAGGAGCACAACCACCGCTATTACGTGTTGGCCGCACCGGTGATCAGCGATCAGGAGTTCGACC
>JAFDZE010000072.1:1799-71400 GCA_018267155.1 Bacteroidota bacterium | reverse complement strand
CAGCGTGTGGGGGGCGACATCACCAAGGAGTTCCAGCAGGTGGCGCACGCCTACCCGATGCTGTCGCTGGGCAACAGCTACAGCCGCGATGAAGTGGCCGACTTCGTACGACGCGTGGAGAAGGCCGTGGGCCGGGTCGCCTATTGCATGGAACTGAAGTACGACGGCGTGGCCATCAGTTTGAGTTACCGCCAGGGTGAACTGGTGCGCGGCGTCACCCGGGGCGATGGCGAGAAGGGCGACGACATCACGGCGAACGTGCGCACGGTGCGCTCCATCCCACTGCGCTTGCGTGGCACATTCCCGCCATCGTTCGAGGCGCGCGGGGAGATCCTCTTCATGCGGGCACGCTTCGAGGAACTCAATGCCGAGCGCGCTGCACGGGGTGAGGAATTGTACGCGAATCCGAGGAACACCGCAGCGGGATCGCTCAAGCAGCAGGACCCGAAGGATGTGGCCCGGCGCGGCCTGGACAACTTCATCTACACCCTTCAAGGCGAACAGTTGCCGAGCCGCAGCCACTACGAGAACATCCTCGCAGCATGCCAGTGGGGTTTCCGCACCCCGGACCCGGAGCGTCGCTTCATCGAACGCGCGAGCGATCTGGAGGGCATCATGGCCTTCATCGACCACTGGGACAAGGAACGCCATGCCCTGGAGATGGACATCGATGGGGTGGTGATCAAGGTGGACGACCTGCGTCTGCAGGAAGAGCTCGGCCTCACGGCGAAGAGTCCGCGCTGGGCCATAGCGTACAAGTTCGCAGCGGAACAGGCCACCACCCGGTTGAACGGCGTGACGTACCAGGTGGGGCGCACCGGTGCCGTCACTCCCGTGGCGGAACTGGAGCCGGTACTGCTCGCAGGGACCACGGTCAAGCGTGCGTCGCTTCACAACGCGGACCAGATCGGGCGATTGGGGTTGCGCATCGGCGACGTGGTGCGGGTGGAGAAAGGCGGGGAGATCATCCCGAAGATCGTGGGTGTTGAAACAGCACGCAGGACCGGGGAGGAGCGCACGGTGATATTCCCGGAAACATGCCCCGAATGTGGTACATGGCTCGTGCGCGACGAGGGGGAGGCGCAGCATTACTGCCCGAATGAGCACGCATGCCCACCGCAGATCACCGGGCGCATCGAGCACTTTGTCGGCCGCAAGATGATGGCCATGGACGGGCTGGGTGGCGAGACCGTGGTGGAGCTGGTGCGCACCGGACTCATCCACGACGTGGCCGACCTGTACGACCTGAAGAAGGAACAACTCCTCGCACTGGGCAAGGGCTGGGGCGAAAAGAGCGCCGCGCAGGTGATCGAAGGGATCGCGGCGAGCAAGGCCGTACCTTTCGAGCAGGTGCTCTTTGCCCTGGGCATACGGCACGTGGGCGAGACCGTGGCCAAGAAGATCGCGCGGGCCGTGGGCTCCATCGACCGGCTGATGACCATGCCGAAGGAGGAACTGCTCTCACTGGACGAAGTGGGCGACGTGATCGCGCAGAGCATCACCGACTTTTTCGCCGCAGCGGGCAACCGACGGATCGTGGAACGGTTGCGCCTGGCGGGCCTGCGGTTCCAAGTGGAACCGTCCCAGCACCATGTCGCAGGCGACAAGCTCAAGGGCCTGACCTTCGTGGTGAGCGGGGTGTTCAGCGGCTACGATAGGGACGGGATCAAGGAGGCCATCGAGCGGAACGGGGGCAAGGTGAGCGGATCGATCAGCAAGAAGACGAGCTTTGTGCTCGCCGGGGCCGACATGGGCCCCGCCAAACGACAAAAGGCCGAGGAACTCGGCGTGAAGATCATCGGAGAGGAGGAATTTGATCGTATGATCGGGGCGTGAAACTGTTCGACCGCATCAAGGAATGGCTCGGCCTGCGTCGCCTGCTGAAGGAGACGATGCCCGACCGGCGCCCCGTGCCCAAGAACCTGGCGCGCTGTGTGAAGGTGGGCATCGTATATCTGGCGACGGACGAGAAGGCGCACCTCGATGTGCGGAACTACGTGAAGAAACTGAAGGAGGACCTGGGCCTGGTGAAGATCCAGTGCATCGGTTATTTCGACGGCAAGGAATTGCCGTTCCACCTGCACGCCAAGCTGAACTTCGATGCCTTCTGCCAGAAGGACCTCAATTGGTACCGGATCCCAAGCGGTAATGTGGTGGACAATTTCATCGCCGAGGAGCACGATGTGCTCCTGGACCTGACGCTGGATGACCATCTGCCGCTGCGGTACATCGTGGCCAAGAGCCGGGCACGCTTCAAAGTGGGGCGCTTTTCCGAAGGCAACAAGCGCTTCCTGGACATGATGATCGACACGGCCGGCGCACGCAGCCTGCCGCAGTTCATCGCCAACATTGACCGCTACATGCTCATGATCAATGCGCGTGTGGAACCATCCTTGAATTGATCCCATGGACCATCGTTTCCGCGGCCTCGGCGTCGCACTCGTAACACCCTTCCGCCCTGCGGCCCACAACGGTGTACCGCCCATCGACTACGCCGCGATCCAGCGCATCGTGGAGCACCAGGTCACCGGTGGGATCGACTACCTGGTGGTCATGGGCACCACGGGCGAAAGCGTCACCCTCACCGGTGAGGAGCGCAAGCAACTGCTGACCTATGTGATCGAAGTGGTGAAGAACCGGGTGCCGGTGGTGCTCGGTGTGGGGGGCAACAACACGGCTGAGGTCATCCGGCAGCTGGAGACCTACGACCTGAGCGGTGTGGACGGGATCCTGAGCGTGAGTCCGTACTACAACAAGCCCACGCAAGAAGGCATCTACCAGCACTACAAGGCCATCGCTCAGGCGAGCCTGTTACCGATCATCCTGTACAACGTGCCCGGCCGCACCATGAGCAATATGACGGCCGAGACCACGCTCCGGTTGGCGCGCGACTTCGAGAACATCGTGGGCATCAAGGAGGCCAGCGGCAACCTGGACCAGATCGCGGTCATCCTCAAGCACCGCCCGAAGGATTTCCTGGTGATCAGCGGCGATGACGCACTCACCCTGCCGATCCTCGCGCTCGGTGGCGACGGCGTGATCAGCGTGGTGGGCAATGCCCTGCCCCAGGAGTTCGCGCGGTTGGTGGAGGCGGCCATGACCGGGGATATGATCACGGCGCGAAGGGAGCACTTCAGGCTGTTGGAGCTCATGACCCGCCTGTTCGCCGAGGGCAACCCGGGCGGCATCAAGGAGGCGTTGAAGGTGCTCGGACTTTGCGGTAACGAACTGCGTCTGCCCCTTGTGCCCGTGAGCGGGGCCACCGCGAAGAGCATCTACCAGGCCATGGCGGATGCCGAGGTGGTGAAGCTCTGATCAGCGGAGGATCGCCGTGAGCTGGCTGGAAATTCGCCACGAAGTGGCGAATTTCCAGCCAGCTACCATTCCCACAACGCGCTCAGTGGTACGGCGTGCATGTCCTTCTGGAACGGTACGGTGTGCTTGCCGGAGTGCAGGATGATGCCCCTGGTCCACTTGTCCCCGGCGATGTCCTTCAACTCATACAGGCCCTTGAAGTCACTCGCCGACACGGCCTCGGCCGCTTTCACTTCGATGCCCGTGATACGTCCGCGCATGTCCTCCAGGACGATGTCCACCTCCCTGCCGGACTCGGTGCGGAAGTGGTGGATCTGAACGGACACGCGGTTCCACGTGGCCTGCTTCCGCAACTCGTTCACGACGAAGGTTTCCAGCAGGTTGCCGAAGGACAAGGACGCGAGCAGTTGCGCCGGTGTGACGATCCCGCACAGATGCGCGGCGAATCCGCTGTCCGCCAAGTGCAGCTTCGACGCCTTTGTGAGCCTTCTACCACGATGGCCGCTCCAGGCAGGCAGGGGCGTGCTCAGGAATGTGGCCTCCAGCAAGGCGAGGTACCTGCGCAAGGTGGTATGCGGCAGATCCATGGTGCGCGAGATATCGGAAACGTTGAGCAGACCACTGCTCCGCACTGCCAGGGCCGTGAGCAGTCTCGGCAGATCAGTGAGGCCGGTCACATGGCTGATGTCGCGCACATCCCGTTGCAGAATGCTGCTGATGTATGAGCGGTACCAGGCCACGCGACGAGTGGCGTCCTTGCGGCCAATCACCTCCGGATAGCCGCCGCCATGCACCAGGGCAGCGATCGTCTTCCGCGTGACCGCAGAGGGGCTGCTCGGTAGTTTCCGGGCGAAGACCTTGTCGATGAAGGAACCCTTGCGGCCGTGCAACTCGTCCTGCGCGAACGGGAACAGCGGGATGATCTCCATGCGGCCGGCCAGCGAATCGCCGAGTTTGGGCAGCACGAGCACGTTGGCGCTGCCGGTGAGCAGGAAGCGCCCCGGCCTCCGGTCGCGGTCCACCGATGCCTTGATGGCCCGGAAGATGTTGGGCGCGTTCTGCACCTCGTCGATCACGGCGAACGGGCCGAGGTCCTGGATGAAACCGGGAGGGTCGTTCAATGCGGAGGCCAGGGTGACCTGGTCATCGAGCGTGACGAAGGTCGCTTTGCGCATCTTCGCGATCCCCTTCACCAGGGTTGTCTTGCCCGTCTGTCGTGCACCGTTCAGCAGCACCACCGGCGTGTCCTTCAGCGCGATGTCGATGTAGTACTGGATATTCCTGGTCCTCATGGCGGGCCTCCGTTGCCGGTAGCTCGCACGAAGGTAGCCCGATCATGGAAAATTCGCCACGAAGTGGCGAATTTCCGATCATATCAACGCCCGTGCCTTGATCTCCAGGTACTTGTTCAGCACGTTCACGCTCAGGTCCTGCGGCCTGGTGAGGATGGTGAGCACGCCGTGGCTCTCGAGTTCCTTGGCGATGAGTCTTTTCTCGTGCATCAACTTGCCGGTGATGGTCTTCACGTACACGTCCACGGTGTCGCGGTCGGGCAGGGTGAGCAGTTCGTCCAGTTCGGTGTTGCGGAAGATGACCACGGCCACCAGGTGGGCACGTGCCAGTCGTTGCAGGAACGGCAACTGCCTGCGCATGGCCGCGAGGCTCTCGAAATTGGTGTACAGCACCAGCAGGCTGCGCTGGCCCAGTGCGCGTCTGGCCCGGGCGAAGAGCGCGTCGAAGTCCGTCTCTGCGAAGTCCGTTCGCTGGGCGTACAGGAGTTCGAGTATCTTCTTGATCTGCGTCTTGTCGCGGCCCGGAGGAAGCAGGTTGTGTACCTTGTCGCTGTACGTGATGACGCCGGCCTTGTCGTCCTTCTTGATCGCGATGTCGCTCAGGACCAGCGACGCGTTGATGGCGCGGTCCAGCAGGGTGAGTCCTTCGAAGGGCATTTTCATGGTGCGGCCCGTGTCGATCAGGCTGATGATCTGCTGGGCCTTCTCGTCCTGGTACTGGTTCACCATCAGTTCGCCGAGCCGGGCCGTGGCCTTCCAGTTCACGGTCCGTTTGTCGTCGCCGGGCACGTAGTTCCGGATGCGCTCGAATTCCACGCGTTGGGCGCTGCGACGCACCTTCTTCACACCGGCCATGCTCCAGCGGTCGGCCAGGGCCATCAATTCATACTTGCGAAGGTGGATGTAGCTGGGGTAGGTGGCCACTTCCTTTCCCTGCTCCTGGCGGTAACGCCGCTCGGCCAGTCCCAGGCGGGTGCGCACCAGGATGTTGATGGCGCCGTAGGTGTACACACCGCGTTCCACGGGCCGCACCATGTAGTTCAGTTCCCGTGTTCCCCCGGGCGGTATCCGCGCATGCAGGTCCAGGCTACGTTCCTGGAATTGGAAGGGGAGTTCATCCAGCACGCGGACATCCACGGGTATGCCGTAGCGGCTCGTCACGGTGATGGTCACGGGGTTCTCATCGCCGTTGCTCCATTTGTCCAGCGTGTTGCGCGATGCGTTGATGCCGGACCTCACGCGATGGAGCAGGAGGGTGTCCACGAGTGTGACCGCAGCGAGCGCGACCAGGAGCCCGGTGGCCACGGGCAGCAGGAACGGAAAGGGGAACGCGGCGCAGAAGAGCGCCACGATGCCCCATCCGATCCCGAAGAATCGGGAGGTGAGGAAGAACGATCGCAGGGCGTTGCTCACCGGGGCACGGGCACTTTGGCGATGAACTGCGCCACCACCTCGTCGGGCCGAAGGCCTTCCATTTCGCGTTCGGGGGTCAGCAGGATCCGGTGGCGCAGCACGGGCGGCAGGACGAGTTGGATGTCCTCGGGCACCACGAAGTCGCGCCCTTGGATGGCCGCCGCGCTCTTGGAAGCGCGCAAGGTGGCCAGGCTGGCACGTGGCGAAGCGCCGAGCATCAAGGTGCGGTCGTTGCGTGTGGCGTGGATGATCTCCGCGATGTATCGAACGAGCTTCTCGTCGCAACGCACGCCAGCGGCCAGTGTGCGGGCATGGCGCAGCTCAGCGGGTGAGATCGTCGGTCGGATGTGTGCGGTGCTCATGCGGTCCGCGCCTTCCTGGCTGCGTTGCAACAGGGCCACCTCGTCGTCCACACCGGGATAGCCGATCTCCACCTTGAAGAGGAAGCGGTCGAGCTGCGCTTCGGGGAGGCGATAGGTGCCTTCGTGTTCGATGGGGTTCTGCGTGGCCACCACCAGGAAGGGTGCTCCGAGCGGATAAGAACGGCCGTCCACGGTGACCTGTCGCTCCTCCATAGCCTCGAAGAGCGCCGCCTGGGTCTTGGCCGGTGCGCGGTTGATCTCGTCGATGAGGATGATGTTGCTGAAGATGGGACCGGACTTGAACTCGAAGGTGCTGGTGCGCGGGTCGAAGACGCTGGTGCCGATCACATCGCTCGGCATCAGGTCAGGTGTGAACTGGATACGGCTGAAACCGGTGTCCACGGTGCGCGCGAGCAGTTTGGCCGTGAGTGTTTTTGCCAGGCCTGGCATGCCTTCGATAAGCACGTGTCCATCGCTCAGCAGGGCGATGAGCAGGAGGTCCAGTACCTTTTCCTGGCCCACGATCACCTTCTGTACCTCGGCGCGGAGCCGGTCCGCCGTGTTGCGCAATTCGGCCAGTGGGAGGGAAGGGATGTAGCCGGGATCCTGAGGTGGGGTGGTGGCGTCGAGGTTCGTGCCGGTGGGGTCTGTCATGGTCTGTTGGCGCACAGCGCGCGGTATGGATGATCGGTGATCAGGCGATCCGTTCGCGCAGGCGCGAGAGGGACCTGTTGAGTTGCATGAGTTGTTCCTCGCTCACGTGCGGAGCGGTCTCGTAGTGAGCGATCAGTCGGAAGGCGCTCTGCCATTCGGTGATCGGGATGCCGGTGCGTGCGGCGATGGTGGCGATGTCCTCCTCGTCCCACACCGTGCGGCGCAGGTAGAGGCGCTGGCGCAATTCATCCTTGAAGTACAGGCACATCTTCCGGGCCAGGTCGGCATGGTCGCCCGTGAAATAATACATGCGGCCGATGGTCTCGGCGAAATCGCGGCTGGTGTTGCGCACGGGCTCAAGCACCGGAATGGCGCGTTGGCGGCGGCGGGCATGCACCAGGATGGTGAGGGCCAGCAGGACGATCATGGTCCAGTAGGCACGCTTCAACGGTGTTCGGTCGAGGACGAAGCGCAGCGGTGTTGAACTCTCCATGCGACCGGTCTTGTAGAATTCGTCCCAGATCACGGGCCGGTCGGGGAGCAGGGCGAAGGTGGCCTCCATGAAATGGCGCGCCTCGGGACGCAGGAGCGCGTAGTTGGTGAAGGCGTTCGGTGTGGTGCACAGGTAGAATTGCCCCTTGCCCCAGCGCATGCGGAGCAGCACCGGATAGCGGTGCGTGCCCGTGCTGTCGGTCTTCTCCTTCACGGCGAGCACCTCGGTGCTGTCTATCGGGAACCGTTCGAACATGTAGTCATGGTCGCCACGCACGAAGCGGGAGGCGCTGTCCCAGCGGAGCGGCTGGGTGGCGAAGCGGATCACGGTGGTGTCGGCGTGCACGAACGTGTTGATCTCCTCGCTCCATTCACTCGGGGTCCAACGGTAGTCGGAACTGATGTTCAGTGTGTCCAGCAGGTTGCCTGTGCCCCACCATTGTCTGGCGGCAACAAAGGCGTTGTCCCCCTGTTCCACCATCTTCAACAGGTGGGTCAGGTCCAGGGAGTCCCAACTGGCCTGCTCGTCGATGAGGATGTGGTTCACCGGCCCGCTGCTGATGATGGTGTCGGGTCGCGCTTGCGCCGTCAGGTAGAGCGGATCATGGGAGAGGGTCACTCCTTGGGGAAAAAGATCCCGGGCGCGCTCCACCACCAGTTCGCAGCCCCAGGGCGAGCGTTTGTGCGCGCTGAAGGTTTCGGTCCAGTTGGTCTCGCGCGGGGCGATGGTCTGCAGCAGCAGGATGAGCAGTACCACCACAACGGTACCGATCACGATGGTGCGTTCCCCCTTGCTCATGCGCGTTGGGCCGGTGCCGCCGGGGCGGATGAATGAGCGGCCTCGAACACGGGACGCAGCCGCTGGTATCGCGTGCGGTCCATGGGGGCGTCACCGTACCACACCCATTTGAAGATGAAGCTGAGCTCGCTGAAGGTGGCGCGCAGGGCGGGATCCTTCAATTGGGCGAGGTAATCGGCATCGGTGGAGCGCGGTTGCCAGCGGATGCGCCCCTCGTCCAACAGCTTGCGCAGGACCTTCAGCCAGTGGTAGCGCAGCGCGAGCCGCCAGTCCTCGCGTTGTTCGGCCTCGCGCAGCAGCTTGTCCAGGTCCAGCTCGGCGATGTCCTCCTCCATCTCCGTTACCTGTCGTGCCCGCTGTGCGTCCATGCCGAACACGCCACCGAAGAGTCGCTTGCGCAAGAACCAGAGCACGGTGAGCACCGCGATGGCCAGGATGATCCACTCGATGTTGTCGAAGACCAGTCGCCCGCCCTTGGATCCGAAGAGGTCGTTCAATCGGTCGTTCAGCCAGCGCATGAAACGCGTCCACCAGAGTCGTTCCTCGTGCCGCTCGCGGTCGTAGTCCAGGTCCGGATCGCTCAGGTAGGCATCGAGTGCGGCCTGGTCGAAGTGCACGTTACGTACCTGGACGGTGTCCTGCGCCAGCCTGGACCAGTCCTCGGGGCTGAGTTCCTCCACCTCTTCTTCGGTAACGGCGACCTCGTCCTCGTTGAAGTTCCACGCGCCAGTGGAATCGAGTTCCGGGGAACTGTCCGCCGCCAGAGCTTCGGCCACGGAGTCCACCATGGCCGCGGCCTCCGCTTCGGCCGCGGTGTTCAGGGAATCCAGCGTGGCCTGTTCTTGGGCTTCACGCGCTTCGCGCTCCGCCACGCGGTCCGGGTCGCAGCCTGTCACCAGTGCGGCCAACACCACGAACAGCATGCGGCAGCGGACCGTCATCCCTTGGCGGTAGGGCTGGGTTCCAGGCTGAAGCGATGCACCTCTTCCAGCAGGCCGGGCGCCTCGTTGCGTTCCAGGGTACTCAGCATGTGGTAGCACATGGGCACTTGCACGAAGGGTGTCACGATCAATTCGGTCACACTGGCGATCAGCGCGAAGAAGGTGAAGAACCACTGCATGCGACGGCCCGCACCTTCGGGATCCTCGGTCCAGTCCATCCCGCTGAGTGAGCCGAAGCCCGTGATCAACCATCCGGGGATGTCGATGGCGGCGTGCAGCAGCACGGCCATGCCGAATAGGCCGATGAGCAGCGCGAAGGTCATCCACCAGCGCCCCCAGGCCAGGGAGAAGGCACGACCGATGCACGCACCGAAGTCCGCCCGCTCGAAGGCGTGCAGCGGGTAGCTGAACTGGAAGACCACGAGCAGGAAGATACCCGGGATGACCAGGAGGAAGAAGCCCATGGTCATCATCGCCCCGGTGACGAAGCTGAGAACGAGGTAGAAAATGATGTTGCGCCGTGTTTCGCGCCAAACCGCACCCAGCGTTGGGCGCGTTCCCGGAGAGAGCATCACCAGGCGCATGTACTCGCAGATCACGGCGCTGGCCAGCAGGAAGGAGAGGCCTGCGAGCACGTACCCGGCGAACATGCTGATGAAACCGCCGGTGCCCGGGCCGCCCGCACCTTGGATGGTCTGGAAAAAGGAGCCCAGCAGCAGGCTGGCAACTATGCGGATGGGCATGCAGATGAAGAAGAGCGGGCGGTACAAGGTGCTCGCGTGCGCGCGGATGAAGCGGAACCCCGTGCTGATCGTGTCGCTCAGGTCGCGCACCTGGCGGAAGCCCGTGTCGGACGATACCGCAGCGCCGGTACTACGCGTTTCGGAGGCTGCGCTCGACATGGAAAGGATACACGATGAAATACAGGATGATGAAGGCCAGACTCCCCAGGATGATCGCTGCGCTGGCCCAAGGATACATCTCCGGGCTGTGGCGCGTGACGAACGACTCGAGGAAACCGGCCAGGATGAAGCAGGGCACCAGGCCGATCACGATTTTCAGGCCGCGCTGCGCACTGCGCATGAAGCTGGTGAGCCGCGTGAAGGTGCCGGGGAAGAGCAGTCCGTTGCCCATCACGATGCCGGCCGCACCGGCGATCACGATGCTGCTGATCTCGATGGTGCCGTGGATCCAGATGCTCAGCACGCTTTCGCGCAGCACGCCCTGCTGATACATGAAGTATTGGAAGCAGCCCAGCATCACACCATTGTACATGAGCATGAGCCAGGTGCCGTAGCTGAACACCACACCCAGCGCGAAAGCGAAGAACGACACCATGATGTTGTTCAGTGTGATGGCGAAGAACATGTCCATCTCGGGTGTGGTGCCGTACACGTTCATGGGCTTCCCGTTCTTGATGTTCTCCAGGGTCATGTTCACATAGCCGTCGCCCATGATCAGCCGGGTGAAGGTGTCGTCGTGGTGCGCACTCACCGCGCCGATGAGGCAGGCGGTGAAGAAGACGGCCGCCGAGATGAGCAACTGCTTGCGGGTGGCTGCCAGAACGAGCGGTAGTTCCTTGGTCCAGAAGGTGATCATGCGGCCACCACCGGTCTTCTGGCTGCGGTGCACATGCTGGTGCAGTCCCACGGCCAACTCGTTCAGGTAACCGGCCACCGGCGTGCCGGGGAAGAAGGTGCGCGCGTAGCTCAGGTCGTCCGTGAGTTCGATGTACAGCGAGGTGGTCTCATCGGCGCTCAGGCCCTTGTTCCCGTGCGCCAGCACCTGCTCCAGGCGCTGCCACTTCTCCTTGTTCCGCTGTACGAAGGCCGCTTCCCGCATCTGGTGACTTCCGGCAAACATAGAGCAGGAAGCACCGTGCACAGGGACAGTGGTAGGGCAGAGGATGGCCGGGATCCGGGCGAACTTGTCGCGACTCCGGACCACTGTCCCGTACATTGGCCCCAGCATGGAAACGATCCGGATCGACACACCGCAGAACGTGGTGATCGAGCATCACGTGGCCACCATCGTGGGCCGCGGACTGGCCTCCATGCTGGATTGGACCGTGCTGGCCGGATGGACGATCCTGGTGTACCAGATCATCGATGGGCTGGACATCTCCTTCGGATCCTTTCCGCAGTGGTTCTGGATCCTGATCTTCGGGATCCCGTGGACCTTCTACAACCTGCTGTTCGAGCTGTTCATGGATGGCAAGAGCATCGGCAAGCGCGCGCTGGACCTGAAGGTGGCGCGGCTCGATGGCGGCCAACCCGGACTGGGCCACTACCTCATGCGCTGGATGCTCCGGCCCATCGATGCGTTGGCCTTCGTTGGGGCGGTGGTGATCCTGTTCAACGGCAAGGGGCAGCGCTTGGGCGATATCGCTGCGGGCACCTGCGTGGTCTCGATGAAGCGTCGGTATCAATTGAGCGACACATTGTTGGCCGACATCCCCGAGGGCTACGTCCCGGTCCATCCGGAGGTGCTCCGCATGGGCGATGCGCACGCACGCCTGATCCAGCGGGTCCTGCGGAGCACCAGCCAACGCAGGGCGAAGACGATCCAGGCGATGACCGATCGGGTGAAGAGCGAGCTCGGGATCACCACTGAACTGCACGCCGAGGAGCTACTTCGCAGCGTGTTGATGGACTACGTGTACCTCACTGGGAGGTAGGGGAGGGCGCGGCTCCTGCAACCGGGGCCGGTGCCGCACTGATCCTTGATGTATGGTATGCGGTTATCTGCCATATCCTCATTCTTGGTCCGGCGGATGAACGGATCAACCTGTCAGACGATGAGGACCATCAGCACCTGTCAAGTGCATCTGCCAGCTTATCCATGCTGCCGCACCACCCGCCGATGTGGCTTTCGCGCGGGTCTTCGCTGTCCGGACCAGGTTGCCTGAATTCCAGTCGAGTGCGCTTGTCATTCTTGTACAGGTCCACGGTCACCTGGGGCCGGTGATCGAGGTTGCAAAATGCACGAGCTTGGAGCCTTGCGCGAGATGCGGGCCTTCACCCACCAAGCTATTGCCCCACCTCCCGGTGCCGGGCAATGGCGACAACGGCGTACGCTTTCAACAGCACGAACCAGGTGATCAACACCAGCGCGAGGCGCACCTTGTTCGCAGCCACCCATTCTGAGGCTGCAGCACGCAATGCCTCCACGGGCACGCCATCCATGGGGTCCAGGAAGAGGGTGAAGTTGCGCGGCATGAAGTAGATGCCCGTGAAGGCTTCGGCAATGACAATTCCGCCAAGGGAGATCAGCAACCACTTATTGGCCTCCTTGGGCCGGTTGCGCAGCAGGATGGTTGAGGCGATCAGACAGAGGATGGCAAGCGGGGAAAAGGTCTGAAAAAAGTGTCCAGGGTTGGTCACGGTGATATTCGCGCGCCTGGCAATGAGGGACTCCGGCACGTTGGAGGACCAGTTCGGGACCTCGGTGATCAACTCATAGACGTTGGCGCCAGCAACGGAGAAGAACGCGAACATCGATAAGATCAGCAGGTAGTAGCCGACCGTGGAGCGCGTATTTTTTGCGTTGGACATGGTTCCAGTGGTTTGGCGGCAAATCTCCTGCGGACCCCAAACCGGAAAATTGAACCTATCGGACATTCTCCATGAGGTGCCCCACCATGGGGATCATGGCTTGCCGGTATGCCATGGGCGTATAGCCCGTGAAGGCTTTGAACGAGCGGTTGAAATGCGCCTGGTCCGCGAAACCGCTCGCGTAGGCGATCGCCGTGAGCGGCATCGGGGAAAGGTGGATCAAGTGCAAAGCACCCACGTGCTTCATGTAGTGCAGGGTCCGCTCGGTGTTCATGGCGGTCAGCTCTTCCATGCGCCGGGTCAATTGGCGCGTTGACCAGCAAAGCCGATCGGCCAACTGGACCACGGTGGGCACTTGGCTGGCATGGTCGCCGAGGAAGCGGTCCATGGCACACTCGCGCGCGGTGGGCTGCGCATGGCGCGCCACCATCCATTCCACCAGCAAAGCCCGGCGTTCCGTGAATGTGGGCCGCTCGATCACCTCATGCCACAAGGTGTTCATGGTGCGGTCCACCAGGGACAGGTCGATGATCCAGTCGGCACACTCCCTGGCCGGAAATCCGAAGATCCGTTTCACGGCGGTGGGATGGAGCACGATGCCCAGGAAGCGCTGATGCGCGGGAAGCGCGATCCGGAAAGGCGCGGTGTTGAAGCCATTCAGGAAAACGCGCGGCACCGTCAGTGGTCCGGCCCCGTTCCGGTAGCGCACAATTGTTTCTGCCGATAAATTGAAGATGATCTCCACGACGCCCTTTGGAACGATGGTCTCATGCCCATGCATCAGCCCTGTCCGGTCCATCTGCCAGAACATCTTCACCGCATCCCGCAGTGCGGGCGGGATCACAAAGCACACCTCGGAGGTGTTCGCCTGGGCAGGCATCCAACGAATGTAATCGTCCAACCATATCCATGGCAACGGCGATGTCGCCTGAAACGCAAAGAGGTCCCCGGGCCGCTACTTTCCCGGCGAACCGGAGCGGATCAACCCGTGAATTGCCCCACCAGCTTGTCCATTCTGTCGCACCAGCCGCCGATGTGGCTGTCGCGCGAGACCTCGTCGGCCATGCCCGTCAGTCGAACTCCATTCTGCTGAACCGAAGAACGGAGGCGTACGCCAGCGCCGGCATCTAAGGAAATCCGCAACTGAGACGGTGGCCAAGAAGCGGTCGATCCAGGTCACGGGTGAAGAAGAGAGGACGTGAGGATGCCGCGCTCCTCCTCGCTTCCATTCTTCTTCACCAACCAGCATCCGCGAGCGGAGGAACTGGATCTTCGTCACCGCATCAGTAAATACCATGACCGGTCGCCATCCCTTGGCGCAGACGCAACAGTTCCATCACGCGGGCACGTCCCTTCCCGGAAGCACACTTTTGTGCGGACCTGCGGCGATGGATGGGACAGAATGCACGGACATGATCCGTTCAGGTCGCAGACCCCTTCCCGGATAATTTCGGTGCATACCGTATAACTCCGGGCCTCTGGCCCGCGTATAATCGCCGCATTAACCGAACAGCATGAAAAAGTTCATTACTCCATTGTTGTTTTTGGCGGCTCTGGGTGTTGCCAAAGGCCAGGCTTGGGAACCGGTCGGGCTCACCACCGCCTACAATGAACCGTGGACCGCGCTCGGGCTCCACCAAGGTGCGCTGTATGCGCACAATTCCACACTGGGCTTGGTAAAGAGCACGGACAATGGGGATAATTGGACGACCATTCCCACCACAGGGGTGGTGGGCAACATCCACCTGATCACCAGCACGGGCAGTCGGCTGTATGTGGCCAGCACCATGTCCGGTGGCACCGGCGACATCTATTGGACCGACAATGACGGTGGTGCCTGGCATTCCGACACGGTGGGCATGCCGCCGCACGTCCTTTGGCCGCAAACGAACAAGGCCGGCGTGAACCAGCTCCATGGGTTCAATGGAAAGCTCGCCCTGGATGCGGACAATGCCGATGCCTACTACGTGAAGAACGAGACGGACGCTTCTTGGACGCACGTGCCCTGGCTGGCCGCAAATGATCCGGGTGCGTTCAGCAGCCACGGCGATACGTTGTTCACCGCCGGGGGCGGAACGGAATCGCACGGCTTCGCTTATACCACCGACCTGGGCAATACCTGGACGACACCGGACTGCAACGGCATTCCGCAATGGCATGCCATCGGTCTGCTGGATCGCGACCCCACCAACGGGCTTTGGTACTTGAGCGGGACGGATGTGACCACCCAGGAACGCTTCGTGAAGTACTCCACCGACCAAGGAACCAGCTGGACCTCGATCAACACCGCGCCCTACCTCGTCCAAGAGCCGGGGATCTGGGGCTTCTCCCACGCCGTGGGGGCGATGTTCACGCGTGGCAACACGATCTGGTTGTCCTGCCAGAACCAGCACATGGGCACGCGCCCTGATCTGTTCCTGAGCATGGATGGCGGGCAAACCTTCGCCAAGGACACCGTGGGGTTGCCTGAGGATCCGTACGCCACCTTCGCTGTGTACAATTTCGTGGAACTCAACGGCTATGTCTTTGCCCAGTTCAGTGGCACCGATGTTTACCGGAAGCAGCTGGGCACCACTTCGATCCAGGACCTTTCATCCCTGGCCCAATTCAGCGTTGCTCCGAATCCGGCCAGTGACCAGGTCCGCCTGCTCAACATTGATCCGGCCGGGACCGAATACCGCGTGGTCAATGCTTTGGGCGCTACGGTAGGCCAAGGCCGCCTGCCGATGGACCGAACGATCCACTTGGGCGGTCTCGAACCCGGCGTGTACCATATTTCACTGCTGAAAGGAGGCAAGCCCGTGGGCGTGCAGCGCGTGGTGAAGAGCTGAACGGACCGAAAGCAACAATGCCTGTCCGCGCTTCCGCCCGGGCAGGCATTTTGCATTCCAGGTGCAGGGAAACACCGGCGGGATCTGCAAGGATCAATCCGCGAACTGCTCCGCCAGCTTGTCCATACTGTCGCACCACCCGCCGATATGGCTGTCGCGGGAGTCTTCTGAAGCAAGCCCCGTCTGCCGGAATTCCATGCGCGTCTTCGCACCTTCTTCGTACAGGTCCACGGTCACCTGCGTGCGGTGGTTCGCGGGATTCACCTCTACCACCTGCTTCTCCCACTGGTGCGTAAAGGCCAGGTGATCGATGGGGCGCACGGCGGTGTAGGTGCCGTAAGCCGGGTAGTCCGTGCCGTCCGGGGCGCGCATCACCACGCGCCATTGGCCGCCCTCGCACACATCGGCCTCGGCATCGATGGTGCTGAAGGCCGCGCAGCCGAACCAATGCACGAGCATGGCCGGGGTGGTCCATGCCTGCCACACAAGCTTGCGCGGCGCGTTGAACACGCGGGTGATGCGGAGTTCATCAAGGGCGGGGGTGGAAACGTTGTTGCGTGTGCGTTGGGCGCTGTGAGTTTCCATGAACGCGAAGGTACCGGAGGCCGATCAATCCTTCTCCACCACCGTCTTCAACCCCGCCAGCCCGATCTCGAAATCCTTGCCCACCAGCTTGTCCATGTTCATGAACAAGCCGAAGATCTTGCCCATAAAGGTGTTGGGACCGTCCATCGACCAGCGCACGTCTGTGCCGTTGGGCTGCGGTGTGAAATGGAACTGCGCGATGCATTCAGCCTTCCACGGCTTGATGAAGCGCAGGTCGATCTTCACGCCGCTGATGCCCGTCTCCAAGATCTCCATGGTGCCCGCACCGGCCTTCTTTTTCCCTTCCCAGGCGTAGGTAGCCCCCACGCCGCTGGCCGCGCCAGAATAGCTCCGCTTCATGCCCGGCTCCAACTTCTCCCACGGGCTCCAGGCTTCCCATTTGTGGAAATCGACGAGGTGCGGAACGATCTTCTCCGGCGGAGCATTGATCACTGTACTGCGTTCGTAGTGGACGGTGTTGGGTTTCGTGGAAGCCACGATGAGGATGCCGACGATGAGGACGGCAAGGATCAGGAGTACGTAAGGCATGGGGTTTCAGGGTTTCTTGGTCAATTGCCGTTCCATCCGATCGAGGTTCTCTTCATTCGCCTTTTCAATGAACCCGCGGATCGGCGCCAGTTCCTCAATGGTGTTGAAGCGCATGATCCAATCGACGCGCGTGCCGCCTTCCACTCCGGTGAAGTTCACGATCGCCTTGTAGAAGTGCATTTCCTTCAAGTGGTCGAACTCCAGGTAGCCGGGCGGTTCGATACGCTTGAATACGCAGGTGTTGTGGAAGTCCATGCCGTTCGGGCCGTGCATGGTGAACTCCCACATACCCTCCGGCTTCAGCTCGAAACGGTGGAAGGTGTTGGTGAAGCCTTGCGGTCCCCACCAGCTCGCGAGCTGTGCGGGATCGGTCCATGCCGCAAAGACCCGCTCGCATGGGGCGGCAATGATCCGGGTGGTGCGTACTTCACGGTCGTTCATGGCATTGTTGTTCAGTAGAACGTTTCGCCGCGTTCCAACATGCCGATGAACTGCTCCAACCTCCGCGCGCGCGTTTCGGCCTTCTTGGCCGTGTGCAGGCGATGGAGAAATGCATAGCGGTTGCTGCCTTTCAGTGTGGCGAAGAAGTCGCGGGCCTTGTTGTTCTTCTTCAGCGCGGCTTCCAGGTCCGGCGGCACGGTGATGCTGCTGGCCGGCGCATAAGCCTTGTCCCATTGCCCATTTTCCTTTGCGCGCTTCACGGCGGCGAGACCCGCTGGTAGCATCAGCCTGGCTTTGATGAGCTGCTGCACCTTCTTCTTATTGATCTCGCTCCAGATGCTGCGCGGGCCGCGCGGGCAATAGCGCTGTAGAAAGGTGTTGGCATCATGGCTTTTCCGGATGGCATCGATCCAGCCGTAGCACAGGGCCACTTCCAGGGCTTCGGGGCAGGTGATGGAGCGGATGCCGCTGCCCTTCTTGCCCACGCGGATGTACACGCCCGTGGAGGTCGCGTGGTGCTTCGCCAGCCAGGTGTCCCATTCCTTGGCGGTCTCGAAGGCAAGGACGAGTTGCTGGGAGGGGTCGTTGGGGTTCATTCAGTTCCGGTTCACCACAGAGGCACAGAGCACACAGAGGAATACTATGATTTCAACACCAATATAGCAACGCAAGATCCGTCCTGCGCTGCTCGGTTCTCTGTGTGCTCTGTGCCTCTGTGGTGTGCATTTCTTCAAGCGCGCAGGATCTTTTCCATCGCCCTTCCCTTGGCCAGTTCATCCACCAGCTTGTCCATGCGGCGGATGTCGCGCATCAGCGGGTTTTCGATCTCCTCGATGCACACCCCGCAGATCATGCCGGTGACCTGGGTGGCATTCGGGTGCATGCGTGGCGCGGCGGCGAAGAAGGTCTTCAGGTCGCACTTGCTGGCAATTTGCTTTTGCAGGCCCTTGGTATCGTAGCCGGTGAGCCAGCAGAGTACTTGGTCCAGTTCAGCCTTGGTGCGGCCCTTCTTCTCCACTTTCTGCACGTACATGGGGTAGATGGAGGCGAAGGAGTAGGCGAAGACGCGGGCGTAGTCCTGGGTTTTCATGGAATGTCTGGACTTGCGAAGTAAGGCTTCAGGCGCGGGATCCAACGCGGCACATCTGCTTTGTACGCGCGGTAGTCCTGCCCGAATCTATGTTCCATGCTTGGTTCCTCAGCCAGGATAAAGTACACGGTGTTCACGGCGAAGAAGATCACGGCTTCCACGGCGATCCAACCTGACCTCAGCCAAAGTGCCTCGGCGCACAGGATGAGCAGCACCCCGGTGATCATCGGGTTGCGGCAATAGCGGTAGGGGCCGGAAACGATCAGTCGTTGTGTGGGGGTCCAGGGCGCCAGGGTTCCGTTGCCCCGCTTCACGAAAGCTGCCAGCGTGGTTGCGAACAGCAGCAAGCCAGAACAGAAGAGCACCACGGCCAACCATGACACAACGGTACCTGTCGGCATCCATGCTGGCGACCCTGCATGGATCAACCACGGGATCACGCAGGTAACGGTAACGGGAAGTATGAGCACGTCACGCACATGTTTCCATATCGGCGGTCCGGACCTCATCACTCCTTCACCGGGTTCTTCGTCGCTTTCTGCACCATCCTCACCACCTTCACATTCTTCCCCTTCTTAACTTCCTTCACCTTCTTCACCTCCCTCACCGGCCACCGCACCTCGATCTCCGCGCATTTCGCCTTCACGATCTCCTTTGCCAGCCCGGCGGGCAAGGGTTTTTCCGGCATGAACTGGATCGTGCCTTTGCTCACGATAAAGCCTTTCAGCTTCTCTTTGAACCCGGGCGGCACCGCGCCGTACAGCGCGCAGTGGTTCTTGGCCGCGCCGATGTACACCAACGGATGTCCATTGTACTTGAAGGCGGGCAGGCCGTAGCCGAAGTATTCTTCCGCGCCGGGGGCTGCGGCAAGGATATGCTTGCGCAGGATTTCCAAGGCCTTGCGCTGGTCGATCGGCAGCGCGGCCAGGTAGTCCGTTGTGTTTGCGGCTTTCATGGGTTGAGCGTTGGTTGCCTGCTGTTCTACTTGCCTTTGAACGCCTTCTCCAGCTCCGCGATCACCAGCTTCTTCATGCCCATCAGCGCCACCATCATGCGGTCATAGCCCTTGGCGTCGCGCATCATGTCGGTAAGCATGGCGGGGACCACCTGCCAGCTCAATCCGTACTTGTCCTTGAGCCAGCCGCAGATCTGCGCTTCGGGTGGCCCGCCCGCGCTGAGCTTTTTCCAGTAGTGGTCGATCTCCTGTTGGTCCTTGCAGCGCACCATGAGCGAAACAGCTTCGGTGAACTTGAACTGCGGACCGCCGTTAAGCGCCAGGAACAGCTCGCCGTCCAGCTCGAACTCGATGCAGAGCACCGAACCCACGGGCAGTCCGCTCGCCGTGGATACTTCCTCGGATACGACCGGCTTGCTGATGATCCTGGAATTCGGGAAGATGCCCATGTAGAAGGCCACGGCCTCTTCAGCGTTGCCAGGGAACCACAGGCAGGCTTGGGTGCGTTGGAGCTTGCTCATTTGGGAAGGGGGGTGTTGCGGGTCGACGGTACGGATCTGAAGTTTCTTTTCCTCTGTGTTCTCTGTGCCTCTGTGGTGATTCACCCACGACCTATTTCGGTCGTTGCGCCCTGTCTCGGATCGCTTCTTCCAGCACGCCCACGTTGATGTCCTTCAGGTTCTTGAACTTGATGCAGTAGCCGGTGATGCTGGCCTTGCCAAGTCGTTTGCCGTAGGTGTTGGCGAGATGTTCCTTGTCTGCAAGGCCCATGATGTACACGCTGATCCCCATGGTGTTGGCGCTCAACCCGATGCGGTAGAATTCCTTGGTTGTTCCGTCGGCGTAGGTCATGGTCTGCGTGCCATAACCGATGTTCGGATTGGACACCACCTTGCCCTTGGCGTCCTTGCCATCGAGGAACCACAGCTTGCACTTTGGCATCACCTTCATGGTGAGTTGGTGAAGTGTGCGCAGGTCGCTTTGCTTCGGCCCGGTTTGGTCACCGATGTACCGATCGATCTGGTCCTGGATCGTCATAGCGGTGATGTGGATGATCCGTGTTGCTCAGTGAAACGCACGAGGCGGTCCAGGCATTCGCCCCAACCGACGGCATGTTCCTCGCAATGCGCCACGGTGGCGAAGGTGGTCTGCTCCAAGGTGAGCAAGGTGGCCCCGCCTTGTTCCTTCAGCGTGATGCACACCACGGTATCGCACCAGATGTCGCCCTCGTTGTCCTCGCGCAGCCAAGTGAAGACCAGCCGACGCGGCGGGTCGATGTGCGTGTACTCGCCGCGCACCCAATGGTCGCTGCAATCCGGTGCGCGCATGCAGAAGCGGTATGCACCGCCCACGCGGAAGTCCTGTTCGCAATGCGGCAGGGTGAAATCCTTCGGGCCCCACCAGCGTACCAAATGCTTGGGATCGGTCCATGCGGCAAAGACCAGCTCGCGCGGGGCGTTGAGCCTGCGGGTGAGCACCAGGGTACGCTTCGAGATGTCCGCGGTCGTTTCCATCAGCCGATGATCCAGTTCAACTCCGTCAAGTAATCCTTCGGGTCCTTCACCTCATCGGGATTGTTCAGGTAGCTCTCCCAGAAGCGGCCGGTTTCGCCATAGCCTTGCTCACGCACCCACTTCTGCAACGCGCCCCAAGCCTGCCCCAGGTTGTCGTACGGCCCTTGGTACACGCTGCGCACGACTTTCACAGCCGGCAGCTTGCCGTTGATCACCCGCCCTTCCGCCTTGATCGCCTTCGATACCGGAAATCCGATCTCGAAGTCGAAGCTGTCGCTCGGGCGTCGCTTATGGAAGGAGAACATCGGCCCAGTGATGGCGATGCCCTGGCCGGTGATGGCCTTGATCACTTCCTGGATCGCGGGGTCCATGTATTTGCCCATGTCCTGGCAGGGGATCAAAAGCGGGATCACGGCAGTTGTGGTCTCATGGGTGGTAATGACTTCGGGTGTGGTGATCATGGGTTCGATGGTTGTCGTCGGGGCGGGAATGCTGAGCGAAGTCGAAGCACCCGCCCTTACTGAGTTTGGGGCGCGAGATCTCGCGCCCTTACATGGTCTTGATGAGTTGCTTCACGATCCGCTTCAGTTCCTTCTCATGCTTCTTCACGTCGGCCATGCTGCTGAAGAGCGCGAGCCGACGACCATCCTTATAGTCGCCGGTGAGCAGGCCGCCCTGCTTCTCCACATCTGCGCCGCGCAGGAAGATGAGGCGTAGCGTGTCCTGCTTGAAGAAGTTGAAGCCGACGATGTAGCGCTTGTAGGTCTTCGGGTCGAAGGGCTCCATCTTTCCGGTGAAGTAGAAGCACGGCGCATTCCAGTAGATGCCCTCGCCGATCGACTTGTCCGCGGCCAGGATCACCTTGCGCAACTGTTCCGCAACGGGTTTGAGCGGATGCTTCAATGTCTTCATGTACGCATCCACCAGCTCCGGCTCGGAGACGCCGGAGAACAAAGCGTTCCCTGGCTTGGCCTTCCTGCCGGTGCGGGACGAAGACGTCTTGGAGCCTGACGCGATCTTCTTGGCCAGGAGCGCATCCAACTCCTGGTAACTGAACTCCAGTCCGCCTTCCATCGGCGATGCGAGCACCTCGTCGCGGGTCTTCCACGAGTCGTACCGCGCCGTGATCGTCATCAAGGTGGTGCCTTTCTTCTCGGTGAGCACCGTGGTCGACAACGCCTCGCCCGGATACCACGCAGGCTCGAAGACCTCCGTGTTCACGATGCGCTCCGGGCGCACCACCTCTTTGTACACACCGCTCAAGCCCATGCCATGGCCGGCCTGGTTTCGCCATGCGTAGCGGAACTTGCCGCCAACGCGGAGGTCGATCATGCAGGTGGTCATGGACCAGCCCGGTGGCCCGTTCAGCCACTTCTTCACCATGGGCGGTTTGCTCAACGCATCGAAGACCAGTTCGCGCGGCGCGTTGAAACTGCGGGTGATCAGGATGGCGCGGTCGCCATGGGGGGCAACCTTCACCTTGTTCGGGGTTGCTGTGGAAGTCATGGTCCCTTCAGGTTGTATCGGATATCACCACAGAGGCACAGAGAGCACAAAGGAGGATGCCTTCGCTAAGTCCTGTTCGAATTCTCCGTGTCCTCTGTGCCTCTGTGGTGAACCAGTATTTCAGGCTTGCGCCTCCGCATGCCGTTTGAACCGGTCCAGGATCGCTTGCCAGCCGCTGCGTTGCATCTCCACCGGGTTCTGCGCCTCGGCGTCGAAGGATTCCACTACGCGGGTACTGCCATTCTCCTCCGTGAAGAGGATCTCGCAGGAGCGGCCATCGCCCATGGTGAAGGCGATGCGCTTGTGCGGTTGCACATCGTCGAACACGCCGCCGAAGTCGAAGCTAAAGCTGTCGTCGCGTGCGGCCATGGTGCTGCTGAAGGTGCCGCCTGTGCGCAGGTCGTTGCTGGCCTTGGGGCAGTGCCAGTCGTCACTGGCGGCGTTCCATTGCGTGATGTGTTCGGGCTCCGTCCAGACTTTCCAGACGTGGGCCACCGGTTTGTTCACAAGGGCGGAGATGGTGATGCGGGTTGCGGTTGACATGGGGTCGGGGTTGTTTGTCGGGGCGGGAAATTTCCCGCCCTTACTTGTTTTTAGTTTTTGGAGCGCGTGATCTCGCGCCCTTATTTCCTGATCGCGAGCAGCTCATCCAGTTGGTCCAGCCCCTGCGTGAAACCTTCCTTGAAGCCCATGGCCGTGATCTTCTCCAGATCATCCTCGCTGTTGAAGCGGATCTGCACGCGCACCACCGTGCTGCCATCTTGTGCGTTGAAGTTGTTCTCCCAGTTCATCCGAGGCATCGCGTCGATGGGCGTACCGTGCTCATCGCAGAAGCCATCGATCCCGGTGAAGGAGGTCAAGGGTTTCACGGCCGTGTAGTCGAAGCTGCAATAGTGGCAATCGCCTTCCGGGCCCTGCATGTAGTAGCGCCAGCTTCCGCCCACACGGAAGTCAAGCGACTGGATCACGCATGCGTACGGCTTCGGTGCCCACCACTTGCACAGGATATCGGCTTCTGTCCATGCGGACCATACCGCTGCCAAGGGTGCGTTGAAGGAGCGTTCCACCGTGATGGACTTTTCCTCCTTCTTGACGATGAAGTTGAAGATGGCCGGGGTTGTCATGATTGCTTGCTTTGTTTGTTGGGAAGGGAAGTTTCCGGATGTTACTGCTTGAGGTATTCGTCCAGGCGTGCGAGGGTTTGCTTGCCGCCTTCGATGGCGCCGTATTCCTTCACCACCAGATCACGTTCTGAGGCGATGCGGAAGGTGGAGTGCAGCGTTACGCGGGTCGTGTCGCCCAAGTCGTCGAGGGTGATCACCGCATCGAAGACCACGCGGTCGCCATCGCCGCCGTGCTCGTGCTCCATGCGCGAGGGCTTCACGAGGCGCATGAAGCGGATCCGGTTCGGATAGTCGCGTCCGTCCGGGCCGTGCATCACAAAGACCCACTCACCGCCCTCGCGGAACTCGAACGCCGAGGTGGTGATGGTGAAGCCGTTCGGCCCCCACCAATGGGCCAGGGCTTCGGCCGTGGCAAAGGCTTTCCACACCCGCTCGCGCGGGGCGTGTACTATGCGGGTGACAATGATCTCGCGATCGCCCACCGCACCTTCCTGGATCTTACTTGCGTTTTCCATGTTTCTTGCTTGAAGACGCAGACTTGGCCTGCGCCGGTTTCTCCTGTGCCTGCAACTCCTTCAGGTATTCATCCAGCCGATCGAAGCGGGCCTCCCAGAACTGGCGGTATTGCTCCATCCAGTCGGTGGCTTCCTTCAGCGGCGCGGCCTTGATGGCGCACGGCCGCCATTGGGCCTCCTTCCCCCGGGAAATGAGCTGCGCGCGCTCCAGCACTTTTAGGTGCTTGCTCACCGCCGGTAGGCTCATGTTGAAGGGCGCGGCCAGGTCGTTCACCGAGGCCGGACCGCTGGAAAGCCGCGCCAATATGGCCCGGCGCGTGGGGTCGGCCAGGGCGGAGAAGGTGAGCGAGAGGCGGTCCATGCGTTGGTCGAAGTAGCCCGGTGAAGGGGAGGAGAGGATGATGGGACAAATGTATTTAACCGTTTGGTTGAATACAAATTTCAAATCGACCTTCTTGTCCGTACACCAGTTACATGGCCGGCCATGAGTGGAAATCGTCAGGATAAGTGATCGTGGTTTGCGTGATGCACGCACCGAACGGGATCTGGAAATGGAAGCGCTAAATGCTCTCCCAGGACCGGATCCGGGAGATATTGCTCGTGATGCGTTCGAGCGCTATCACTGCATTCCGGAGTTCCGCCGCTGCTATAGCATGGAAGATCCGCCCGGCCCGCAATTGAATGCGCAACTGGACCGCTGATCGCTTCCACGGGCCGGAACAGGCCTTGCCCTTGCCCTGCGGCCCGTGTTCGCGGATCAGGGCAGTTGACCGGCGCGCGCGCCGTTCGGTGTCGTGCTTCCCACGTTCAATATGATGGGGTCACGGTCATTCGCCGTCCCCGTGTATTTCACGATCCCGTTCATGTTCACGTCGCGGAGCGAATAACCGCTCACGGTATTGTGTGGCATGGACCCGCCAACGGCGGTAAGGATCGGATCGCGGTCGTTACCGCTTCCAGTGTACTTGATCATGCCGTCGTGTGTCGCATCACCGCTCCACATGCAATAGAGCGACCCGGCCAGCACCTGGGCATCCGTACCAAAGGCCTGAACGGCCGCGGCGGTGAAATCAATGGCCACCGTGGCGCCGTTCGTGGAGATGGCCACGGGACTCTCGGTGGCCACAGGCAGGTGGTTGCGGTGGCGTACCACCACGTAGTAGGATGCCGCCGGCAATGTGATGAGGAAGGGGTATCCACCATCGGTCTGCGCCACGGTGCCCCCGCGCCTAAGCAGCAAAGGCATGGCCGCTGTGATCTGCGAGGGGGCCAGTGCCGGATGGAACTCGACCAGGATCCAATCCACTACCGAAGCTCCTGGCGGGAACATCACGCTCAGGACCGCGGACGTCGTGGTGGCACCGGCGCTCAGGCCCAGGTCGTGTCCCAGTGCGCTGTACGGTTCAGCGAGTGGCACCAGTCCCGCGTTCCGCAGGCCGTTGTTCATCAGCGCTGCGGTTCCCATGCATCCTTGCAGCGCTACTTTCAGATCGAACGATACCGTGACCTCGGGTTGTGGATCCACATGGACAACGGACCGGTGGACCGGCCCCCAGCTATTGTCCGCACCCTTTGCGCGCAGGTGGAGCACGTGCGGTCCCACCGACAAGGCGGTCAAGCTCACCGTGGCGGACATCTGTTCCAACACACTGTTGAACGCACCATCGAAGGCGATCATCGGCTGTCCGTTACCGGCTCCGGGATCGGTGTCCCAGAAATACTCGGCACTGGTGATCCTCACTTGCCGGGCGTTCACCACATCCACTATCGTGCTGAAGACCGGCCCCCAGGTATTGTCCACTCCGCGCACGCGGATACTCAGGCGGTGCAGCCCAGCGGAGGGTGCGGTCAGGTTCCCGCTCAACTGTTCAAAAGCGCTATTGAAGTTGCCGTCGAACGCAAGCATCGGTGTACCGCTCCCCGGCCCTGGATCCGCATCCCAAAAGCACTCTGCAGTAATGACTCGAGCGTCGCGCATTGCGACCACGTCCATGATCGTGCTGAACACAGGCCCCCAGCTATTGTCCGAACCCTTCACTCGGACACACAGTTTGTGCAACCCTGGTGAGGGGGGGATCGCGTAGGCCAACACCTGTTCGAACGCACGGTCAAAGGTGCCGTCCATGGCGCTCATGGCGATCCCATTGCCCGGGCCGGGGTCTGAGTCCCAGAAGTACTCGGCCTGCTGTAGTACGGGTACTTGGGCCCGGAGCGCAACGAACAGTACGACGGCAAGTAGGGCATGCAGGGTTCTCATGTTGTTCAGCGATCGGATCCGGTGGCGGTGAAGGACATGGGCGTCAATTGGCCGAAGCGGCGGGGCGCCGTGACCAGGCCGACGAGCGCACCACTATCAGGTGCCGGCTGGAAATTGGCATGGCTGAAACTACCGCCCCAGCAACCCGCATCGTTGCGCGAGAGGTCCAGATCCAGGTGTGCGACATCGGGGTCGCCCGCATCCATCGCCAGTGAACCCGGCAGTGGCTGGCCGGTGTTTGCATTATACGAGGCGAAGTCCATGGTCAGCGTGTTGAACGTGTCGGAGAACAGGTTGGCTGTGCCAGTTGGTACCGTGAATGCGGCACCTCCAACCACCAGGTTGTTGGTGAGCATGGCGGTGAATGGGAAGGAATCCGGCACCCCCTCCACCAGCCAGGGTTGCGTAGTGCCGTTGGTGCGCATGATGGTGTTGTTCCGCAGCTCCATGCCTGCCGTCGTGATACCATCCACGGTGTTGCCCACCAAGGTGACCGCGGAAGCCGAAGGCAGGTTCCGTGTCCAATGCACCAGGTTATTGGCGAAAAGCAGCGGGGCATGGGCGTCCAGCAGAACCATGCACTGACTGCCTTCCCAGGTCGTGCTCCCGATGATGTTGCCGATCGCGCGGCTCGCCTCGGCGGTGGTCTGGCCCATGTACAGGAAGGGGCTGTGCTGCGGCTGCACCAGGTCCGGATGGCCCAGGATGGCACATCCTGCGATGTCGCCTTGTGAGAAGCCGAGTTGACCACGCACGGTGCATCGGAATGCTGTGAGGAAAATGCCCGAATAGGCCAGGTCGATATGATCAAAAGCACAGTCGATCAGGTTGATCGCGCATCCTGTGCTTCCCGTTCCAATTGGCGAACTGTTGAGCGTGGCATGCACGTCCGCGCCCTGGATGCTCACTGTTCGCCCGTATGCGGCCTGAACAGTGACAGGCCTTGTTATCGTGTACCTCACACCGCGTACCGCACTGACGAGCTCGACCTGTTTCGAGATGAGGATTCCCGACTCTTCATAGATGTCCGGCGTGATCAGGAGGCGATCGCCGTTGACAGCGGCGTTCAGTGCAGCCGAGATGGTGGGGTACGCGGTGCCGCTGCAGTCAGAGCAGACCAGGCGGTCCGTGGCGATCGCGGCCTGATGGAGCAGGATGGATGCCAGGAGGAGGTGAAGGTGAATGCGCATGGTGAGCGATCATTGATCCGTACAAGAAGCGTCGATCCCGACCGGCACACTACTGAAGACGCGGCGAACAACATGACTCCACAGGATTTCCGCTGTGCCCGTCGGAGGATCATCGAACAGGTCCCGACTGAACGAGCCGCCATAACACCCGGCGTCGTTACGGCTCAGATCCAAGTCGTTGTAGCGGCCGTCCGGATCCCCGACGTCCGTGCAGATGGATCCTGCGATCGGACGGCCAGTGGCCGGATCCACCTGTTCTTGGTCCGTACTGAAAAGGTTCCATTCATCCGTGTAGGGATGGGAGAATATGGGCGCCGTGATCGGACCGAGAAAGAAGTTGTTCCGGGACTCCACGTACCCGATGGTCTGGTCGGCAATGATCGGCCCGACGGAACCGGCCGTAGCGGATCTGATGAATGTGTTGTTCAATAGACGCACGGCGGAGGCGGAGGTATTGTAGGCGCTGTTCAGGCAGATGGGCTCGGACACGTAGTGCTCCCGATAGAGCCGAACATGGTTGTTCTCGAACCGGATCGTGTCTGCACTGAACAGGTCGATCGCACAGGATCCGATCGGTTTGTCCGCTTCGTAAGGATCGCCCAGGATGTTACCGATGAGCACGAGCGGTCGGTTGCTTCCAGTGGAGGTGAGTACCTTGAAACCGCCCCCACCGAGGGTGTCTCCGCGCACGTAGGAACCGACCAGCGTGCCACCCGGTAGGAACAACCGCCCGAGGATGCTGTCGTTCGCCAGCGCGATCCGCCAGCTGAAATTCAGCCCGAAGTCGATGCGACCCGTTCGACAGCCGGTGAGCACGATGATGTTCGGATGGTTCACTTGGCCACCCGTGCTGATGTTACCGAGCAGTTCCAAGTCGTGTACCACGATACGCTTAACCGTTTGCACGGGTGGCGCGATCAACAAGTTGCCCGTGGCGGTATACCGTCGCCCAGGTACCATGCTCAGGATCTCCACGCTCTTGTCGATGGTCAGGTTCTCCGTGTAGATCGACGGCACCACGAGGATCCGGTCGTTGTCCGCCGCAGCGGAAAGGGCCGCCGATATCGAGGCGTAGCGTGGCAGGGTTGCTCCGGGCGCGACGATCCGGTCCGTCGCATTCGCGGTCATGGTCAGCAGGAAGAGAAGGGTGAGGTGGTGGTTCCGCATGGTGATGTGCGATCAGCGGTCAACGGCCTGGGTGACGACGGCGGTCGGGGTGAGGGTGATCACGCGGTGTTGAGCATCCGTCCAAGTTGCCTGGGCCAAGTTCATCACGGGATCGTCGAACTGGTCGCGGCTCATGGACCCTCCATAGCAACCGACGTCGTTCCGGCTCAGGTCCAGGTCGGTGAATGAAGCGTCCGGGTCTCCGCTATCCCATGCGATGGACGCGGGTATCGGCCGTCCGGTCGAGATGTTGATCTGCCCACTGTCCATGGTCTGCAGGTTGAACCCCTGCGAACTGGTGTTCCCGCTCACGGCGATGCGAAGTGGTCCGATCAACAGGTTGTTCCGCGCATCGATCGGTGCGTACACGGTCTGTCCATCGGCCCAGATCAGGTCCTGGAGCTCGCTGCCGACATTGACCCATCGGACCGTATTGTTCACGAATCGGAAGCGCTCGATCTGATCGAAGTCTGGTGTGTAACAGGCGATGGGCCGGTTCAGATAGGCCGCGCCGAAGAGTTCCACGTAGTTGTTCGCGAAGTACACGGGACTGGCCGCCGTGATGGACACCGGTAAGCTTCCGTTCGCATCGGCCAGCTCCGCGATCGATCCCATATGGTTGCCGATCACGTTGCAGGTGGCGGTGTTGCCTTCTTCACCCCACATGAGCAGCACGCCGAAGTGGTCAGCACCCGGGTGGTCATCGCCGCCGGTGATACGGCAACCGATCAGGTCGCCGCCCCGCATGCGCACCGAGCCGTTCACTGTATCACGTAGCAGCGTGCAGCGCGTCCGGTACAGGCCCTGGACATCGATCCGACCGGTGGTGCTACCGGTCAAGGTGAAGGAGTGCGGATTAGGATCGGTGGCTCCACCGATCATACCGCTGAGCACCAGACCATGCACGGCGATCCTCTTGTGACCAGGCCCGGGCGCGATCACCAGGTCGCCGGTCACGGTATACCGCTGTCCGCTCACAGTGCTCGTCAACTCGACGCTTTTCGCAATGGTGATGGTGCCGGTGTACGTGGCGGGGGTCACCAGGATGCGGTCATTGTCCGATGCGGCGTTCAATGCGGCGGCAATGGTCGGGTACACCGGGGGCATACCACCGGGAACGACCACGCGGTCGGTGGCCTGTGCCGAGATACGGGTCAAGATGAACAGGACGAGCGCAGAGAGCAAAGGAGCGGGCAACGGTTTCATGGGGAGGCTTCAGCGATCGGTACCTTCGGCGGAGATCGGAATGGAGAGCGCGGTCTGGGTGCGGCGCGGTGCGTTCACGAAGCAGATCACCGCCGTGGTCGGCAATGGATCATCGAAATTGTCACGGCTCGAGCTTCCGCCATGGCAGCCGGCGTCGTTGCGCGTGAGGTCGAGGTCCGTGTACTGTGCATCCGGGTCGCCCGCGTTGATGGCAGGCGATCCGGAAGTGGGCACGCCCGAAACGGGATCGATACTGCCCAGGTCGAAGGACAGCACATTGTATGCTTCGGTAGTGGATGAACCAGGTACCACATCAATGGGGTCGATAGGGACGGGGCCCACGAAAAGGTTGTTGCGAATGTCCAATGTGAACGAAGGGGCGGATTGTTCGATCTTGATGAAGTAAGCGTTCGGATGATCCGGATATCGGAAGGTGTTGTTCCTGATGGTGCACGGCATGGTGCTGGGTGTGGGCGCGTTCGGTACGAATAGCGGAAAAGAAGAACTGTTGGTCATGTTGATCCGCAGCAGATTGTTCTCACAGATGAACGGCGCGCACGGCTGGATCATGATCGGCCAGAAGGAGGTATTGGTCATCGCAGCGCCGATGTCATTCCCGATGACTCGATTGGTTTCGGTGGACATTGAGCCGCCCGTGATCAGGATCCCGCCGGAGTCCGGAGTACCGCTCACGTAGCAACCGATCACGTCGCCCCGCAGGATCACCACCTCGCCGAAGATGCTGTCGCGGTACAACGCCATGCGGCCCTGCCCCATCAGCATCTCCACCCGGGAGAGTCGACATCCGACCATCGTGACCATTGCGCCAACCCCCATCGGCGCGGTCTCCGTGAGATCTCCAATGGCCGACAGTCCCGAGATGGTGATCCGCGCATCGGGGGCTGTGGCCGCGAGGTTCACCGTGCGGTTCACCGTGTAACGACCGGTGCTGGAGTTGCTCACCAGCTCGAGCGCCTTGTTGATCGTGACATCCTCGTTGAACACCTGCGGCGCGATCAATATCCGGTCGTTCGGAGCGGCTGCGGCGATCGCGGCGGAAATAGTGGGATACATGTTGCCACCACCACCGGGAGCCACCAACAGATCGGCGGCTTGAGTGCATGTGGCCAGCAGCAGCACGGGGGCGAGGGCGTTGCGCATATCCTTGGTTCCAGTGGTGCAAACCTGCGCATGGACCGTACCGGAGCGCCATACCACCAATGTGGTACACAAGAGCGACGCGCGGCATCCACCACCAAGGTGGTATTGAACAGACCCGTGCCTTACCGCCACTTTTGGGCTGTCAAACAACAACCAGGAGAACGACCATGAACCCCATAGCCATCCTCGCTTTCATCGCAGGCATCGGTACCTCCGCACCGCAACCGCATGTGCCGAAGAAGAAGACCGCGAACACCATCAAGGAGACCGTTACCACGAACAACGACCCCGTGCCCGGGGGGCTGAAGCGCGGCGGCTGGGACCGTAATTGATCCCGAACCTCCATCGATCATCCTCCACAGCACATCATGAACCCCATCGCCATCCTCACCTTCATCATGGCCATCGGCAGTACCCCGTCCGAGCCCAAGCCACCCATGGCGCATCCGGTTCCCACGGTGGGTGCGGACCATGGACGCCCCGCACCACCTCCTGGCACTCCCAAGCTCAAACGTGGCGGCTGGGACGGGAATTGATCCGCTTCACCACGCGATCACATCAGGTGGTTGGTCGTGATAAGAGTTAGGTTCGTTCGCTCTTCCGCTCCACGCCCATGGCACAACGTGTCCGCTTCAAACGCCACATCCGTTTCCTTGAGGCCGAGGGTAAAGTGCGTTCGCTGTCCACGATCAATGAAGGGGTGGACCTCCCCGGAGGTGAGCCGTTCGCCCGTATGATCGACGCCATCACACCGATGCCGCCCAAGGAACACTTCATCGCTGTTCTCTCGCGCGCAATGGGCGTAACGCAGGACATGGCCAAGCTGCTTTCGGCACGCTTGTTCGAGACCGGTCTCATCGAGTATTTCGATGACGAGCGGAAGGAGCATTCGCGTTTCGACCGGCAATTGCACCTTTTCGATGTGCTTTCTCCGGTGAAGGACCATCAGGAGAACATCGAGCGCCAGGATCGCCTCAACAGGGCGCAGGTGCTGGTGCTGGGCCTGGGCGGGGTCGGCCACCAGGTGGCCCTCTCGCTGGCCGCGTCCGGGGTCGGCTCCCTGGTGTTGGTGGATGATGATGTGGTGGAGGAGAGCAACCTGCATCGTCAGGTACTTTTCACCCATGCCGACGTGCGCAGGCCCAAAGTGGATGCCGCACGCGAAGGATTGTTGCGGATAGCCCCTGCGTGCCATGTGCAAGTGTGCAGGGCCATGGTCGGTAGCCAGGAGCAGTGGCGCTCGATCATCGCGACCTTTCCTGGAACGCGGTACGTGATGATCAGCGCGGACAGGCCCGTCCAACTCGTCAGTTGGATCAGCACAGCACGCGCTGAGTTCCACTACCACGCCATCAAATGCGGCTACATGGGGGTGCAGGGCATCATCGGGCCGATGGTCGGGCCCGATACATCCGGCTACGATGAACTCTTCGAATCCTGGGGGCCACTGGTGGATGCACAGACCTCTGCGGTGAAGCGCATCAACGAAATGGCTGTCGCCCCCACGATGGCCGCGAGCAATGCCATCATGGCGAACATTGCAGCACTGGAGCTGATCAAGCACATTACCGGGGTGGGCGGTCTACGCTTGATGGGATGCCGTTTACTGCTCGATCTTCGCGATTACTCCACCTGCTTCGGCTGAGATGCGTCCGCTCAACCACCTGCTGATCTTTCTCCGCGTCCTCGTGGCGGTGCCCTTGTACGGGCAGGATCATCTGGGCGACAGCCTCGCCACTGTGGCACGCACGGCCAAGGACGACTCCGTGCGCATCCATGCCCTGCGCGGTCTGGCAGGCAACTGGCTTTATGCGCACGGGCAGATGGACAGTACGATCGCAGTGGTGGGTCGAGCAGTGAAGGTGTATGATCGGTTGCCGCCGGAACGGCAGAATACCCTGACGAGGGACCGGCTCAAACTGTATGAATATGCGGGTTTCGCCTTGCATCAGACCGGCCACCTGGACGAGGCGCTGCTCCGCTTCCAGGCCGGAGCACGCATGGCCGAAGAGAAGGATCTACCTGTGGAGGTCGCGGGCTTCTACATGTACATGTCGCAGGTGTTCGGCGCCATGCACGACAACACCAGCGTGCGCACCTACTCGCAGCGAGCACTGGACATCCTGGAGCCCATGGGCCCGAGCGATGATCTCGCTCTCGCGCGTTACACCATGGCCGCGTACCATGTGCATGAGGAGCATTGGGACAGCGCGGAACATTACGCCAAGTTGGCCCTGACCTTCCATGTGCAAGAGCACGACGCCTCCAGACAGATGGCCGAAGAGACCATGCTGTTGCAGATCTACCATCGCACACGCCAATCCGACTCGGCCGAAGCACATTTGGGCACCGCCGAACGCATCGCAGCCCAGGTGGACTATCCACCCTCACTTGTGATCCTCCAAGGCCACCGCGCACGGATCGAGCTGTTCCGTGGTCAATACACCGAAGCGATCGCCAGCATCGATTCGTCCATCGCCTTGAGCTCGCGACTGGGCCTTCCTTTCGATCGTTCCGAGGCCTACCGTGTGCGTTCCATCGCCCTCGCCGCCCTTCACCGGGTGAACGAGGCCTTCATGGCCAGCGACAGTGTGCAAGCGATCATGTTGCGCGACATGGGCCTGCAGGAGCAGCGCAAGCTCACGGAGGTGCGCATGGGCTTCGAACGGGACAAGGAACGGGCGTTGGCCACGGCGGACCTCGCACGGCAACGCACGCGCACCGGGCTCGCCACCGGACTGGCCCTCCTCGGGGCCGTCATTGCCGTCGTGCTCTGGCACCTATACCGGCTTCGGGCGCGAACGGCCGTCGCCCTGCGAGAGAAGAACATGGAGATCCGCCGCGCGCAGGATCAGCTTGTGGAAAGCGAGAAGCAGCACGAGGCGGAGAAGGTGCGCACACGCATCGCTCGCGACATTCACGACGAGATCGGTGCCACGCTCACCAAGATCCGCCTGCTGAGCGATGTGGCCGCGTCCATCCCGTTCGAACAGCACGCCGAAATGCAACGGTCACTTCAACGGATCGGGGAGCACGCCAAGTTGGTCAGCACATCCATGAGCGACATCGTTTGGGCGGTGGATCCCGCGCGCGACACGCACCAGGGCATGCTGGACCATGTGCGCGAACTCGCGCACCGCCTGCTGGGGGACAACGGCATCACGTACGACCTCGACCTGACCTGCACTTTGGGCTCGGCGGTACTGGAGCCCGAACTGCGTCGCGACATCCACCTGCTCATCAATGAAGCGCTGAACAACATCCTCAAGTACGCCCGAGCAGGGAACGTGAAGCTGTCCATACTGCTAAACACACATCATTTTACCTTGAGAATACAGGACGACGGTGCCGGATTCGATCCTTCCCGGACAGCCGGTGGGGGCAATGGCCTGCGCAACATGCGCGATCGCGCGCAACGCCATGGCGGCAGCTTCCGGATCAGCTCCACCCCCGGGAAGGGCACATGCGTGGATGCACATGGTGCGATACATTGATCACGTCGAAAAGGAATGAAAGGCAACAGCGAGACATGCGGTTCGTGCGCCCTCGCCATCGCGCGTTCACTCATCGCGGCGTGCATGATCCTTCTGGCCCCGTTCGTCAGGGCGCAACGGTCGGACATCGACAGCCTGCGTACCATCTTGGGCCACGCGGCGGATGACACCAGCTACGCGAAGGCATGCTACTATCTGGCCAGGAGCTTCTATTTCGAGGGGGATCTGGACAGTGCGCGGGCGTACGGGGATCGCGGCTCGGCTCAGTGCTTGCGGGTCGGTCACCCCGATCCGCGCAAGGAGTTCTGGCTTGTGCAGCTCTGCCGCGTCCGCGGCATGAGTTGGTACTCGGCTTCCCGTTTCGATTCGGCCATCGTGGCCTTCCAGCAGATGTTCCGTTACGCGGAGAAGCTGCACATAGCCAAGGATATGGGCGCTGCCTTGTCCTACCAGGGTTTCGCGTTGCGGGAGATCGACGATCAGCAGGGCGCACTGGCCATGGTACGGCGCGCGATAACCGTACTCGATACACTTCCCCCCGGACCTGACATCGCCAATGCATACCACGAGTTGGGTGTGATCCACGGCAACATCGGTTCCACCGACAGTGCATTGTACTGGTATGGACGGGCCGCTCAACTGTACATCGGACAGGACAACGACCACCATCTGGTCAACACGTACATCAACATGGGGGAAGCCCTGCACAAGGCCGGGAGGTGGGCGGAAGCGGACTCGATGCAAAGGTCCACGCGCCGTTTCCTCCCGGCGCTCAAGGACCCGATGGCGTACACCAGATGGGTGGCCGGTGAGTCGCGGCTGCTGCTCGGCGCGGGCAGATCCCTTGAAGCCACGCATTTGATGGACAGTGCGCTTGTATTGGCCGAGGAGATCGAGGACCATAACGTGCAGCTCCATCTGCTGCTCCTGCGATCGCTCGCACATGTGCAGGTCGGCCACATGCACCAAGCGTACGCGGATCAACAAGCGGCCATAGCGGCGCACGATAAGGACATGGATATCGAGAAGGTCCGGGCCACGGAGAAGGCGCACAGTGACTTCCAGCACGAAAAGACCATCGCCCTGGCACGGGCCGCATCGATACGTGAGCGCTCCCAGAAACGGGCAGCCGTTGCGATCGGTTCATTGGCCTTCGCACTGGCCTTCGTGTTGTACCGTTCGTTCCGCTCCAAGAGCCGATACGCCGATGAACTGCACAGGAAGAACGAGCAGATCCAACTCGCGCAGGCACAACTGGTGGCCAGCGAGAAGCAACGCGAGGCCGAGCAGGTGCGCACGCGGATCGCTCGTGACATCCACGACGAGATCGGGGCCACCCTCACCAAGATCCGCCTTTTAAGTGATGTGGCCCTTGCCAACGATGCGGACCAGCTCTCCGAGACACGGCACGCCATTTCACGGATCGGCCAACACGCCAGATTCGTCAGCCAGAATATGAGCGACATCGTGTGGGCCGTGGATCCCGCCCGCGACACGAACCAGGGAATGCTGGACCATGTTCGGGAACTCGGCCACCGCTTGCTGGGTGACAATGGCATTGCTTTCGACCTGGACCTTTCGTGCGCCAGACCGGATGATTTGATGGAACCGGACCTGCGTCGCGATATGCACCTGGTGGTGAACGAGGCATTCAACAACATACTGAAGTACGCCCATGCGACGAACGTTCGTGTGCGACTGATGCTCGATGGCCCGTACTTCGAACTGGTCATCGCCGATGATGGTGCCGGTTTCATCCCGGGCACGGCCCAAGGCGGTGGGAACGGGTTGCACAACATGCGCGCACGGATCGAACGGCATGGTGGAGACTGGCGGCTGGAGAGCGCAATGGGGAAGGGCACCGTGATCTCCGCCAGGGGACGCCCGGGACCGGGTCCGCGATAACTTGCGAGCGATGGCCGAAGCGAGACGGACCCGCATCATCATCGTGGAGGACGATGCGGAGATCCGTGACCTCACCCGACTGATCCTGCAGAAGGAACCGGGTCTGTTCGTGGCCGGAAGCTTCGCCAATGGCGAAGATTTCCTGAAGGCCTGGCCCACGATCGAAGCGGACGTGGTGCTCATGGACATTGGGATGCCGGGCCGCAACGGTATCGAGTGCGTGGCAGAGGCCAAACCGATGCGGGCTTCCTCGCTCTTCCTTATCACCACTGTCTTCGAGAACCCGGCGTACATCTTCCAGGCCTTGTGCGCAGGGGCGAGCGGCTACCTGCTGAAGAACACCGGTGCGAGGCAGCTGGTGGAAGCGATCCACCAGCTTGTGGAAGGTGGCTCACCCATGAGCCCCGCCATAGCACGGCTGGTCGTGGACTCCTTTCAGAGCAGGACCCGCGAAAGGATCGCCGACCACGACCTCACTCCGCGAGAAAAGGAACTCATCGACGGCCTGGCCCAAGGACTCATGTACAAGGAGATCGCCGAGCGCATGGGATGCGCCACAGGTACCATCAAGGTCCACATCCGGAACGTGTATGACAAGCTGCAGGTGAGCAGCCGTCACGAAGCGGTGAAAAAGGTGTACCCGGGAAAAGGGTGACCCGCCCTTTGACTCTCAGGCCCCTTCGCTTCCACCAGCGGATCCCGGATCCACCGTGTTCGGTGGCTCCGGCCGTGAGCACCCGCCTCAACCGGGAACTGTACCTCTATTACAGTGATCAATGGCCAGCGCAAAGACAGCGCGTTAACGCCGCCGGTCCGGGCTTCCAGATCAACATGCACCATGCGGTGCGCCGGACCGGGGTGCCAGGGCTGTCGCCTCTTAAAGGGGCGGCATTATTTGGTTTTGATCGCAGCTGACGGATCTCTTACTGTTCTCGGATCAACTGGCCTAAGGGTGTCCCAGAACGAGATCGTGCCGACTCTATAGCACAGCTTTGTGAGTGTTGCAGGTAGGCGGCTCCTGGGATCTGTATGAACGAAGCGGAGGGCACGAACAAGAAAGAGGTCGCCTCTTTCGAGACGACCCCTTCCGGAAGCTCAAGTGTGATGATCTACTGCCGCACGAAGCGTGTCAGCTTCACCGCACCGGTCTCAGGATCCGTGATGCGCAGAAGATACGTGCCCGGTTCCAGATCGCCGTACTTTACCGTGCTGGAAGTGGCGGTGAGGAAGCGCACGAGCGCGCCGTTCATGGTGCGGATCTCCAGTTGGCTGCCAATGGCCACGTTGTTCAAGGTGAACTGGTCAGCGGCGATGGGATTGGGGGAGACCACGGGATCCGGCCCCGTGCCCATGTCGATCGTGGCCACGGGCGAGTAGGTGGACTGGCCATCGCCATCGATCTGTTGGAGGCGGTATTGCACTACGCCATCGGGAGGTGTGCGATCGAGCCACTTGTAGGTGATCATCTGGCTGCTGTTCCCCGCACCCAGCACGATGCCGATCGTTCCGAAGGCCTCACCATCGGTGGAGCGCTCCAGTACGAATTTGACGTTGTTCCATTCGGAGGCGGTCACCCAATCCAAGCGGACGAACTGTTGATCCTGGGTGACGGTGAAGCTGATCAACTGGACCGGCGGCGCCATATCGTACATGGAGTGTGCAGGGAGTTCAGCGGGATCGCCGAACGCGATGGTGGAGAGAGCGGCCGCGCTGATCACGGTGCTCCAACGCCGGTAGATGGGGGTATGCGTTTTCTTCATGTCTTCGGCTCCTACGGATCGCGGGCAACCAAGGTTACCCTCCAAGACAGGAAGGGCAGGACGTCCCTTGCCCGGTCGGCGAGCGATAGCCGCACCCGGGCAGGGGAGTTCAACGAGGCCAGAGAGATGCAGGGATCTTTGGACACCTTCACATCCGTCCGCTCCTGTACCTGGCCATGCCCGGTTGATCGACCGTTCTTCCCTGTCGCCTCATCACCGGTCGACCCGTATGGTCATACCCATACTGGGTGATCGGATACCTGTCGATCGCCCGGGATCTCAGTGCATCACGCTGAAGCGGCCGGTACCGATCAGGCCACCCTTGCCATCATGAGCGCGCAACAGGTAGCTGCCCGCCGGAAGTGTGGCCACGGGAACGTTGCGGTCGAACGTGTTCGCCACCGCCACGGTGGTGCGTTGCACCAGGCCGCCATCCATGTCGAGGACATCGAAGAAGAGCGTTGCCGCCCCCTCGTACCGGCCACGAACACGGATGTGATCATCGGCCGGATCTGGAACGATCCCGAGATCCAGGGGTCTGCTGTCGGTTTCCTCCATACCGATGATGACGTTGCCTTTCGCGAACGCGTACTGGCCTTTCCGCAGGGTATCGATCTTCATGTTGCCGCTCCCGTCCGTAAGGTTGCCGAGGACGAGGGTGACATCCGGACACAGGCGCCAGGGAGTCTCGGCGTTCTCCCGGTAAACCAGTATGGCATCGGCTTCGGAGGCCCCATAAAGGTCCTCGTCCAGCTCATCGGTATGGGCGTGGTAGTACACGCGGCCGTTCAGCGCGGTGCCAGCGGGCCACAGGCCGTCCACGATCCAGTAGTGCGCATCGCTCACTTCGAAGATGCCCCACTCCTTGGGGTCGTTCCCGGCGCCGGCCCAGATGTGCTCCACCCGGATGAGCGTGCTGTCCACCAGATCGATATCGTCCACACGGAAGTCCACGTACGGCAGCGCACTGGCGAAGTTCACGCCGGGCACGGCCGTGAATTCGTGATCCATGCGGGCCTGGTTCAACCGGTTGTGTCCGTTCAGCACCGCCATCGCGGGTTCGAAGGGGCTGGTGAGTTGGACGGTGGTGTACTCCCCGGTCGCCGTGGCGTTGTACTCCTGTCTCTCGCCGGTGGCGGAGATCAGTGTGATGTCGAGCGGGACGTTATGGTGCATACCGGTGGTGCCGCGCAGGCGTTGGCGCAGGGTCAGGTCCACCTGATGGTCGTTGCCCTGTGGCTGGCTCTGCATGGCCTGGACGGTAAATACCGAGAATCCTGGAGTGAAGACCTGGTCGGTGAAGAAGTCGCTCAGGTCCGCTCCGGTGGAGGCTTCGAGCGCTGCCTGGAAACCCGCCGGGTCCATCGCGCTCAGTGCGAGATCCAGTTGCACGGCGCTCATGCCCTGGCGGAAAAGCGTATCGCCGAGGTAGCCGCGCAGGTTGTGCATGACAGCCGCTCCCTTGTAATAGGTATGCAGCCCATAGATGTGCTCGTCGGGCATGGGGCTCAGTGCCTGGAAGCCGCCGTCCTGCAGATGCGCCTCTTCCAGGACGTACTTCATGTTGTCCTTCACCACATCCACGAAGGCATCGTGCCCGAAGGCCCATTCCTCCAGCAGATGCCCGCTGTACTCGGCCGGCCCTTCCTTCAGCCACATGTGATTGTGGATGCGCGGGGTCACGTTGTCGCCCCACCAATGGTGGCCCAGTTCGTGGCCGAACAGACCGCGGTTGTCGAACAGCGATTGCTCGGGCATGAAGTCCGGATAGGCGATGTTCTCGGCGATCTCCAACGCACCGTCGGTGGTGAGCGCGTAGCCCACACGGTCGTACGGGTACGGGCCGTACCAGAATTCGTAGCAGTCGATGGCATCGCCCAGGCTGGCGAACTTGCTCACCATGCCGGCGAGGGCCGCGGGCTTCGCCGTGAGGCGCACGGGAATGTCGCCGTACGCGCCGGTGTGCGTCCAGTTACTGTCCGCGTAGTTGGCCGCCGCTATGGCCGAGATGTGCGTGGGGATCGCGTGGTCCAGGGCGAAGGAACGCACCACCGTATCGCCGCCGAGTTGGGTCTCACCCAGGAACTGGCCCTGACAGTGCGCCCGGTAGGTGCCTGCGCTTTTCACGTGGTATGCATAGGTGGCACGTTCAACAAAGCTGTCGAAGCACGGGTACCAGACCTTGCCGAAGTTGGGCGGGATGGTGCTTAGACCGATGCCGAGGTTGTAAATGTACCCGTTCTGGTATCGGAAGCCGCCCCAATCGGTATCATATCCGGGTATGCCGTGATAGTGTACCGTTATGGTGCCCGTATCCCCGATGGCCGTGGGGCCCAGGACGATCGTGAGCAGGCTGTCCGCATGGGTAAAGGGCAGTGGACCGCCGGATGAGGTGACCGAATCCACGGTGAGCGCATCGATCAGGTCCAGTCGGAGGGGCGCATCGGCCACCAGTGCGGTATATGTCACGCCGGTCGCCGCCTTGATCGTGTGTCCGCCCACATCGGTGATGTCCAGTGCGATGTCGTAGTGCAGGATATCGAAGGTGTCGCTGCGCGCGATCACGTCGAGGATGCCTTCGCGGACGCCGATCAGTTGTGGCCGATGCGGATGGTACGATGCGTTGCGGAAGTAGTGGCAACCGAAGCGGTAGGGCTGGGCGCTGGCGGTGGCGGCCAGTGCGAGGGCCGCTACCGTGGTCACGAGGAATGATCGCATGTGTCGAAGCTGCGTGGGCGCCGAATGTAACGAAGCCGCACACCCACGGCCCCGGGGCGCTTCGCCGGACCCCGATCACCGTGATCCGCGGGATCGGCCACTTGGTACGGGCCTCCGCCCGGTCCCCGCTCAGTTCGCCTGGATCCTGGCCTTGCTGCCCTTCGCTGTGATGGTCTTCTCCACTTCAGCGATGGCCCGGCGCGTTTTCAGCAGGCTGTCGGGTGTGACACTGATGGTATCGATCCCGAGTTCCACGAGGAATTGCGCGAAATCGGGGAAGTCGCTGGGGCCCTGGCCGCAGATGCCCACCTTGGTGCCGGTGCGTTTGGCCGAGCTGATGAGCGAACGGATCATGCCCTTCACGGCCTCGTTGCGCTCGTCGTAGATGTGGCTCACGAGCGCGCTGTCGCGATCGAGCCCGAGGGTGAGCTGGGTAAGGTCGTTGCTGCCGATGGAGAAGCCGTCGATGTACTGGGCGAACTCCTCGGCCAGGATGATGTTGCTGGGGATCTCGGCCATCAGGTAGAGTTCGAGGCCTTCCTTGCCGCGCTCCAGACCGTATTCCTTCATCACCGCCATTACCTTTTTGAGTTCCTCCACCGTTCGGCAGAAGGGCACCATCACCACCACGTTCTTCAGCCCCATCTTCTCGCGCACGCGGCGCAGGGCCTTGCACTCCAGCCCGAAGGCCTCCTTGTACGCATCGCTGTAGTAGCGCGATGCGCCGCGCCAGCCGATCATGGGGTTCTCCTCATCGGGTTCGAAATGCTCGCCGCCCAGGAGGTTCTTGTACTCGTTGCTCTTGAAATCGCTGAAGCGCACGATCACCTTGTTGGGGTGGAAGGCGGCGGCGATCTTGGCGATGCCGTAGCTGAGGCGCTTGACGAAGAAGGTCTCCTCGTCCTCGTACCCGTTGATCAGGTAGCTGATCTTGCCGCTGAGGGCCACATCGCCCAGTTCCTTGTGCTGCAGGAGGGCCAGGGGGTGGGCCTGGATGTAGTTGTTGATGAGGAATTCCTCGCGGGCCAGGCCCACACCGGCATTCGGCAGGGCGGCGAACTTGAAGGCCAGGTCGGGGCTGGCCACGTTGAGCATGATCGGCGTGCGCACCTCGGGCAGGTCGTTCAGCATGGTCTCCTCGCGCGTGAAGGGGACGATCCCCTTGTAGATCACGCCGGTATCGCCCTCGCAGCAGCTGGCCGTTACCTCCATCCCGGTATCGAGCAGGTCGGTTGCGTTGCCGCACCCCACGATGGCCGGCACGCCCATTTCGCGGGCCACGATGGCGGCATGGCAGGTGCGGCCGCCCTTGTTGGTGATGATTGCGCTGGCCTTCTTCATGATCGGCTCCCAATCGGGATCGGTCATGTCGGTCACCAGCACGTCACCCTGTTGGAAGTCCTTGCCGTCGGTACCGCCACCCCGCCCGTCCAGGCTGAAGAGGATGCGCACCTTGCCAGCACCCACCTTGTCGCCGATGGCCACACCCTTGGCGATCACCTCGGGCGATGCGCCTCCGGACATGGATGCGGCGTCCAGCCGGTACTCCACCACGCGATCGGTGGCTTTGCGGCTGTGGATCGTCTCGGGCCGGGCCTGCACGATGAAGAGCTGCTTGCTCAGGCCGTCCACCGCCCACTCCACGTCCATGGGGCACCAGTGGCCCTTTTTGGCGGAGTAGTATTTTTCAATGGCCGTCACGCCGCGTGCGATCTCCAGGGCCTGGTCGTCGGAGATGCAGAAGCGGTTGCGCATGGCGCGCTCGGTGGGGATGGTGAGCGTGGGCTTGCCGGGCTCCACACCGTAGATCATCTTGCGGTCCTTGTTGCCGATCTTCTTCTCGATGATGGCGCTGTAGCCCTCGGCCAGGGTGGGCTTGAAGACCAGGAACTCATCGGGACTCACGGCGCCCTGCACGACCATTTCGCCCAGGCCGTAGCTGCCGTTGATGAGTACCACGTCCCGGAAACCGCTTTCGGTATCCAGGCTGAAGGCCACGCCGCTGGCGCCCAGATCGGAGCGTACCATCTTCTGCACACCCACGCTGATCCCCACATTGAAGTGGTCGTAACCCAGGCTCTGGCGGTACACGATGGCGCGATCGGTCCACAGCGAGGCGAAACAGTTGCGCACGGCACTGATCAGGTCCTGGTGGCCCCGGATGTTCAGGAAGGTCTCCTGCTGCCCAGCGAAGCTGGCGTCGGGGAGGTCCTCGGCGGTGGCACTGCTGCGCACGGCCACATCGGTGGCATCCTGGCCGTATTTCTGGCTCAGCTCGTCGTACCGGGCCATGATGCCCTTCCAGATCTCCTCGGGGAACTTCCCGTTCTTGATAAGTGTGCGCACGGCCAGGCCGGTGCGTCGGATGTTCTCCACATCATCGGTATCCAACCCGGCCACGATATCGTGGATCTTCTGGTCCAGTTCATTGTGCGCGATGAAGGCCTCGTAACTGGCCACGGTGACCACGAAGCCTCCCGGCACCTGAACGCCGAGCTTGCCCAGGTGCTGGATCATCTCGCCGAGGCTGGCGTTTTTGCCGCCCACGGTCGGGATGTCCTTCAGTTCAACTTCGTGAAGCCACTTGAGGAAGGTCGGGGTGCTCATGCAGATGGTGTGTGGTGAGAAGAGGACGCTTGTACGCGGAACGGGTCAGGACGATACACTGGGCCGACACAAAGGTGCGCATGGATCGATGATCCCGGATGACGACCTCCACAGTGGTTCATGCACGGATCCGTGGAGTAACAACGGAGCGTCCAGGACCGTTGGAGTGGGCCACCTCCCCGAAGAATGGGGTGGGCAAGGCCCGTTTTGCCCTGAACAGCACCTATGATGTACGCGAATGCAGGACCATACCCGCTGGTGCACAGGCCACGGCCCGCACGGTCGAGTGAACACCGGAGCGTGGATATTCCGCTTCCACGGTATCAACGGCCCATTCCGTAGCGCCGGATCCTTGTAGTTCCGCATGCTGTTCAATTCGATCGATTTCGCGGTCTTCCTGCCGCTGGTCTTTCTCGGGTACTGGCTGATCGGGCCGGGTCGTATCCGGGGTCAGAACGCCTTCCTGATCCTGGCAGGCTGTGTGTTCTATGGTTGGTGGGACTGGCGTTACCTCGGTCTGCTGCTCTTCACATCAGGGGTGGATTTCCTGGTCGCATTGGGACTGCAGCGCGAGCAGGCCACGGCACGGCGCAAGCTGCTGCTCGGCATCAGCCTGGCGGCCAACCTCGGGTTGCTCGGCTTCTTCAAGTACTGCGACTTCTTCATCACCGCGTTCAACGATGGATTCACCTTGCTGGGGAGGCCGCTTGGTCTGCGTACCCTGGGCATCATCCTCCCGGTGGGCATCAGTTTTTATACCTTTCAAAGCTTGAGTTACACCATCGATGTGTACCGCAGGCAGCTTCCGGCCACGCGCGATCCGCTGGTATTTTTCGCGTTCGTCAGCTTTTTCCCCCAGTTGCTCGCCGGGCCGATCGAACGGGCCCGCAACATGGTCAAGCAGTTCGAGAACCCGAGGACCTTCGACCTGGCCCATGCGCAGGATGGCCTGCGGCAGATCCTTTGGGGCCTGTTCAAAAAGGTGGTCGTGGCCGACAACTGTGGTTTCCTGGTGGATCCCGCGTACGATGACCCCACGGGCCACAACGGCGCCACACTGGTGCTGGCCACCATTTTCTTCTCCTTCCAGATCTACTGCGACTTCTCGGGGTATTCGGACATGGCCCTCGGCTGCGCCCGGCTCTTCGGATTCACCCTCATGCGCAACTTCGCCTATCCGTATTTCAGCCGCGACATGGGCGAGTACTGGCGGCGCTGGCACATGAGCCTCAACACCTGGTTCAGGGATTACCTCTACATCCCGTTGGGCGGCAGCCGCGGCGGCAAGTGGATGGTGTTGCGCAATACGATCATCATCTTCCTGGTGAGCGGATTCTGGCATGGTGCCAACTGGACCTTCATCGCGTGGGGCGCCATCAACGCGGCGTTCTTCATCCCGCTCATCCTCACAGGGGCCAACCGGCGGTTCACCGGGCCGATCGCCGAGGGCCGAATCCTGCCCACCCGCGATGAACTGCTCCGTATGCTCGTCACCTTCGCACTGGCCACCTTCACCCGGGTGTTCTTCCGTGCCGAGAACATGACCGATGCCATGGAGGTCTTCAAAAAGGTCTTCTCCGCCTCGTTGTTCTCCCCGCCCCAATTTACCCATGTTCGCGATCTGGTATTCAGCGTGTCGGGTATCCTGATCATGCTCGTCATCGAATGGATCAACCGGGATCGCCAGCACGGTCTGCAGTTGGACGGGCGGGCCACACGCCCGGTGCGGTACACGCTGTACTACGGCCTGATCGCATTGATGATCCTGATGGCCCCGCTGGGGGGAGGTGAGTTCATATATTTCCAGTTCTGACCCGTGATGCCCTTCCGTTTCGCCCTTCGATGCTTGAAATACAGCCTGCCCGTGGTGGTGATGCTTGCGGTGTATTGCGGCTTCTATGCGCGGTATTTCCCGGCACCACGCGTAACGAACAACGTTGCCGTGAATGAGAAGTTCGCCGCGTTCGCTCGCCAGGACTGGTCGGCCACGAACCATCCCGACGTGCTGGCTTTCGGCTCCTCGATGGCCTTGAACAACCTGTCTTCCGACGAGGTGGTCGCACGGCTGGGCGCAAAGCGGTATTTCAACCTCGGCGCCTGGGGGCTTGATATGTCCCAGACCTGCACGTTGGCGCACGCCTTCGCCGAACGGTACCATCCCCGCACCATCGTGATCGCGGGCAACCTGCGCGATTTCTCCCTCTCGCTGGAGCGTTCGAAAATGCGCCTTGGCCCCGTGCTGGAACTGGTTGAGAAGGGACCCGGGCTGGTCTCGTACCTGACACATCCGGAGTTCGTGTACTACCTGCGGCAGATGGAGAGCAACCGCTTGCGGTTCACCGACCGTGCCAACTACGAGTGCTTGCTCATGGATGCGCACGGAGGTGTCGCTCTTGATGTGCCCAAGGAGCGGATCCTTGCGGAGCGTTGGGTGCGGCCTGTTCCGGCGACCGACGACCTTGCACAGAAACACTACGACGCGCTCGACCGCCTGGCCTCCGGGCTGCGCGCCATGGGGATCGACCTGATCTATGTGACACCGCCTTACCGCGATGGCATCCGCACGCCCGAGGCCATTGACGCGATCAATCGGCACATCGCCAAAGTGCGTGGACTGATCACCGCACGTGGCCAGTACTATTGCGACGGGTACGACCGTTCCTGGCCGGATGACCTGTACGCGGACAGCAGCCATTTGAACGGTCCTGGAGCAAGGCTGTTCACCGCGCACGCCCTCGCGCGCCTGAAGCCGAGCATGGCGTCGCGCTGAAGCCGCCAAGCTCGGCATTCCACTGTCCTGCGCTACATTATGCGCATGCCGATCGACGGGAAACCCATCAAGGGGCGTGGTGCGGCCGTGCAGGTGGCCAACCGCTTCCTGAAGCACAGCTACGGCGTGGTTCATTGGGAAGGGATCGACGAAGTGGAGGAGGAGGATCGGCGCACGCGGTACGTGGTTGAGCATCCGAGGACGATCGTCAACAAGGTGGACTCCCCGGATCTGCCATTCACCTTGAGTATGAATCCATACCAAGGATGTGAGCATGGCTGTGCCTACTGTTACGCCCGGCCCACGCACGAGTACTGGGGCTACGGTGCGGGCCTCGATTTCGAACGGGTGATCATCGTCAAGCGCAGCGCGCCCGAGGTGTTGCGGCGCACCCTTCAGGACCGCAAGTGGACCCCTGCACCCATCATGTTCAGCGGCAACACCGATTGCTACCAGCCCGTGGAGCGCAAGGAGGGCATCACGCGGGCCATGCTCGCCGTATGCCTGGAGTTCCGCCAGCCCGTGGGCATGATCACCAAGAATGCATTGATCCTGCGTGATCTGGATATTTTGAAGGAAATGGCGGGCCTGGGACTGGTCACCGTGGCCATCAGCCTAACCACGCTGAACGAGGAGCTGCGGAGGGTATTGGAGCCGCGTACCAGCACCGGAGCGAACCGTGTGCGTGTGATCGGAGAATTGACGAAGGCAGGTGTTCCCACGGAAGTGATGGTGGCACCGATCATTCCGGCATTGAACGAGCACGAGGTACCCGCCCTGCTACAAGCGGCGGCCGAAGCCGGTGCGCTGGGGGCCAACTACACGGTTGTGCGCATGAACGGCGCGGTAAAGCCGATCTTCGACAACTGGGTGTACGAGCACTTCCCCGATCGGGCCGCCAAGGTGATCGCGCAGGTGAGCGCCATGCATGGAGGATCCATGAGCGATAGCGTGTTCGGTAGGCGGATGCGGGGCGAAGGGGAATTCGCCAACACGGTGCGGCAATTGTTCCGCCTGTCCCATAAGCGATCCTTCGCCGAAAGGAGCATTCCTCCGTTGCGCACCGATCTGTTCCGGCGACCAGCGGAAGGGCAGCTGGACCTGTTCGCGTAGCCGCACTACTCCGTTTCCAGCAGCACTTCGTCGGCGAAGATCCACGTTTCGCCACCCTTGCCCTGATGCCAGTCCGGGCAGGGGCCGACGCTCTTGGCGATCACCTTCACATAACGCGCTTTCTTGCCGATGGCCTCCGACCACATCTCGGTGGTCAGCACACCTTCGGTCCGGGGATCAACGGCATTCAGTACGGTGGTGCTGCTCCAGGTGCGGCCGTTGGTGCTCCACGCGAAGGTCACTTCCTTCGGGTACCAGATCCAGGAGCGTTGATCCTGTAGCACGGACAGGCCGGCACGCTTCAGGCGCTTCACGGTGCCGAGGTCCACGGTGGCCAGCAGGTCAACACCGTGGTAGCCCTGCCATTCGCCGGTGCGGTAGTCGTTGCCACCGCGCAGGCCGTCCACCAGTGCGCCTTGGCCACCGGCGGCGTATTGCGGGGCGTAGGCGCTCTCCAGCGCGATCGTACGCCCGCTCTCCACACGGGTGAAGGTGGCGGTCACGTCCGGGCCGGTACCGCCCGCCAAGGCCTTCGCCACTGCGGTGATGCGGCCAGCCTCATGCAGCGTCATCCGTGGCGGACAAGGTCCCAAGAGGGCGTCACCCGCGGCGCAATGCACCTCCCATGGCCCCGGTATCGCTGAGATGGCAACGGTCATGCTGTCCGTGAACGCCGCACGCGGAGCCTGTATGATGGGCACCGGTGGCGGCAGCATACGCACCTCGTCGCTCGGAACAGCTATGGGCTGGTCCACGGCGCGTGGGCCCAGTTCAAAGCGCAGGGTGCCGCCGTTGCTCAATTCGGCATGGCCCAAAGTGGCCGTGATCGGGCGCTCCCGCCCGTTCCAGGTGAGGCGTTCCACGTGCGTACGGCTGTTACCGGAGGCAAAGGAGTTTATGCGCAAGGACTTGCCGTTGGGCAGCGCCACAGCGACCGAGTCGAAGAGGGGGATGCCGAAGACCAGCTCGGGGGAGCCGGGCAGGGCGGGGTAGAGGCCCAGCGCGCTCCAGACGTACCATGCGCTCATCTGTCCGCAGTCCTCGTTGCCGCTGAGGCCATCGGGCGCATCGTGGTAGAGGTCGTTCATGATGCGCGATACGTAGGGTGCGGTGAGGTCGGGTGTGCTCGACCGGGTGTACAGGTAGGCGAACGAATGGCTGGGCTCGTTGCCATGAGCGTACTGCCCGATCAGCCCGGCGATGTCCACCTGGTCGCGTCCCGTGGTGGTGGTCCTGGCCTCGAACAAGGCATCGAGTCGGCGCGTGAACCCGGTGGTGCCGCCCAGTAGCTGGATGAAACGATCCATGTCGTGCGGTACGAACAGGCTGTATTGCCAGGCATTGGCCTCGGTGTAGTGGAAGTTCACCTCGTAGGGGTCGAAGGGCTCCACCAAGCCGCCGTTGCGCCGCGCGCGGAAGAACTTCGTGTCCGGGTCGAGGAGGTTCTGCCAGTTGCGGCTGCGCACCAGGAACCGCTCGGCCACGTCAGCATGCCCCGTGGCCTCGGCGAAACGGGCGATGCACCAGTCGTCGTAGGCGTATTCCAGCGTGCGGCTCACGCTCTCCGGCGCGTCCTCGCTGCTGATGTAGCCTCGCTTCCGGTAGGCGTCCAGACCGAAATGATCCGCGTCGGCACTGGCCAGCATGGCCTCCAACGCCAGCTTCTCGTCGAAGCCACGGATGCCCTTCAAATAGGCATCGGCGATCACGCTCACGCTGTGGTAGCCGATCATGCAGTCGGTCTCGTTACCCCACAGTTCCCACACCGGAAGTCTCCCTCCTTGTTGGTAGTGCAGGAGAAAGGTCCTGACCATGTCCCGCGTCATGTCCGGTTCGAGCACGGCCATCAGCGGATGCAGCGCGCGGAAGGTGTCCCACAGGCTGAACACGGTGTACACGTTGTGGTCCGCATGGTGTACCTGGCCGTCCATGCCCCGGTATTGCCCGTCCACATCGTTGAAGATGTACGGTGCCACGTAGCTGTGGTACAGTGCGGAGTAAAAAGTACGCCGCTGAGCTGCCGTGCCACCGGATACCTGGATCTTGTTCAGTTTCGTGTTCCAGGCTGCTTCGGCCCGCTTGCGTACCGCATCAAAATCCTGGTCGGGGACTTCGGCCTCCAGGTTCTTCCTGGCCCCTTCGATGCTCACGGCGCTGATACCCACCGTCACCACGAGCGGTGCGTCCAGCTTCCCGAAGTTCACCACGGCTTTCTGCGCACGGCGCAACGGGGCCACGGTGTCGTTGGAGAGGCTGTTCCAGAAGAAGCCGTGCTCACCGCTGCGCATGGGGTGACTGAAGCGGATGCAGAAGAACAGGTGTTGGTCGCGTGCCCACGAGGAACTTCGGCGCTCGCCCACGATCTCCCGGGCGTTGATCGGTTCGGCGTAGCCCGCGATGAGCTTGTCGCGATGCACGAGGTCCAGCACCAGGCGTGCGGAAACCTCGGGCGGGAAGGTGTAGCGGTGTACGCCGGTGCGTTGGGTCGCGGTCAGTTCGGCGCGTACCTCGGGTCCGTCCAGTTGCACGGTGTAGTACCCGGCATGGGCGTGTTCGGTGCTCTTCCGGAACGGGGATCGGTACTTGGCGGGGTCGAGGTCGAGCTTGTCCACCATGGGCATCAGCAGCACGTCGCACAGGTCGGCCACACCGGTGCCGCTCAGGTGCGTATGGCTGAACCCGTAAATAAGGCTATCACTATTGTGGTATCCACTGCAGCCGTCCCAGTCGAGGTATCCTTCGGGCCGGGTGTCCGGGCTCAGCTGCACCAGGCCGTTCGGCACGCAAGCTCCCGGAAACGTGTGGCCATGTCCGCCGGTGCCGATGAACGGGTTGACGAGCTCGACCGCCGGAGAGGTCGTATCCACGGCGATGGGCGGCGTTTGATCGCACCCGAGGGCGGCGCAGAGGAGGAGGACGGTCATGGCGAAGGGATCGGTGCGCTGATCAGGGACTGAAGAAAGAAAGCCCCGGTTCGCCGGGGCTTCTTCGGGGTGGAGCGAAAGGGAGTCGAACCCTCGACCTCCGCATTGCGAACGCGGCGCTCTGGCCAGCTGAGCTATCGCCCCAGGATGTCAACATGCCCGCGAACGGGGTGCAAATATGGCGCACGCGGCCGAACCGTTGGACGGACCTTTTTGGTAAGGGCGATCGGCCGGTTCCGGAGCCCCGGCTTCAAGAACGGATAGCCATACCCTGTCCGAGGGGTTCGCGATCGCGACAGCTACCTTGCCCCCATGCGCGTACGGGTGGAGGTTTGTATCACCTCGGTGGATGAAGCAATGGCGGCCATGAACGCCGGTGCCGATAGTGTTGAGGTCTGCACCTGGCTGGCTGCTGGCGGGCTCACGCCCGGACCCGGACTCGTGAGTTTGGTCCGTGAGCGATCGAAGGGTACCGGTACGTGGAGCCGAGTGCTGGTGCGGCCTTCCCCCGGCGGCTTCCGGTATACCACCGACGAGCGGCAGATCATCCTTCGGGATGCCTTGCTGCTCGCGGTAGCCGACGATACCGCGGGCATTGTTGCAGGGGCCTTGCGTGCCGATGGCCAGGCCGATGCGGAATTGATGGACCTCGTACGCGCTACGCTCAACGGACGCGAACTCACCTTTCACCGCGCGATCGATCATGCCGCGGACATGCCCGCCGCCTTGGAGCAATGCATCGGCTTCGGTGCGGCACGTGTGCTCACCTCGGGTGGCGCAACGCGTGCGCTGGACGGAGCGGCGATGCTGAAGCGCCTGGTGGAAGGGGCGGGGGAGCGGATCACCATTGCCGCGGGCGCGGGCATCAACCCGGGCAACGTGGTGGAACTGGTGGAACGCACCGGTGTGCGGGAGGTACATTTTTCCGCCCAACGGCCTGCACTGCTGGAGCATGCCGGTGTGGCCATGAGTGCCGAACATGCCGGTGTGAACTTCGCGGTGGAGCCCGATACGGCGAAGATCGAAGGGGTGATGAATGCGTTGGTGAAAGCGGGTCTGCGATGAGTACCACGAGGCTCCGGTGTACGGATCAGCCGGTGCGCGGGCACCGTGCATCCTGGCCCCTTTCGGCACGCATGCAACGAGCGATCCTGCTGATCACGGTCGTATGTTGCATGGCCTGCGTCCTCCACGCCCAGGAGGTCCTGGTCCCGTTGAACAACGGGTGGAGATTCCAGCAGGTGGGGAAGGACCGGTGGTATGATGCGGAGGTGCCCGGTGTGGTGCAGACCGACCTGCTGCGCCATGGACTGATCCCCGACTTCTACCGGGGGAGCAACATCGACAGTGTGCAGTGGATCGAGAACGAGGATTGGGAGTATCGGCGGACGATCCTCGTTGCGGACACCCTGCTGCGTCACGGGCACCTCGATCTGGTGTTCAAAGGGCTCGACACCTTCGCCGAGGTCTACCTGAACGACTCCCTGGTGGGCCGGGCGAACAACATGTTCCGTACGTGGGAATGGGAGGTGAAGGATCTGCTGCGTGAGGGCCCCAACGAGTTGAGGGTGATCTTCCGCAGCCCGATCAGAGAAGGAGCGAAGCTGCGCGATGCGTACGGGATCCAGTTGCCCCACGACAACGATCCCAGCGGGGTGAGCCCGTACATCCGGAAGGCGGCGTATCAATTCGGCTGGGATTTCTGCCCGAGGCTGGTCACGAGCGGGATCTGGCAGGGGGTGGAGTTGCGGGGGTGGAGTGTCGGGAGGATCAGGCAGGTGGTTCCCACCCAGTTCGATCATGGGAATACGGTACACCTGAAGGTGGTGGTTGATAGCGATGGAGCGGTCGGTGAGTTGGACTCCAAGTGCGGAACCACGGTGCAACTGTGGGAACCGGACAGCGAGCGGCCTGCGGTGCTCAATTGTTCCGGCCACCTGGATGGGGTCACCTTCAGGATCAAGCGGCCCAAGCGATGGGATCCGCGTGGTTCTGGCGAACAACCCCTGTACCGGGTGCGCACCCGTTTGACGTGCGACGATACGGTCCGCAGCGTACATGAAATGCGCATCGGTATCCGTACCGTGGAGTTCGACACCACGCGGGACGCCGATGGTCAGGCCTTCGCGTTCAAGGTGAATGGCAAGAACGTGTTCATGAAGGGTTGCAACATCGTTCCACCGCACATGGTGCCTTCGCTGGACGCGGACAGGAAGTGGGTGGAACTGGTCAAGCACATGTGTGAGGCCGGGATGAACATGGTGCGCGTATGGGCCGGTGGCATCTATCCACCGGATGCGTTCTTCGATGCGTGCGACACGGCGGGGATCCTGGTATGGCAGGACCATATGTACGCCCAACTTCCGCCAGGTTCGAAGTCCTTCATGGAGAATGCTGAACAGGAAGCGTTCCAACAGCAGCATCGCCTGCTGAGGCACCCGTCGCTCGCCATCTGGTGTGGCAACAACGAACTCGACGTGGCGTGGAAGAACTGGGGGTGGCAGGAGCGCTACCATCTGCATGGGGCCGATTCGATCAGCGTGGCGAACGCATCCACGGAACTGTTCAATGCCCGGAACGGATACCTGTCGCCGTTCTTCCGATCCCCCTTGTACACACCCACCTCACCGCTGAGCAATTGGGGCAATGCCGAGGGCCTCACCCGGGGCGACCTGCACTATTGGGGCGTGTGGCACGGCGACAGTGCCTTCTCCTCGTTCGCGAACAACGTGGGGCGCTTCGTGAGTGAGTACGGATTCCAGAGCTACCCGGACAGCGCTTTGCTCGCCCGGTACAACCCCCCATCAGAATTATACCTGGGATCGCCAACGATGAAGCGTCTGCAGCGCAGTTACAAGACCGACAAGCCGATCATTGACGCGATCAAGCGGGAGTTGGGCGTGGAGCCGAGGACCCTGGGTGCGTTCATCCGGGCCAGCCAGGAAGTGCAGGCCCGGGCGTACCGCATGGCCATTGAGGCGCACCTGGGTGCGCGACCGCGTTGCATGGGTACGCTCTTCTGGCAGTTGAACGATTGCTGGCCCGGTCCGAGCTGGAGCCTCATCGACTACGAAGGCCATTGGAAACCCGGGATGTACGCGGTCCAGCGGGCGTATCAGCAGGAACACTGAGCCACCGATCGCTTATCCACCGATATTCGGGCACCTTGGCCCTTCCTCCCGGAGTCCATTCACCGACCCCCACGACCATCTACAAGCCCATGCAACACATGCCAAAGCACATGCTGGCGACGATCGCGCTCATCCTGCTCTCCGCACAGTTGAACGCACAATGCCTCAACACATCACAATACCCCGCCAACGCCATCACGCCGCTCACCGGAGGACAAACAACCACCATCCATACCTGTTGCTGGCAAACGGAGTTCGCGGTGGTGACCGGGATCATCCCGAGTGCCTCGTACACCTTTATTTACGGAGGTGGTGGTTGGGTGACCGTGCGCGAAGGCGCGTACGATGGACCGGTGGTGGGGCAGGGGGACTCGCCCCTGACCGTGGAGGCGACCACCGCACAGGATCTTTTCGCCCATTGGAACACCGACAGCCTGTGCAACACCGCGCAGGTATGCCATGCTTCAACGGTCCTGATGTCGAACCCGGGTTGCGATCCCCCTGTGGCCTCCACCAGCATCATCAACGATTGCGGGGCCCAGCAGTTCAGTGTGGAGGTGGAGGTGCAGAGCCTGGGCGATGCGCCTTCCGTCGGATTGAACTGGACGGTGAACAATGGCGCCCCCAGCAACCTCGGGGGCTTGCAGACCGGCACGTACAGCATCGGGCCTTTCCCGTTCGGCGCGATCGTTGATCTGGTGGTGATGCACGCGGGGAATCCGGGCTGCAACGTGGCGATGAACGACCTGACCAATGGTGGATGCGCGATCGTGGGCTGCGGCCCCGAGACCTACACCTACTGCTACCCGAACAACGCGTATCTCATACAGACCTTCCAAGGCGATCAGGGCTATCCGTTGCGGATCACCTTCACCAGCGGCATGGTGACCAACACGGGCAATGATCCGCTCACCATCCACGACGGCTTCACACCGCAGGATCCAGTGCTCTTCTCGGGCATCGGCAACAACGGGGACCTCACCGGGATCACCGTAACGTCCACCAATCCCGACCACGCGCTCACCATCCGTTTCACGTCGAACAGCAGTTTCAGTTGCACCGATGGCGGGTTGACCCCGGAATGGAACTATACCGTGGGCTGCCTGGACTGTGAACCGGCCTCCGCAACAGTGGGGGAGGTGGAGACCGATTGTGGAGCGCAGGGATTCTCGGTGCTTGTGAACGTGACCGACATGGGTTCCGCCGAAGCGCTGCAGATCACGAATGATGCGGGTTTGCCACCCACGGACGTGAACGGAACGGGTGTGTACACGGCCGGACCTTTCCCCATAGGAACGCCTGTGGCACTCGTGCTTGAGAACGGGGAGAATACCCTTTGTTCCGTATCCCTGGGATCCTTCATCAACACCATGTGCGCCACGATCGTGGATTGCGAGGAGCCGCCATTGGAACAGACCTATTGTTACGGCGAGTACGATACCGAAGAGTGGCTTTACCAGAGTTCGGGCCCGGCCCCGCTGGGTATCGTATTCTCGGCAGGTACCATCGAGAACGCCGCGTACGACCATTTGACGATCCACGACGGTACCGATCAGGCGGCGCCGATATTGTACGACCACGTGCTTGGTGGTACCGAACAATTGGCAGGCCTCACGGTGATGGGCACAGGCACGTCCTTGTTCATGCGCATGACCTCCGACCTCAGCGTATCGTGTGCCAGTGGTAGTATGACATCCTGGGTGTGGACGGTGGACTGCCTGGATTGCGAAACGGCCACGGCCACGGCCGGGGATGTGGCGATCGATTGCGACGCGCAGAGCTTCACGGTCCCGGTCAACCTCATGGATATGGGTTCCGCGGACACGGTGCTGATCACCAACGATGCGGGTCTTCCACCAGTGGAGGTGACGGCTGCGGGCTCGTACATGGCAGGTCCGTTCCTCGCGGGCGTCCCCGTTGCCCTTGGGGTAATGAACGCCGAGAACGTCCTTTGTGCCGCGCCGCTGGGTACCTTCCTGGGCACCGTGTGCGCCACGCCCGTGGATTGTGAGGCCCCGCTGCAGGAACATACATACTGCTACGGGGAATACGATACCGAACAATGGCTCTACCAGAGTTCGGGCGCATCACCGCTGGGAATCGTGTTCTCCGCGGGCACCATCGAGAACGCGGCGTACGACCATCTGACCATCTACGACGGCCCCGATCAGGCCGCCCCGGTGTTGTACGATCACGTGCTCAACAGCACCGAACAACTGGCCGGGCTCACCGTGGCAGGCACGGGCAACGTGCTCTACATGCGGATGACCTCGGACTACAGTGTGTCCTGCGCCAGTGGGGCCATGACGCCCTGGGTGTGGACGGTGGGCTGCATCAGTTGCACGGATCCGCAGGCCACGTTCGGAACGGTCGCCGATTGTCCGCACAACCGGTACAACGTTGATGTGAACGTGACCGGCCTGGGTTCAGGGGACGACGTGCTCATCACCGACTCATGGAGCGGGGACACGCTCAGCGGCATCGGCTTGGGCAACACGGTCATCGGTCCCATTCCCATGGGCGTCGGGGTGCAGGTGTCGGTGATCAATGGATCCAATCCGTTCTGCAGTACGGTGAGTGAGCAGCTCGCATTGCCCGCTGCGGCCTGTGTGATCACGGCTTGCGACCTGCTGCAGGTGGAGCATTGTTACGCCGATGCGGACACGGTCTGGTTCATCTACACGAGTGGCGAGAGCGTCCCGGTGACCATCTTCTTCAACAGTGGGCAACTGCTGCCCGGGGACCAGATCCGCGTCTTCAACGGACTGACCACCGACGCCCAACTGGTGTACGCGGGGAATTTCGGTGGCGACATTTCGGGGTATTCCCTCACGAGCAACAACCCGGACAATGCGTTGCTGGTTCAGGTCGTGAGCGACGGAACGGGTTCTTGCGCCACGGGGGAGGCGACCCCCGCACTGCACTGGTCGGTCGGCTGTGGATTCACCGGGCTGGACCTGGCGGGTGGAACGGCCGTTGGGCTCTTCCCGAATCCCAGCACCGGTATGGTCCAGGTCATGGTGCCATGGCCGGGCATCGAGGTGGTGCGGGCCGAGGTGTTCGACCCGGCCGGTCGAAAGGTGCAGGAAACACGATCGTTGCCCCATGCAGGCGGAGCGATGCTGCTGGACCTGGGCGGGCTGGCCGATGGACGGTACGCGCTGCGATTATCCACCACCACGCGGTCCGTGGTGACAGCGGTGGAATTGCGGCACTGAAACGTACCGGCTCAGCCTTCATAACTGGACCCGATCAAGGCCAGTGGGCGATCGGTGCGGCTGACTACATTCGCCCGGTCTAGCCCAGTACACGGCTCGCACCGAAAACCGATCACCGCATGAACGTCCGTACGTTACGCTTGGCCGCGATAGGCTCCACCCTGCTCACCCTCAAGGCCATGGCCCTGGTGCCCTTGCCCGTTCCGCTGGCACCACCGGCAGCGCCCCCGGGGGAGAACATCATCACCTGTGGTGCGCCACCGCTGGATGAGACCTATTGCTATGGCCCCAGCGATTCGCAGAGCTGGCTGTACACGAGTTCTGATGGGACCACCTCACTGGCGCTTATTTTCAGTGCAGGCCAGATCGAAAGCGACAACTGGGACCACCTCACGATCTACGATGGTCCCGACAACTCATACCCGATCCTGTTCACACACGCGGGTGTCTTCAGCACGCAGGACCTCACAGGTGTGCTGGCCATCAGCACCGGCCCGAACATCTTCATGCAGATGAGTTCGGATGCCAGCGTATCGTGCTCCACGGGCAGTTTCACTTCCTGGGCATGGCAGGTGGGCTGTCTGGACTGCGTACAGCCACAGGCCACGTTCGCTGTCGATCTGGACTGCGCACTTGGGATCTTCAATGTGGTGGTGGATGTTACCGCCATGGGATCCGATCCGTCGATCGACATCACCAACACGGGCGGTGCGCCGGTGGTAACGGCCACCGCAACGGGCTCCTACACCGTGGGTCCCTTCGCACAAGGAACCACGGTAACGGTGGTTCTGGAGAATGAACTCAACTCCCTGTGCAACGTGAGCTCGGGCCCGCTGACCAACTACCCCTGTCCGATCATCAGTTGTGGTCCGGATCAGTATTCATACTGCTACGGAAATTCCGAGACCTTCATCCAGATCTTCCAGGGGAACAACGGGTTCCCGGTGCGCCTCCAGTTCAACAGCGGTGGCATCTACCAGTTCGATGGGGACCTGCTCACCATTTACGATGGCTTGAATGATCAAGCCCCGATCATCTATCAGGGAACGGGCACCAATGGTGACCTCAGCGGGATGTTCTTCACCTCCTCCAACCCCGACTTCGCACTCACGCTCAAACTGACCTCCACCCAGTTCACCAGTTGTTCCGATGGCAGCGCGCTGCCGTGGGATTACGTGGTGGGCTGCCTCGATTGTGTGCCGCCCACGGCCACGGCCGGCCAGGTGACCACCGATTGCGACGGACAGATCTTCTCGATCTCCGTGGAGATCTCCGACCTCGGGACCGATCCACAAGTGGAGATCGCGAACGATCAGGGCTATCCGCCTACCGTGGTGAGTGCGCCGGGTTCGTACACCGCAGGTCCTTTCCCGGTGGGGGTTCCGATCACCCTCACCGTGGTGAACGATGCCAACGCGCTCTGCAACGTGGATCTGGGGGTGTTCGAGAACGCCTTCTGCCCGTTGATCATCCCTTGTGCCAACCCGGCCCTGGATCAGAGTTACTGCTATTTGAACAGCGATTCGCACCAATGGCTGTACCAGGACAACGAGGGCCTGCCCCTGGCGCTGGATTTCAGCGCGGGCACCATCGAAAGCGTGAGTTTCGACCATCTGGACATCTACGACGGCACGGACAATACGGGGAACCTGCTCTTCACGAACACGTTCGGTGGTACAGACCTGTCCACCCTGCCGCCACTGATCGCGCCGAGTGGTTCCATTTATATGGTGATGAGTTCCGACGGCAGCGTGTCCTGTGCGACCGGGAACCAGACCATGTGGCAGTGGACGGTGGATTGCCTGGACTGTTCTCCCGTTACGGCCACGGTCGGGGAGATCACCACCGATTGCGATGCGCAGATCTGGTCCGTGTCGGTGGATGTGACCGCGATGGGCAACGACCCCTCGGTGGACCTGACGAACGACGTCGGCCTGCCTCCCACGGTGATCACCGCGCCGGGCACGTACACCGCCGGTCCCTTCCCCGTTGGCACACCGGTCACGCTCACCTTGGTGAACGACTCCAACTCCCTGTGCAACGTGAACCTCGGTGTCCTGGAGAATGCATTCTGCCCGATCATCATCGATTGCGCGGACTCCGTGATCTACGAGGACAGCTACTGCTATCAACTCAGCGATTTCCACCACTGGCTGTACACCAGCACGAGCGGCGCGCCACTGGTGATCCAGTTCCTGCAAGGAACCATCGAGAGTGCCTCGTGGGATCATCTGTCCATCTACGATGGATCGGACAACACGGGAACCCTGCTCTGGACGAACGGTTTCTTAACGACCAACCTCACGGATACCACCGTGGTCAGCATTGGCGACTCGATCTACATGGAAATGAGTTCTGACCCGAGCATCTCTTGTTCCAGCGGTAGCATGACCGAGTGGATCTGGAACGTGTACTGCCTGGACTGCACCCCGCCCACGGCCACCTTCGAAATGGTGCCCGATTGCATCCACAATGGATTCTCGGTTGATGTGAATGTGACCGACCTCGGCCAGAACACCACGGATCTCCTCATCCGCAATACCTTCAATGGCGACACCCTTACAGGTGTTCATACCGGGACGTACACGGTTGGACCCTTCCCCTTGGGCGCAACGGGGAATGTGGTCGTGCAGAGCGTGAACACCCCCTTGTGCAAACAGGTGAGCCCTGCGTATTTCTTGGCGCCCGATAGCTGTGTCACCCTCGCATGCGATGCCGTGGGCCAGGAGTATTGCTACTCCAATGCGGATACCGCATGGTTCGTGTACGCCAGTGGTACCTCGGACCCCATCACGGTCACCTTCGAGTACGGGCAGCTTCTGGTCAACGACTACATCCAAGTGTACAACGGGTTGGATACCACGGCGCAGATCGTGTACATGGGCAACCAGGGTGGGCAGATCGGAGGTCTGTCCATTTCGAGCAGCAATCCGGCCAACGCCCTTACCGTGCTGGTGATCAGCAGCCAAGCTGGCTCATGCGCCACCGGACAGGCCACCCCGGCGCTATACTGGAGCGTGAGTTGCGGATTGGTGGGAGAGAACGAGTTCACGGTGGACCACTTCGCCATGTTCCCCAATCCCACGACCGGGGAGTTGTACGTGCGCACCGCCGATGGGCTCACAGGTCTGGTGAGCATGGATGTGCTGGACATGACCGGTCGCCTGGTGATGAGCGAGCGCTTCAGCGCCAATGCGGCCCGGACCGAGCGCTTTGACCTGGGCGTTCTGGCGAACGGGACCTATGCCGTACGCCTGTACACCGACGACTGGTCGAAGACCGAACAGTTGCAGGTGGCGCACTGAGTAGAGCACGATCCTTCAGGAACGCCCGGACGAACACCGGGCGTTCCTTTTTTTTGATCTCAGCGCTCGCTCCGGAACGTGGTGAGATCCCACGCTGCAGGCCAGCGGACTGAACGAGCTGAGGATCGGGTATTCGTAAACGATATCGGTTTGTGGTAGCGCTCCTCGCATCGCCGGAGCGGCTACGCATAGGCGCAGTCGGCGGGCTCAGCGTGACAGTTCATGGAGAGATTTCAAGAGCAGTGGTCCTGGACACGCTTGTCCCCACTGTCACGCTGAACCCGCCGAAGCGCCATACTCCTGTGCTCAGCGCTCGCTCCGGAACGTGGTGCGATCCCACGGTACAAGGCTTGATGGATGAGCACTCCGGTCAGGATCGGCAGCCCCGTCGTGATCGTCCGGAGATCGGGCTGGGCCTGTCAGACCGGGTCGAGTGGCTCATCGGGAGACCATGCATCGGAGGCCATTGGGCGATCCGAACGGGGGACCAATGGACGGGTGCCAGGTCTTTCGATAGGTCCGCGCCATCCCCCAATGTGCGCCCGGTACCAAGGGGGCCAGAGAGCCTCAGATCCGCTGCTCCTCCAACAACTGCTCCTCGTGCAGGGTGGCGTACAAGCCCCTCATCGCAAGAAGTTCGGCATGGGTACCCTGCTCGGCGATGCGTCCATCCTCCAGCACGAGCACCCGGTCGGCCCGTTGCACAGCGCTGATCCGATGGCTGATGATCACGGTAGTGCGGCCTTCCATCACCGTTTCCAGGGAGTTCAATATGGCCGCCTCCGTGGCCGTGTCCACCGCACTGAGCGGGTCGTCGAATACCAGGATGCGCGGCTCGCCCACCACGGCCCTGGCAATGCTCACTCGTTGCTTTTGGCCACCGCTCAGGGTGACGCCCCGTTCACCCAAGATGGTCCCGTACCCGTTGGGAAAGTCCATGATGTTCTGGTGGACATGTGCGGTGGCGGCGGCCGCGCGGATCCGTGTCTCGCGTTCGGTTGCCGACAGTTCCTCGTGAAGCCCGAAAGCGATGTTCCGGTCGATCGTATCGCTGAACAGGAAGACATCCTGCGGCACCTGACCTACCTGGCGACGCAGCGTGCCGAGGTCGTATTCCCGGATCGGAATACCATCGATGAGCACACGGCCGGTGGTAGGGTCGTGCAAACGCCCGATGAGTCCCGCGATGGTGGTCTTGCCGCACCCGGTACGGCCTGTGATGGCCAGCGTGCCGCCCACGGGAACGGTGAAGCTCACGTCCTTCAGTGCCTCGATCCCGGTCTCAGGGTAGGTGAGGGAGACCTGCTCGAAGGTGATCTCTCCCCGGATGGTGCTGGACTTCACCGGGCCGGGGTTGATGACGGGGGCCGTACCGAGGAACTCGTTGATGCGTTGCATGCTGGCTGCGGCCTGCTGCACCTGCGAGGTGATCCAACCCAGGCTGGCGAAGGGCCAGGTCAGCTTGTTCACGTAAATGGTGAACTCGGCGATGTTGCCCACCGTGACCGAACTGTTGCCATCGATCACCATGAGCCCCCCCACGAAAATGGTCAGTACGGTGCTCAGGCCGATCAGCAACATGATCACCGGCATGAAGATGGCGTCCACCCGGGCCTGGTCCAGGCTTCGTTCCCGATAAGTGTGCGCCGCATCGCGGAAGCGCCCGAAGACCAACTTCTCCCGGGCGAAGGACTTGATCACCCGGATCCCGCTGAAGCTCTCCTGCGCTAGGCTGCTGAGTACGCTCTGCTGGGCCTGCACCGCCAGGCCGCGCTTGTTCATGAGGTCGCTCACGTAATAAATGGCGATGCTCATCAGGGGGAGTGGTGCCAGCACCCACAGGGTGAGCTTCACATTCACCCCGACCATCACCCACACGATCATCACGCTCAGCACCACCATGCCCAGGATGTACATGATGGCCGGACCGATGTACATGCGCACCTTGCCCACGTCCTCGCTGATGCGGTTCATCAGGTCCCCCGTGCTGTGGCCCTTGTAGAAGCCGCGGTCCAGCCGCTGATAGTGGGCGAAAATGTCGTTCTTCAGGTCGTATTCGATCAGGCGGCTCACCACGATGATCGTCTGGCGCATGAGGAACATGAAGAAGCCTTGAAGCAGCGTGAAAGCCACGAACAGCAGGGCATAGAACGCGACGAACCAGCGCACATTGGTACGCCTGTCCTCATCAGTGGCAGCTCCGTTGAGCCGGGCGTCCAGGTCGATACCGGTCCAACCGACCCAACTGTTGATCTCGGCAGGAACGTCCAAGTGCCCGTGGTCCAGCGGTTGATCGCGTAGAGCGAGGCTTGTACCGATGAGGTCGAAGGCCTCGCGCACCACCTGCGGCTGGAAGATCTGGAACAAGCTGCTGAGCGCGGTGAACAAGATGCCCAGCGCCATGCGTCCCCAATAGCGGCGGAAATAGGGGTTGAGGGCGAGCAGGGCACGCATGGGGCGGGGCGAAAGTAGAGGTGGCCGATGCGGCCATGTGCGGTCACCAGGCCGTTCGCGGTACGAAGGCGGCGGGAACCTTGATCCATTGACCCATGGGGAGGGCGAGGAGTACGGATGCCGATCGGCCTGATCTTCAGCGCCGAAGCGCTTGTGGATCGAACAGGAACACGTACATTCGCGCCCCCGAATTTTTCGGGAACGTCCGCTGGGCAGCACAGCGGGCCAACAACAACCCCTTCCGGTCAGCGCTGCCCCGAAACATCGGGAACCGGGATACAAGTCGAAAGCTGAATGTCAGCAGAACAAACCAAGGTCACCTTCGCCGAACCGCCCGCCGATTTCGATTGGGCCACACTGGAGGATGACAAGAAGTCCATTTCCGCCAGCGATCGCGAGCGGATGGAGAAGGCGTACGAGGAGAGCCTCACCAGCATTGCCGAGAAAGAGGTGCTCATGGGCACCGTTGTCGGCATGAACAAGAAAGAGGTCGTCATCAACATCAACTACAAGTCCGAGGGCGTCGTTCCCCTGAGCGAATTCCGCTACAAGCCGGACCTGAAGCTGGGCGATCAGGTGGAGGTGTACATCGAGAAGCAGGAGGACAAGGGCGGTCAGATGGTGATCAGCCACAAGACGGCCCGGGTACACAATGCCTGGGGCAAGGTGAACCATGCGCTCGAGACCAACGAGATCATCACCGGCTTCGTGAAGTGCCGTACGAAAGGCGGCCTGATCGTGGACGTGTTCGGGATCGAGGCCTTCCTGCCCGGCAGCCAGATCGATGTGAAGCCGATCCGCGACTACGACCAGTTCGTGGGCAAGAACATGGAGTTCAAGGTGGTGAAGATCAACCAGGAGTTCAAGAACGTGGTGGTCTCGCACAAGGCCCTGATCGAAGCCGAACTCGAGGCCCAGAAGAAGCAGATCATCGGTGGCCTGGAGAAAGGCCAGGTGCTGGAGGGTACCGTCAAGAACATTACCAGTTACGGCGTATTCGTCGACCTGGGCGGTGTGGACGGCCTGATCCACATCACCGACCTGAGTTGGGGCCGCGTAAGCCACCCGGAAGAGATCGTGAAGCTCGACGAGAAGATCAACGTCGTCATCCTCGACTTCGACGACGAGAAGCGCCGCATCGCCTTGGGCCTGAAGCAACTGAGCGCGCATCCGTGGGACGCCCTGAGCGCCGATATGAACGTGGGCGACAAGGTGAAGGGCAAGGTGATGGTGATCACCGATTACGGCGCGTTCGTGGAAGTGGCCGCCGGCGTGGAGGGCCTGCTGCACGTGAGCGAAATGAGCTGGAGCCAGCATCTGCGCAGCCCGAAGGACTTCCTCAAGGAAGGCCAGGAGATCGATGTGCAGATCCTCAACATCGATCGCGAGGAGCGCAAGATGAGCCTCGGCATGAAGCAGCTGCAGCCTGATCCCTGGGCCGACATCGAGTTCAAGTACCCGGTGGGCAGCCGCCACACGGCCAAGGTGCGCAACTTCACCCACTTCGGCATCTTCGCCGAGCTGGAGGAAGGCGTGGACGGGCTTATCCACATCAGCGACCTGAGCTGGACCAAGCGCATCAAGCACCCGAGCGATTTCTGCAAGATCGGCGACGAGGTGGAGGTGCAGGTGTTGGAGGTGGACAAGGACAACCGCCGCCTCAGCCTCGGTCACAAGCAAGTGGAAGAGAACCCCTGGGAAGTATTCGCCAGCGTGTTCACGCCCGGCAGCACGCACGAGGGCACCATCGTGGGACGCAACGGCAGCAGCTTCACCGTGGCCCTGCCGTACGGTGTTGAAGGCACCGTGACGTTGAAGCACCTGAAGAAAGCCGACGGCAGCAAGGCCGGTCTCGAAGAGAAGCTGCCGTTCGTCGTGCTCGAGTTCAGCTCCGAGCATCGCCGGATCGCCCTCAGCCATACGCGCACCTTCGAAGAGGGCGATGACGTGATCGAGAGCGCACCCGCATCCGCCAAGCGTGGCCGCAAAGGCTCCGGCGATGAGGGCGGCGACCACAGCGCCAGCGTGAAGAGCGTGAACGACAAGGTGGAGAAATCCACCTTGGGCGACCTCAGCGTGCTGAGCGACCTGAAGAACCAGATGCAGGCCGGCGAAGGTGGCAAAGCCAAGTCCAAGGCCAAGAAAGAGGAGGCCGACGACCAGAGCGAAGAGGCCTGATCCAGCATCAAGTGACCTGTGCGAAGGGGCCGTCCTGATCGGGGCGGCCCCTTCTTTTTTTGGTTCCACAGGGTTGCGGATCGGGTTCCCGGACCGCATGGCCGCAGGGTGGACACGTCCGGTCGTTCATGATCATGCGCACGCCCGATGCGTTCCAGCACACGGTTTGCTTTTCTTGGCGCGTTGTTCCATCATCCAACGGACCGCATGCGCACCACCATCCTGTCCTTGAGCACGGCCTGTGCCCTCGCCCTGTCCGGATCCCCGGCCCTGGCCACGCCCGGTGCTCCCGGCTTCGATCCCGCCCTGGCCGCCGATCTGAGCGCCCTGTGCGCCACGCACACCTTCCAGGACCTGTACGGTTCCGATGCGGCGATCCTGCCCGCCGGGTATGAGCGCGTGTACGTATCGGAACCGCGCGGAATGGACAATCTGTTCCAGGTGTTCCGCCACGGGAGCATGGGCGTCATCGAGATCCGTGGGTCCACGGCCGATCCGCTCAGCTGGATGGAGAACATGCACGCCGCCATGATCCCGGCCGAGGGCACGATCACGGTGGATGGCGAGCCGTTCGTTTACCGTTTCGCCGATGATACCGCTGCGGCGGTGCATGCCGGATATGCCCTGGGTATCTCCTTCATCGCTGCGGACGTGCTGGATCAGGTGCGAGCGTTGCACGAACAGGGCGTGGATGATGTGACGATCACCGGCCACAGTCAGGGCGGGGCACTGGCCCTCTTGCTGCGCGCCTATCTGGAGAACCTGCCATCGGGCCGGCTTCCGGGGAAGACACGGTTCACCACGTACGCCTTCGCCAACCCCATGGTGGGCAACGCGGCCTTCGCGGGAACGTACAGGAATGCATACTGCGAAACGGGTACGAGCTTCAGCATCATCAATCCGGCCGACCCCGTGCCGGGCATGCCGATGTCCTTTCTGGACCACCCCATCTTTTCCGCGGCCACACTCGATGGCATCATCGGTGGTCAGGAAGGCTACGATACGCGGAGCCTGGCCCGCAGTGCGGTGCTGCGCATGATGCGTGGGAAGCTTTCGGGGCTGGCACGTTACGCGTCGAACTCGGTGGACAAACGCATCAGCGGGTCGGTGGGCGACGTGGTGATGCCACCGTACCGCAAAGAGGTGAACTACGCCGTGATGCCGGAGCGGATCGAACTGGAACCGTTCCCGTACCCGCTGATCCTGCGCGACAGCACGATCCTGGCCAACGACTCCATCATGAAAGCCAATCCGCGCGATGCGCAGGGCGTCTTCCTGAACAAGGAGCTGTACCGCAAGGCCCCGGGCTTCTACCAGCACAAGCCGTACAATTACCACGTGGCCATCCTTCGGCGCTGGTTTCCCCAGCGGTACGCGGAACTGCGCGTGAAGATCCTGCCTGAGAACCTCTGAACCATGCGCCACGGGCTCCCATTTCTCGTAGTATGCATCGCAACTTCCTGCGGCACCCCGGTCTTCGGGCCGGAGGACGAGGCGGCGATCCGGGCGGTGATGGCGGATCAGGAAGTCGCATGGGACCGGGGCGATGTGGGCGGCTTCATGGAAGGATACGCCGACAGTGTGTGCTTCGTGAATGCGCGCGGGACCACTTGTGGCAAGGCCGCGGTCACCGCCAACTACCGCAAGCACTATCCGGACAAGGCGGCCATGGGCGATCTGACGTTCAGTGATCTGGAAGTGGTCGGTGCGGGGCCCGAGCATGCCTGGTGTACGGGAAAGTGGCAACTCGTCCGTGGTGTGGCAGGTGCGCGGTCTTCGGCCGACACCTTGGGCGGTGGTTTCAGCCTTTTATGGGCGGATGGCCCGAGCGGCTGGAGGATCGTACGCGACCATACCTACTGAGGCGCGCGGTTATCTTTCCCGCCATGACCTGGGTCGTCATCGCCATCACCGTGCTCATCTCGATGCGTGCGTTCAATGATCGCCGGATGTTCGACCGCATGGTCTTCGAACCCTTCGTCATCAATACCCGCCAGGACTGGTCCCGCCTGGTCACCCACGGCTTCATCCATGGCAATGGGCAGCACCTCTTCGTGAACATGTTCGTGCTGTTCATGTTCGGACCCAGGGTGGAGGAGGGCTACGCCAAACTCACGGGGCACAGCGGCACCATCCCGTTCCTCGTGCTCTACCTCGCGGGCATCACGCTCAGTTCGTTGCCGGGCTACTATAAGCACCGCTGGGATCCCTCGTACCGGGCGGTAGGTGCCTCCGGGGCCACCAGTGCCGTCCTCTTCGCCTCGATCCTCATGTTCCCGTTGGACAAGCTCATGCTGCTCATCCTGCCCGTACCGGCCCCGGCCTGGATCTTTGGTATCCTTTATCTTGGGTATGAATGGTTCATGGGGCGCCGTGGAGGGGACGGGATCGCGCACGACGCGCATTTCGCGGGGGCGCTTGTAGGCATCGTGTTCACGGTGATGATGCACCCGCCTGTGCTTGGAGGATTCCTGCAGGCCGTAACAGGACCTTTCGCATGAGGACGAGGCGTGCGGTTTTTCTGGATCGCGATGGCGTGGTGGTGCGCGAGCGTGGCGAGCACACCTGGCGCGTGGATGACCTGGAGATGCTGCCCACCGTGGCTGAGGCGGTGAAAGCTGTACGGGCCCAAGGGAACCTGGCCGTGATCATCACGAACCAGAGCGGTATCGCACTCGGTTTGTACACGCACGCCGATGTGGAGCGGGCGCACGCATGGATCGGTGCATGCCTGGCGGAAGAGGGGACACAACTGGATGCCGTGTACTACTGCCCGCATCATCCCTCGCAAGGTCGTTGCCTCTGCCGTAAGCCGGGCTCGCTGATGTTGGAGCGGGCCATGGCGCGGTACGGGATCGATCCCGGTGCTTCGGTGATGATAGGCGATCGTGATCGCGACGTGGAGGCCGCCACGGCGGTGGGTGTTCGTGGTGTGCTGGTGGAAGCCAATTCGCCACTTCTCGATGTACTGCGGACCCGGACATCCCTGATCTGATGGAAGGAGGGGCGTTGGTGGTGAACGGTGAACTGGTCCCTGCGGGCCGACCGGTGATCGCGGTGGACAACCGCGCCTATCGGTACGGTGATGGGCTTTTCGAGAGCATCCGCGTGGTGAATGGCCAACCGTGTTTCATCGGAGCGCACTGGGCGCGCCTCACCGAAGCGTTGAAGGTGTTGCGCATCAACTGTCCGGACGGGCTGAACGAGCGAACGCTGAAGGCGCACATCGAACGCCTCGTGGTGGAATGCGGGCATGCCAGTGCGCGCATACGGCTCACGGTGTACAGGGATGCGCCGGGACACTACCGCCCCGAAGGCAATAACAGTGGTTATACGATCGCGCTCACGCCGTTGTCTTCGGCCAATTATATCCTGAATCACGAGGGACTGGTCACGGATATCTGGCCCGAGATGCGCAAGCAGGTGAATCGGCTCAGTTCGTTGAAGACGCTGAATGGCCAGTTGTACGTGATGGCCGGTCTGTGGTGCATGGATCGCGGTCTGGACGACTGCCTGCTGCAGAACGACAAGGGGAACATCATCGAGAGCGGCTCGGGCAACGTGTTCATCGTGAGCAATGGTGTGCTCTACACGCCCCCGCTCAGCGATGGTTGCATCGGTGGGGTGATGCGCATGCAGGTGATCAATCTGGCGGTGACCAACGGGATCAAGGTGTACGAGACCTCATTGAATCCACAGAACCTGCTGGCGGCCGATGAATTGATCATGACCAATGCAGTGCGCGGGCCGCAATGGGCAGCAGCATACCGCACCAAGCGTTATACGCACCGCATGGCCCTGCATCTGGTGGATCTGCTTGTGAAGAGCATCGCCTAATTCAACGAAGGGTCGTCCGGAAAATTGGCCAGCGGTGCGAACTGCTTGCCCATATTCCGCAAGGTGTCACCCCAGAGGTCGGTGGCGCGTGGGGACATGATCGATCGCTTGTGCCCTGGAGCGATCAACCAGGCACGCTCATCCAATTCCTTCACCAGTTGATCGGCACCCCAGCCACTGTATCCTACGAAGAAGCGCACGTGATCGGCGAGCTTCGGATCGGTGGCCAGCAAACTGCGCAACTGCTCGAAGTCACCACCCATGTGAACGCCATCAACCACACGGATGCTGCCCTGTACGCGCTTGCCCAGCGTGTGCAGGTAATAGAGGTTGCCGCTCTGCACAGGCCCCCCGATGCTTACGCGGCCTTCCAACGAGGGCATGTTCTCCATGATGTTCGCCACATCCACGTCCAGGGACCGGTTCAGCACGAAACCGAATGAACCCTCCTTGTCGTGCTCGCACAACAGGACCACCGTGCGGTGGAAGTATGGATCGGTGAGGTACGGACCGCTCACCAGCAATCGTCCACGGGCCGGGGCCAGGGCGTTATCGGGGTCCAGGTCGAGTGGATCGGAGGACATGACGCATGCGTTGCCGTGGTGCAAGATAGCAGATATGCACGCTGGACCGAGCGCGTGCGACATCGGCCCATATCCACTCCTCACGTTCGCGCCAACGCGCTCTGTACTCCCTCAGCGTCCCTGCTCCGCACTGTGCGTTCATGTTGCTCAGGACCCGGAGTATCAAAACTCGTGGAAATGTACAACCACGGTTCAGGAAAACAACGAGCGGTCAAATCGTGATACGGACTGGTATTGGAGAGGCGCTTCGGCGGGCTCAGCGTGACAATGCATGGGAGTTCCCACCCTGACAATACAAGGGAGTGTTGGATCAATGCTACGCTATCGCCTGGACACTGTCTTGAGGATCCTCCTGAACTGTCACGCTGAGCCTGCCGAAGCGCTATACACTGCAACACGAACCCGATACGATCCAAGCTGCAACACAGTGTACCGGAATTTGGTAGCGCTTCGGCGGGCTCAGCGTGACAGTGCATGGGAGTTCTCACCCTGACAATGCATGGGAGTGTTGAAGCAATGCTACGCTATCGCTTGGACACTGCCTTGAGGATCTTCCTGAACTGTCACGCTGAGCTTGCCGAAGCGCTATACACACATGCACATGATCATGGTAGCGCTTCGGCAAGCTCAGCGTGACAGGTCTTGGGCCATCTGCAACAGTGCTATTCCACCACCACCCTTCGGCTCCGC
>JAFDZE010000072.1:0-1655 GCA_018267155.1 Bacteroidota bacterium | reverse complement strand
CCGTTCGGCCGGTGGCATCCAACAACAATACCTGTGCCTGGCCTTCGATCTCTCCGGTTTCGGGTAGTGTGAGCAGCACGTTCACCCGATCGCTCGCGGGGTTGGGGCTCACCACCAGGTGCTCTTGCAGATCGATGGTGAACTCCTGCACGCCCACGTTCTGGCAGCCCGGTACCACGCAGCCCAGGCTGTCGGTCTTTACCAGCCACATGTTCACAGGCGAGCCAGGTTGAGCATGGTTGTACGCCTCTCCGGTAAGGATCATACCTCCATCGCTCGTGGACTCCACATCCCAGATGTTATGATCTCCGTCGCCTATTCCGGTAAAATAGGTGAATGATCTCCGCCAGAGGGAATCGCCTGCCATGCTGTAGCCTTGAACAAACCCGAAGAAACCGATACCCTCCCATTCATACTGCCCGGCCACCACGATCGTACCGTCAGGTCGCTGGAACGCATCCGTGAGACGGTTGATGTAGGAAGGTCCCCCGATGCCCGTGACAACATCGTCGGTCCACAAGAGTTCGCCATTCGATGTATAGCGCGAGATGATAGCTGAGCTGTTCCCGAAGCTGATTCCTTTTCCACCAACAACAAGCACGCTCGAGTCGGACAAGACCAGGGCCGAGAGCCATTCGGATATCCCGTTCTCCATCTCGTACAAACGCGTCCACAACAGGTTACCCACGCTGTCGCATTTGATCAGACTGCCACGGTGAGAACTATTATACTGAAAACCGGTAAGGTAGAAATTGCCTGATGGGTCTTCGGCCAGCCCCATTCCTCCATATCCATCAAAGTTGGCGAAGCCAGCGTAGTGCTTGATGTTGCCCATGCTGTCCGTGCGCAACAGATATTGCTCAACAGGAGGATGATGCAGACCGGTGAACACGAAGTCCCCGTTCATCGTCCGGATGCATTTGCGGATGGTCATGGTGCTATCGGCCATCAGGAAACGTGTGAAGACCGTATCGCCCTGTGCATCGAAGCGCCAGAGAAAGAGGCTGTCGATATCGGATGTCCAGCCGAACACGGACACGCCCGAAGCGAAGCCGCCATCAGGCGTGCGGCAAACGGGGTCGGGATAACCGAGGAATCCGTACCGGGGTACCACATAATCGTGTTCCCAGACAAGTTCGCCCTGCCGGTCGAACAGGCTGACAAAGGGGTCCTGCGGCGTTCCAGACAATCCACGTTGTACCTGAAAGACCAGGTATCCTTCCGGCACCTCCTTCACAGAAAGCCCCAGTGCAGGTCCTTGGACCAGGTTCTGCCGCACCACATTGAAGGTCTGCACCTGCTGCGCGGCCACGTGGCCGCACAGCAGGACAAAGCAGACCAGCGCGATCGTATGCTTCATGGGGATGGTCAATGCGTAACGATGATGCGTTCCTCTTCGACCGTTCCAGGCACGGTCAATTGGTACACGCCATTGGCCAAGCGGGACAGGTCAAGTTCCAGAATTCGCGCAAGTGTTCCGCGCGGGGGGCTATGTGCGCTGACGGGCGGGCCACTTGTGCGCTGTGCATCCATGCTCAAAGCTCGTGGAAGTCTCCGACTTCCGGCAGGATCATTTGAGGAACGGCTGCTCTCACTCCACCACCAGCTTGCTCCCCGCCAACCACCGCTTCGCATCGCGCAGGTGCAAGTAGTAC
>JAFDZE010000071.1:12529-18583 GCA_018267155.1 Bacteroidota bacterium | reverse complement strand
GCCCACGCACTGACCACAGTTGTCCAGGGTCGCGGTGCCGCCGGGAACGCCGGCGCAGTCGATCAAGAGGCCGATGCAATTACAGGTGCCATCGTAGGTATCATTTCCGGTTTCGGCGTCGCCATCATCGCAGGCGGTGCCCGGGAAATTCAGGGTGAGTTGAAGCACTTCGGTATGGCATCCACTCAGGTCGGTGTAGGTGCCGTTGGCGGTGTAGGTCAGCCCCGTCTCGGGCCATAGGTAGCTGTCACAAGCCGTGACCGCGGTCGTGTTGGATGTTGCGGGTGTTTCCGTCACAAGGGCAGTGGAGAGGTCGTCAGCGCAGCCCGGTCCTCCGGTCACGGTATAGGTATAGTTGCCGGATCCGTCCACCGAGGGGTCGTACGTGCCTGAATGCGGGGCATTGACCGGGTTCGTCCAGGCGCCACTACCGGCTGGAGTACCGCCAAGGAGGGGGAACAATGTCGCAGGGGCCGCATTGCTGCATATCGTGAGTGATCCGTCAGTCCCCGCCCACGGCGACTGGGTGATCATCACATTGGCCGTTGTGCTGAACGACGCACAACCGCCTTGCGCCGCGATACTGTACGTCACGGTGTAAAAGGTGCCCGACGCGGATGATGTGGTCGCTCCAGGATCCACCTGGCCGGTCGTGCTGTTCAATACCAATCCAGCGGGTGCGCTGAAGATCCCACCGGTGGTTCCGGTGAAAGTGGGCATCTGTGTGCCGGTGTTGTTGCAGAACGGCCCGTTGTAACTGAACGAAGCGCCCGGTGCGGCGTTGATGGTGATGGAACAGGACGTGCTGAACGCAGCACAACCACCCGTGGCAGGTATCGCGTACGTCACCGTCCAGGTGCCTGCACCGCTGGCAGCTGGGTCCACTTCCCCGGTGCTGCTGTTCAAGCTGAGGCCAGCGGTCGAACTGAAGGAGCCTCCTGGCGTTCCGGTGAAGGTGATGCCCTGGTTGCCGTCGTTACTGCAGAATGGGGATCCTGGATAGCTGATCGAAGCACTTGGAGCCTCGTTCACGGCAATGGTGGTGGTGGCACTGGCCGTGCAAGCGGCATTGCTCACGGTGTAGGTGACCGTATGCGGGCCGACACCTGCGATCGCGGGGTCGAATGTTCCACCGATCACCCCGTTGCCACTCCACGCACCACCGGCAGGCGAGCCTCCGAGGGCGACAACGGTGCCGTTCGTGCAGGTGGGACCATAGCTGCCGGTGCTCACGGCAGGGGGGGCGATGAGTTCCACGGTCACGGTATGGATCGTGATACATGCGCCCGAAGTGACCGTCTGCGTCACCTGATAGGTCCCGGGCTGTGAAGCGCCTACGTCGATCACCCCGCTGTTCGGGTCCACGATCAGGTTCGCGGGATCATCCGTGGAGAAGATTCCGGAAACCTGGTCAGGCGCTTGGGGGCCATCCGTGAGGCAGAACACCCCTGATGCATAACTGAACTCCGGATCGATGGCCATGCTCAGGCTCACGATCACATCCGCGGCCGCATCACTGCATGCCCCCCCGGGGATCAGGTAGGTGTACGCTCCGGCCGCATCGTCCGAGGGATCGAATGTATCCGGATGGGGCAGGCCTTGGAAATGCCAGGATCCGCCGCCCTCCGGACTTCCACCCAGTGAATCGATGAGCTGAAAGGGGGGACCACCCGCACAGGCCGCGACCGACCGATCGCTACCAGCATCAGCCTGAGCTTCTATGGTCACCGTGGTGGAGGTGGTCGGCGATGCGTAGCACGATCCGTTCGGTGCCGTGTAGCTGATCGTATGCGTACCGGTGCCGATGGCACTGGCGTCGAAGGTGCCGTCGGTGCCGATCCCGGCCGCACAAGTGGCGCACGTGAACGTTCCCCCGATGGGCATCGCGGCCAATGGTGACTGCATACCGCTGGTCTCGCAGAAATTGGATTGAGAATAGTTCAATACGGGCAGTACACTGGGCTCCACCGTCACCGTGAAGGAGCAACCGGCCGTGAGGCCCGCAGCATCGATCACGTGGTAGCTGACCGTGGTGCTGCCGATGGGGAAGAGGGATCCGCTGGCGAGTCCCATGCTCAGCGTCGTTATCGGGCTCGAGCAGTTGTCCATTCCGACCGGAGCAGCGTAGTTCACTGTTGCACCACAGGTCCCAGCGGTAGCATTCGTGTTGATGTCCGCAGGGCAGTTGATGGTCGGAGGCTCAAGGTCCATGATGTGGACCCAGTGGTCGTTCGACAAGCCGTTGCCGGCGCTGTCCTCCACCCACATGGTCATGTACAGCACGGTATCTCGCGTGAAAACGGTGCCTGGCAGCGGATCCATCGCGTTGGTCCAAGGGCTGCAATCGGTCACGGTCAACGAATCGCGCAGATCCGGGAATGCCACTGAACAGCCGGGTCCCAACGGGATCGGAAGGGTGTCGTAGAGCGGGCAGACGATGGATGGGGCGGAGATATCATTGATCGTCACCGTGAACGCGCACGAAGCGACGTTGCCATCAGCGTCCTGTACCGTGTAGCTGATCGGATGCACGCCCAAGGAGAACTGGCTTCCGCTGGGAAGTCCGGAGGTCTGGGTGATGGATGCGCTGGAACAGTTGTCACTGAACGTTGGCTGGGGCCATGCTGCCGAGTGTGTACAGGTGATCGGATCGCTGATGTTCCGTGCGATGTTCCCGGGGCAGGTGATGCTCGGCGGGGTATCATCCTCCACGGTGACCGTGAACGAAGCCTGTGTTGCAGCATTGCCGTTGATATCGTTCGCGTCCACGGTCACCGTGGTGGTGCCAGAAGGGAAGAAGGAGCCGCTGGCCTGACTGAAGGTGGTGTCCAGCACCGCGCAATTGTCGCTCACCCCCACCGCGAAGCTCACTGTGGCACCGCACGCATTGGCCTCCGCGCTCACCAGGATGTTCGCAGGGACCGTGATCACCGGTGCTTCGTCATCGCGCACCGTCACACTCCAGAAGCAAGTGTCGCTGTTACCGGCATCGTCCGCATGTACCTCGTAGAGCTGGTGGATGCCGGGCGCGAGAGCGTGATCCGTTTGGCCGGTCACCTCTTGCCAAATGCTGTTGCCCGCTTCGAGCAGAAAGGTCCGATATCCGGTTTCCGTGTCGGGGTCGCAATTGTCCGTGCTGGTGATCGTGGGGAAGACGTACAGGTAGCTGCATGCGCCCAGCGGCGGATCGACCTCCATGTTCGAGGGCGACGGGCAGTTGTCGAACACCGGTGCTTCCGCATCGATCACGGAGATGGAGAACGTGCAGGTGGTGCTGTTCCCCGTGCTGTCGGCGAGGTTCACGGCGGCCGCATCACCCGAACTGACCACAGCACCAATGGCCGGGGTCTGGGTGAGCACCAGATCCGCATCGGAGGTGCAATTGTCCCCTACGATGGCCACCAGTCCCAGCAGGTCGATCATCGTGCCGGTGCAGGAAGCGGCATCCGCATTGATGCTCACGGTGCCTGGTGGGCAGGCGAGCACGGGTGGAACCGTGTCCAGCACCGTGATCGACCAGTTGCACACGGAGAAGTTCCCGTTGCCATCGAAGATCGTGTCGACGAAGAGATGTACACCGGGAGGCAGAACGACCTCGCTTCCTGTTCCGAGGTCAACGGGGTCGTCGGCCACTGTGTCGGCACCGTCAACCGTAACGCTGCCGCCGCCAGCCACCGTGACCTGTACGGTGCCTCCGACGATCATGCCCGCGCAATTGTCCGTCCCGCTGATGGTCGGCACGATGTACGTTGCGCCGCAGGAGATGCCTGTCGTGTAGAGCGAGTCGCTGGATGGACACACCACGGCGGGTGGGGTCGTGTCCTCAACGACCAATGTCGCCACGGAACTTGTCGCCATGCCGCACGCTCCGCTCTTCAGTTGGGCACGGAACTGCAAGGTGCCGCCGATGCTGCTCCAGGGCAGTGTGGTGGTCGTGTTCGGTATATTGGTCCAAAGGGTGCCGTCGGGGCTGCTCTGCCAGCGTTGCACGATGCCGGTATGTCCGCTCAAGATCAGTATCCCGGTACTGCTCGGACAGTAGATGCCCCCACCGGAGATACTGCCTCCAACGGCATTCGGATCCACCTGGATGATCTTGTTGGACGAGTAGGTACATGCGCCTGAAGCGACCGTGTAGCTCACGGGGTAGCTTCCCGGACCGGTCGGCGTGAAGATCCCTGTCGCCGTCACGTGCGGTCCGCCGCTCCATGTGCCGCCGCTCAACGTGTTGTTCAGGTAGCGCAATGCATCCACTTGCAGGGTGGTGAAGCTGACCGAGCCGGCTCGTTGAAGGCGGATGAACCGTGCGGTGGAGGGAACGGTGTATATCACCGAATTCCACGTAGTGCTCGAAGTGGACCAGGTCTGCGGTGCGCCGTAGGTGATCTGATCCAGGCTTGAGGAGATGAGCAACTGCGCCGGAACCCCGTTCGTTTGGCTGCGCCACCATACGCGCACCGATTCGCCGGCCTGGATGGTGTCTCCCAGGTCGAGCACGAGTTCGGCACCGGGCGCTGTGAAGACCGCCCCGGAATTGTCGGGTGCGTTGATGGCATTGCCAGGGTCGCTTACCGAAAGGCTGCTTGCTACGCCGGAAGCATAGTCGACCAGGAAGGCGTTCAGGTCGATCGGTGCTGTGGCTTCGCAGAAAGGCCCTGGTTGCGCGAAGCGGGAGGGATCATTGGCGAAGGCGAGGTAGTTCGGATCGGTGAATCCGGCCACGAACAGGTCATCGCCGGAGCCGTTCGGGATCACGGTGGAACCCAGCACCAGCCCATCGGAGATCTGACCACCGATCACATAGTGACCTGCACTGGCCGCAGCAATGGCCATGGGGTGCTCGATCCCCGAGTTCGCGGTGCGGTCGTACCAGATGGAGGTTCCGTCCGGGGAGAACCGCCAGATGAACTGGTCGTCGTCGTTCGCACCCGGGATGGCAACACCCCCATCGGTGGTCACCGCCCCCGCCATGGAGCCGACCACCATGATCTGCTGGTTGAGGCTCGTCACAAGGTCATAACCTGTTACGCCGTGAGCGATGGTGCTTTTCGCCGAGCGGATCCATTGTGTGTTACCTGCGGCAAGCCCCAAGGAGGCCAGGAAGAAATGATCATGTGCGCCGGGAGCCGATAGGGTGGCACCACCGGGGAACACCGACCCGTTGTGCGTGCGGCCGGTGATGTACACACCGCTGCAGTTGACGGCCACCCCGTTGCATTCCACATCGGAGTCCCCCGGGTTGTTGATCGATCGCGACCACACCGGTGTCCCGCCCAGACTCACCGCCGAAGCATAGAGGGCGTTCGCGTTGGTCGTACTGGTAGTTGTGTAGGTGTTGCCCGATGGATTCTGCCATGCGAACGAGGACCCCTCCGTAAGGCCGGTCACATACACGTTGTTCGCATCCGCGGCGATGCGCTCGGAAAGGATATGACTGTTCGATACACCCGTGAGTGACCACGACAGGTTGCCGGCGAGGTCGTAGGCATTCAAGTAGGCATAACGGCGACCTATTGACAGTCCGATGATGTTGGGCAACCCACCGAGGACCCCTTGGTTGACGAACATGCCGTAGGCCACCAAGTTGCCCCCGGCGAAGACCACCCCGGTGCCCTCGTCGTTCTGGCTGCCCTTGATGCTTTTGGCCCAGAGGAATGTGCCCGAGTCATTAAAGGTGATCACGAAAGCATCGGCATTGCCGGCGTTGGAGAGGCCCATCGCGGGAATACTGCCGATGTTGTAGCCGGTGATGACCACGTGCCCCGAAGGGCCGACCGCAACACCGTTCGCGGCGTCGGGCTGGCTGCTGCCCACGGTCCTGCTCCAGATCAGGTTGCCGTTGGGATCGAATTTGACCAGGAAAGCATCTTGGGAGCCGTTGTTGCTGGGTGGCAGACCGAAAGGTGCCGCGGTCGGAGCGGAGGCCTGGTAAGCACCGACCACATACATGTTGCCGGTCAAGGGCTCCACGGCGATATCCCTGACGTACTCGCTGCTCCCCGCATCCAGGCCATGGGCCCAGTTCCACACCGGACCTTGGGCATGCACACTGAA
>JAFDZE010000071.1:1938-12430 GCA_018267155.1 Bacteroidota bacterium | reverse complement strand
CGGATGCTGGCCGGTTTCAACGAGCGATGGCCCCCGGGGTTTCATCGGACGGATACTGTGGTTCGTCGTTCACGCGTTACTCCTGACACGACCGGCATTCGAATGATGGGCTCCGCCATGAACACGAATGAGGAGATACGCGTGCTGCGCGAGGCACAGTCGGATCCGCAGGCGTTCACACCGCTCTATGCCGCCAACCACGCGCTCATTTTCCGCTTCATCCACCGGCGCACCAACCAGCGCGAGCTCTCCGCCGACCTCACCCAGCAGGTCTTCCTGAAAGCCCTTCTCGCCCTGCCCGGGTACGAGCCGCGTGGGTTGCCCCTGCGTGCCTGGCTGTACCGCATCGCGCTGAACGAATTGCGCATGTACTGGCGCAAGAAAAAAGAGGTGGTCATGGACCTGAGCTGGGCCGAAGTGCGGGAATTGCGTGCCGAGGTGGGCTTGGAGGAACAGGAGGAGGATATGTTGCGCCTGACCCTGGCCTTGTCGCGCCTTCCGGTAGCCAAGGCCCGGTTGATCGAGTTGCGGTACTTCGATGGCGCGTCCTTCGCGGAGATCGGTCAGGTCATGGGCATTGCTGAGGATGCCGCCAAGATGCGCGTACACCGCATCCTCAGATCCATGCGCCAATACCTCGGGTCCCGTGCTTGAGGCCACGTGACCGCGATGCACAAGTTGGCACGCCGGGGATCATACACGCGTAGGTCGCGCACCATGCCGATGCGGATCACGTACGGTACAACTACCACCGTGTGGTGCGATCGGCACACAAGAGGCCCCTGTATCCGAACCCGAATAGGTTCCTCGTCGTGCTGATCACCGTCCTGCTCGCATGGCTGATGACGGGGGATTTCTGAGATGTCCGCAGGTCGCGTTAGGATCACCCGGCCAGTACCGCTCAAGGACCCGAAGGATCCGGTCCGGATGAGCCCGAACAGCCGCTCGCAGGTCGGGGTGTCCCAACGCCGGGTTCCGGCTATTGGGGCGACGCGCCCATCTTTGTCCGACGAACAAGCCCCATGAGGAAGCACCTGCTACGCCACCCTACCGCTGTCATTGCCCTTGTCTGTTCCACTGGCGTGCATGCCCACGAAGGCATGTGGCTACCCACCTTGTTGCAGGCCATCGAAGGGAACATGCGTACCGAGGGCATGATGATCAGCGCCGAAGACATCTACAGCCTGAACAATGGGAGCATCAAGGACGCGGTGGTGCTCTTTGGCGGTGGTTGCACGGCCGAAGTGGTGAGTACGCAGGGTCTGATCCTCACCAACCACCATTGTGGATTCGGTTCGATCCATCGGCACAGCACGCTGGAGCACGACTACCTGAAGGACGGGTTCTGGGCGGCAACCCTGGCTGATGAACTGCCGAACCCCGGGCTATCGGCCACCTTCATCGTGCGCATGGAGGATGTGACGGACCGTGTGCTGGCCGGGGTGAAACCCGGCATGACTGAATCCGAACGTACGGCGGCGATCGACCTGGCAACGGCGGAAGTGGCCGTGGAGGCCAAAAGTGAAGATGGGTACAGCGCGGTGGTCAAGCCGTTCAACTACGGCAACAATTGGTACTTGATCGTGAGTGAAACATACCGAGATATACGACTGGTGGGTGCGCCCCCCGGCTCCATCGGCAACTTCGGTGGGGATACCGACAACTGGATGTGGCCGCGCCATACCGGGGACTTCAGCGTGTTCCGCATTTACGCGGGCAAGGACAACCGCCCCGCCGCCTACGCCGCCGACAACGTGCCCTTCAAACCCCGGCGGAGCCTCACGATCAGTTTGGATGGGGTGAAAGAGGGGGACTTCGCCATGATCTTCGGATTCCCTGGCAGTACCCAACGCTACCTGGCCAGTCCGGCGGTGGCCCAGGTGATGAACTTCTCCGACCCGCTCCGCATCCGCATGCGCCGGGCCAGTCTCGATGTGATCGATGCGGCCATGCTGGCCAGCGACAAGACCCGCTTGCAGTACGCCAACAAACAGAAGGGCATCAGCAACGCGTGGAAGAAGTGGATCGGTGAGGTAAGGGGCCTCAAGGAACTGGATGCGGTGGAGGAGAAGCGTGCCTTCGAGGCCGAGTTCCGCAAGCGGGATGCGCAGAACGGGACGGCCCGGTACACGGCCGCATTGGATTCCATTGATGCGTTGTACAAGGTGCTTCCGCCATACATCACCGCGCGTGACCTGATATCGGAGTTGTTGGGCACAGGACCGGAGATCCTGCGATTCGCCAATGGTTTTTCCACCCTCGTGAACGACTACGATACGCTGATCGCCAAGGATGCGCTGCAGGCCGAATTGGAACGATTGCGCAAGGCTGCCGAGGGCTTTTACAAGGAGTACGACCCTGCGGTGGACCGCGACATTTTCGAGGCGCAGTTCAGGATCTATCGGAGCAGCATGAGCCCGGGGCTGTCGGCACCGGAAGTGGTGGCGCTCGGCGACGAGCAACGTACCCCGACCGGACCGTACGTGGACGACCTCTACGAGCGGTCCATCTTCGACGATCAGGCCAGGATGACCTCGTTGCTGAAGAACTTCACGAAGAAAGCACGCAAGCGGCTCGCGGCGGATCCGGCCTTTACGCTCGTGCAGGCCCTGTTGTCCACGCACGCCACCAAGGTGCAACCCGCGCTGGCGGACCTGAACGAGCGGCTGGCGGTGGACATGCGCCGGTACATGGAAGGGCAGATCGCGCTCTTTCCTGAGCGCACCTTCTGGCCTGATGCCAACAGCACCTTGCGGCTCAGCTACGGCAAGGTGGAAGGCAGCATCCCGCGCGATGGTGTGGAATACACGGCCTTCACCACATTGGACGGTGCCGTGGCCAAGTATGTGCCCGGTGATGCCGAGTTCGACCTGCCACCACGCCTGTTGGAACTGCACCGGAACAAGGACTACGGACGTTACGGCACCGATACCGGCATGCCCGTGTGCTTCACCTCATCGCTGCACACCACGGGTGGCAACAGCGGCAGCCCTGTGCTCAATGGGCGCGGAGAACTCATCGGGATCAATTTCGACCGTACCTGGGAAAGCACCATGAGCGATATCCGCTTCGATCCCGACAAGTGCCGCAACATCAGCGTGGACATCCGTTATGTGCTCTTCACCATCGACAAGCTCTGCGGCGCGCAACGGCTCGTTGATGAGATGAAGCTCGTGCGGCATGTCAATGCGCCGATGCCGATGCATTTGATCCCACTTCCCATACATCGTTGAACCGGATGCCGTCGCCCGGCATGGGCGTATACCATGTGGACCGAGAACGATAACGCGCTGCGGCGCGACTTCACCTTCCGCGATTTCAGCGAGGCCTTCGCCTTCATGACGCGGGTGGCGCTCCTGGCCGAGGCCATGAACCACCATCCCGAGTGGAGCAACGTCTGGAACCGGGTCAGCATCACCTTGCGCACGCATTCCGCCGGGAACACCGTGACACAGAAGGACAGGGCCCTGGCGGCGGCCATCGACAAGCTGGTGGATGAGGCCTGATACCGACCGGTGCCGCTGGCCGTTCCACAAGCCATGACCGAAAAACAGGAGCCCCCTGCCGAACGGCAGGGGGCTCCTCCGATATCGGTATTTTGTCAGGTCAGTGCGTCGGCACTGCCATGGGGGCCGCGGAAGGGTCCACCTGCACGTCGGCCGAGATGTTCAGCAGCGTTTGCGGCGGGTTGGTGTTGGCGGTCACCGTCACGGTCTTGCTCTGGCTGCCTTGCTGGCCGCCGGGCTTGTACACCACTTTGATCTCGCCGACTTTGCCCGGGGCAATGGGTTCCTTGGGATATTCCGGAACGGTGCATCCGCAGCTGCCTTTGGCATCGCTGATCAACAGGGGTTCCTTGCCCGTGTTGGTGAACTTGAAGACGTAGGTGTTCTCAGAGTTCTGCTTCACCTTGCCGAAATCGTGCGCCATCACGGGGAACTGCACGCTGGTGCTGGGCCCGGTGGGTACGGGCGCATTGGCCGGGCTGGGGGGCACGGTAGGGTCGAAGGTGGTCTTGGTTGGCGGTGCCGCCACCTGGGTTGCGGAGGCCATCTGGTTCGCAGCTACCGCTGGTGTTCCCGAGGACCCTTCCTTGCTACCGCCGAGGGTCTGGATGATGAGCGTGCCGGCGATGATGGCCAGCAGGGCGATCTTGATGGTGTCTTTCATGTGTTCGTTCGTGTTCGTCGTTCTTCCCCCGTTTCAGGGGGCGCGCTTGGTGGATGGGCCGCGAAAATAGGTGGTGGGCAGGCGCTGCGCCCGGACCATTAACACCCGATCAACAAGACCTCAGTGTTGCGCCAGGCCAAGTCGCTGGAAGGTGTCATCGGCAAGCACCTCGAGCGCCCGCTGGAAACTGCGGTCCAGGGGATTGTCGCCGTTGATGGTCTGCCAGTAGGCCGAGGTGTCCCACATATCCCGCGCGATCAACGCTTTCAACCGCAGTTCGATCAATTGGCGGGCTTTTTCCAGCCCCTTCGGTTCGTACTCAACGCCTTCCCTCTCCGCGTACGCCACCAGCCCGTCCATGATCGGTCGGGTAATGACGAAGGAGCGGGTGAACGAACCCGCGTTCCGGTGGGCGCGCTGGATCTCGTCGCGGTGCGCATCCACGTACGTGAGCGCGTAGGTGTTGAGCACGCCCTTGCGAACGAGCTGGCCGAAATAGTCCGAACTGAGCGAGGTATCAATGGGTACGAACACGTCGGGCATGATGCCTCCACCACCGTAGACCACCCGTTTGTTCACCGTGTAATAGCGTACGGTATCGGCGGTATGGATGCTGTCGGCCGAGGTGAGTTCGCCGTGTTTGAGGCGGTCGCGCTTCTCCTGCTGGTACGCCTCCTTGCCCTCGGCGTAGGATTTCTGGATGCAGCGACCGCTGGGCGTGTAATAACGGCTCACGGTGAGGCGAACGGCACTGCCATCGGGCAGCATCACCGGGCGCTGCACCAGCCCTTTGCCGAAGGACCGGCGGCCCACCACCAGTGCGCGGTCCCAGTCCTGCATGGCTCCGGTGACGATCTCGCTGGCACTGGCGCTGCCCTCGTCCACCAGCACCACCAGGCGTCCTTGTTCAAAACGCCCTTCGCCGGTGGCATACGTGTCCTCCCGGGGCGAGGTACGCCCTTCGGTGTACACGATGAGCTTCTTGTCGGGCAGGAACTCATCGGCCATATCGATCGCCGTACGCAGGTATCCACCGCCATTGCCCTGCAGGTCGAGGATCAGGTCCTTCATACCTTGCTTCTGCAGGGAACTGAGCTTTTCGCGGAATTCCTTCATGGTGGTGGCACTGAAACGGCTCACCTTGATGTACCCGATCGTGGGCGTGGCCATGTAGCTGGCTTCCACACTGAAAATGGGGATCTTGTCGCGTGTGATGGTGAAATCCAACGGGTCGGTCGATCCGGTGCGCAGGATGACCACATCCACCTTGGTCCCCTTCTTGCCGCGCAGGCGGTTCATCACGTCCTTGTTCTTGAAACCTGCACCGGCCACGTTCTCGCCATCGATGCCGATGATTCGGTCGCCGCTGCGGATGCCCAGGCGCTCGCTGGGGCCGCCAGCAATGGCATCCACCACATATATGGTGTCGCGAACGAGGTTGAACTGGATGCCGACGCCTTCAAAGTTGCCCTTGAGCGGTTCATTCACCTCGGACAACTCCTCCTTCGGGATGTAGATGCTGTGGGGATCCAACTCTTCGAGCATGCTGGTGATGGCGGTCTCCACCAGTTTGTTCTGGTCCACGCTGTCCACGTACATCTGGTCGATCTGGTACAGCAGCGCTTCCAGTTTGCCTACAGTAGCGGGGTTGGTCTGGGCTTCGGTATTGGACAGTGAACCGATCCATCCGGTGAGCAATGCACAACCACAAACGAAAGACCTGGTCATTAGGAAAGGAGTTCTGGATGCCGTGAAAGTAGTGTTGGCCCGGGGGAGCGCTGCCAAAAGCGTGTTAACGCAGGACGCCCCGCGCATGTTCGCTCATTTCAGCAGCGAGCGCTTGCCGCCACCGGAGACGCCCTTGCGGAAGTGCTCGATGCGCACCACCCGGCCGTTCTCGTAGTATTTCCACTTGCCGCTCTTCAGCCCTTCCTTGTAATGGCCGAAGATGCCCTCCTCGCGGAAAGCCCAAGGACCATCGCGCTTGCCGTTCTTGTAGCGGCCCTTCAAGGTGATGTGTCCGTCCGGGGCGTATTCGGTCCAGTCGCCGTTCAGGTAGCCCCAGCCATAGACGGCGAAGATCATGGGGGCCCCATCGGGATACCAGGCGCGGTACACGCCACAGGGCTTGCCGCGCTTGTAGCCGATGCGCACGGCGATGCGTGTGGTGTCCATGGCGTAGCGCCCCTCGTGGGTGAAGCTTTCCACGTTCTTCAACGGCGGATACACCACCGCATAGGCCACTGTGCCACCGTGTTCAGTGATGTAGAGCGAGTCGGGTTGGGCCTGCACGAGCGCAGTTGTCAAGGCCAGCAGGAGGGTCGGCAACGGGCGGGTCATGCTTCCGTTCGGGGTGTGGGTTCAGCGGCGGCGATGCCCGCTGACCGCAAAGGAATGACGCAGAACGTGCCCTTGGTCGTCGGTGAGGGTGAGGGTGTGCGGTCCATCGGCCGGATCAATGGCCATGCGGTGGTCGCCGGTGGTGGTCCCCAGGTACACCCCGTCCATGTCCCAGTAGAGACGCGCGGCGGGGTCGCGATGGGCCACCTCGATCACGGCCTTGCCACGGGTGCCATCAAGCTCGGTGGGGATCAACAGGCGACCGCCGGGTTCGGGGTAGAGCACTTCCATCGCGGTGCCGTCCGTCGGCCTGCCATCCCGGAAGGGAGGTAGTCTTTGGTAACTTGGATGAGCGGGCGCGTAGTAGCGTTCCATGGCTGGTGGCAGCACGAACCACGCGGTGGTATGTCCTTGGCCGGGCGCAACGCGGTAGCGACCGCTCTCGTCCACTTGGATCCGCTGGTGGTAGACACAGGGCGCGGTACGCACACCTTGCACAGGGATCTGAACACTGTCCGCGACCGGGCAATCGATGCTGGCGATGTGGCCACTGGCGGGACAGATCGGGACGCGGGCCATGTCGTCCATGGGCGGGTCCCACAGCGAGCGCACTTGAGGAACTTCACGGCCCAACAGACCGAACAGGTCGAACATCAGTGGTGCGGCGGCCAGGGTTCCGGTAAGGCCCGGTCGTCCTTCGCCGGAGGCGTTGCCCGTCCAGACCGCCACGCACCAGCGATCGCTCAGGCCCACGGCCCAGGCATCGCGGTGGCCGGTGCTGGTGCCGGTCTTCCAGGCGATGCGCTCCCCATCGGCGAAGGCACGCCAGCCTTGCTCATCCGCCGGGCGGTTCACCTCGCGCAGGGCCTTCAGGGTGAAGTGGATGGCCGCGGGGCTCAAGGGCGGGCGTTCCGGACCTTCGGGAGTCGGGTCGTCGGTCCCATCCTGGAGCACCCGGGGCGCATGGATCTCGTCCGATCGGTAGTTTTCACCTGCGCTTCCATGATCCTTCAGCAGGCGGGCCATGCTGGCGTAGGCACCGGCGATCTCCCACAGGTTGCTTTCGGCACCACCGATGATGAGCGACAAGCCATAGTGTTCCGCCGGACGGTCGATGGTGCGGAAGCCCAGGTTGCGCAGCATGGTCAGTGTGCGCGCGATGCCATGTGCGTGGAGCCAGCGCACGGCGGGCACGTTGAGCGAGCGCGCGAGGGCTTCGCTGGCGGGAACGGCACCGTTGTACCGTTCGTCCGCATTGCGTGGCATCAGTCCATCGTACCGGGTGGGCACGTCGGCGGTGAGCATGTCCGGCAGCAGTTCGCCGCAACCCAGCATATCCGCGTAGAGGAAGGGCTTCAGCAGGCTGCCGGTGCTGCGTTGCGCGCGGATGATGTCCACGTGGGGCGCGTGGTGCGCACCGGCTGAGGCCAGGTTGCCCATGTACGCGCGCACCTCGCCCGTTCCCACGTCCAGGATCAGTGCGGCGGCGTTGTGTACCTCGTTGGCGAACAGGCGGGCAGCGTACCGCTCCGCGACCTCCAGCAGGCTGTGTTGCAGCACGGGATCCAGCGTGCTGCGGATGCGTTCCCCCGCGTGGCCATGCTCCATCAGCGTGGCCAGCAGGTGCGGTGCCGATCGTGGCAGGGGCAGGGGCTTGTCGGGCAGGGGCTCCTCGGTGGCCAGCGACCACTCGGTGCGGTCGATGGCGCCGATGGCCAGGAGGCGGGCCAGCAAACGATCCCGCTTGGCGCGTAGTGTTTTACGTCCCTTGCCGGGGTGAACAGTCGATGGCGCGTTGGGCAGCACGGCCAGGGTGGCGCTCTCGGCCCACGAGAGGCGGTCGGGCGCGCGGCCGAACCATCGCCACGCGGCCGCATCAAGCCCCACCACGTTGCCGCCGAAGGGTGCATTGTGCGCGTACAGGGCCAGGATGGAGTCCTTGTCCATCCGCGTTTCGATGCGCAACGCCAGCAGTGCTTCGACCAACTTGTCCATATATCCACGGTCCTTGGTACCGCGGGCCATGCGCGCCACCTGCATGGTGATGGTGCTTCCGCCACTCACGGTACGCCCGGCACGGCTGTTCTGGCGAAGCGCCCGAGCGATGCTTTGCGGCCGCACACCGCAGTGGTCGTAGAAGTGCCGGTCCTCGAATTGCAGCAAACAGGTGACGAAGCGCGGTGGGAGCGGGCCGCTGCCGGGGAATCGCCATTGCCCATCCGTGGCGGTCGCGGCACCGAGCAACTGCCCGTCGCGGGCCAGGAGCACGGTGGATCGGGGCGTGTTGAAGAGCGGATCCATCGGCCCCCATCGGGCCCAGCTGTACAGGACCGAAAGGGCGACCACCGCCACCAACAGCTTGCGTTTGTGGCGCTTCAGCCAGGAACCCGGTCGGCGCATGCGCTTCAAAGGAACGGGTACGCGCGCCCCGTGTTGTTCCCGGGCGGCATGGGCATGCTTCCGTGCCGTGTTGGTCCGCAGGGATACGCGGTTGGCCTTGGGGTGCGTAGTTTGGCGGTCCCTAACGTTGGATCACATTCCCCCACATGACGAAGTACTACGCAGCGGCATTCATGGCCGCAACATTCGCACTGAACACAACGGCCCAGGAAAGTGAGGGCGGACTGCCCGCGTCCACGCGGCATGGGCTGAGCTCGGCCGATGTACCCGTGGTGCGCACGGTCGGCATCGACCTGGCCGCGGTTACCGCGGAAGATGCACACCGGGCCCAGGAAAGCAAGGTACCCATCGATGCCCGCGTGGTGCCGGTGGATGCGGACCTGGCCACGAGTGGAACATGGTACGAGTTGCCCAATGGCGACGGCATCTGGCGTTTGCGGATCGAAAGCCCGGGTGCGCTGGCCACCGAATTGTTCTTCCACGATTTCCACCTTCCCACCGGCGGCCTGGTGTATGTGTACAGTCCCGATGGGGAGCAGATGCTTGGCGGGTTCTCGGCCTACCACAACAAGGCGAACGGGATCTTCGCCACGGACCGGATCACCGGGGAGGCTTCCATCGTGGAGTACTTCGAACCGGCCGAAGCTCGGGGCGAGGGGCGCTTCCGCATCGCAACACTGGGCCATACGTACCGCTGGCTGGGCAACGAACGGGCCGATGATTGCGAGGTGGATGTGAACTGTTCCGAAGGCGCCAATTGGGTGCCACAGCGGGACGGCGTGGTGAAGCTGCGCATCGTGGACGATGGCGGGATCTTTTTCTGCTCGGGCGGCCTGGTGAACAACGTGCGGCAGGACTGCAAGCGCTATGTGCTCACCGCCATGCACTGCGGGGTCGGCGTGTCGGCATCGGACCTGGCCCAGTGGAAATTCTACTTCGGCTACCAGCGCACGGGCTGCGGCACCGGCTCGGCCACGCAGAACCGTGTCAAGACCGGCTGTGTGAAACGCGCCGACAGCAACGATGGGGGCGGCAACAACGGTTCGGATTTCCTGCTTCTGGAACTGGATGATGAGATCAGCGCCTCCTGGGACCCGTACTGGCTGGGTTGGGATGCCACCACGAACCTCCATGTCGGCGGAGTCGGCATCCACCATCCGGCAGGCAGCGAGAAGAAGATCAGCACGTACAGCAGTAGCGCGCAGCCCAACAGCTCGTGGAACGGGATGAGCACGCACTACAAGGTGAACTGGGTGGGCACGGCCAACGGCTGGGGCGTTACCGAGGGCGGCTCTTCCGGCTCGCCGTTATTCAGCGGCGAAGGACGGGTGATCGGAACGCTCACGGGTGGGTCGTCCTATTGCAACAGTGTGCAGCCCGGCGGGCAGAACCAGCCGGATTTTTACGGCCGCATGAATTACCATTGGACCAGCAACGGCACTCCGGCCAACGAGCGGCTGAAAACATACCTGGATCCGGATAATACGGGTGCGCTGGTGCTCGATGGCAGCTACAACCCGTGCGGCCCCATCGGGGTGAACGAGTACGCCACGCTCGAACGGCCGCTGGTATCGCCCAACCC
>JAFDZE010000071.1:0-1822 GCA_018267155.1 Bacteroidota bacterium | reverse complement strand
GTGGAAGACCTGCGTTCAGGTGTGTACTTCGTGCGCATCACCACCGACCGTTCCGTGCATCCGGCGGCGCGTTTCGAGGTGCTGCCGCACTGATCAGGACACGGAATACGCGAAGGGCGCGGCCAGCAGGACCGCGCCCTTCGTGTTTGTGCGTTGCTGGATCCTGACATACCGTTCCTCAGATCGATTTGCGCTGGTTGAAAATGTTCGGTAGCGTTGTTGGCCCTTGGCCGTCCCAAGGGAAAGCCAACACCACATGAATGCATCATGGACAAGGCTGTGGCAGGGGATGGATCCCCGTTTCGGAGGGTGTGAGGAAGGCGCTGAATGTCGCGTTAGCGCTCGCAAATTCGTATGGGGAGATCCGCCTCTCACTCCTTTCGGGAGCGCTAGAGCGAACTTTGCCCTGCGCACCTACCTGCTGGACAAGAGCCCGTACCTGAGCACCGAGGCCCTGCAGGAGATGGTGGCCCGCAACTCCATGCCCCAGGCCATGCAGGTGGAGGTGATGATCGCCAACCCCGATGCCACCCGGAGGGATGGCTTCATACAATGGGTGGAATTGAACGCGCCCGTGCCCTTCCCCACGTACATGCTGGCCCAGGTGGAAGCGAGTTGGGACGAGCGCACCTATCGCACCACCTTGGAGGAACAGATGGGCGAGCACCACGCCAACATGACCCAGGCCGCCAACGCATTGCTGCAGTACTACGCCAAGGATACGGTGGGCGAACCCATCGACAGTTTGCGCTGGGTATGGCAACAGGTGCGCACCCCGGCCGCACGCTACGCCGAGGCGCTCACGTACATGGCCCAGGGGAATTACCCCTCGGCGAACGAGGTGGTGGAGGACATCCCCGAGGAGCACGACCTGAAGGCCCCGGAAATGGTGGAACGCCAGCGCATGCTGGACCTGATCGCCTTTTTGCAGGGCGTGCAGTTGGATGGCCGTACCGAAGCCGAATTGGATAGCGTGGAGGTGGATGCCCTGGAAGCACTTGTTGCCGATGCGCACGACCGGCCTGCCGTGTGGGCACAGAACCTGCTGTGCTATGCGTACGACCGCTGCCGGTCTTGGCCCACCGGAGGCGACGGCATGGATTGGCGCGCATTGAGCGCGGGGCAAAATGAACAGCCGACGTTCGAACCTTTGGGGTTGCGCATCAACCCCAACCCGGCGGAGACCTGGGTTGCGTTGAACTACAATTTGCCGAAAGCAGCGCCGACCGGCGAACTGCGGTTGTTGGACGTTACCGGCCGCTTGTTGTGGAGCAGGAAGCTGGCCGACACCTACGGGCAAGTAGTGGTGGACACGCGTACATGGAGCACCGGTAGCTATACGGTGGAGTTGCGCCAAGGCGAGCGTACACTGGCTACCGAGCGTCTCCTCGTAAAGAACTGAGCCATGATACGCTCACGCCGAATACTGATGGCGGCCACCGTGGGGGTGGCCGCCATCGCGGGCGCGCAAGCACCGTTCGATCTGGATCCGTCCTTCGAAGCGTATTTCCAGAATGGCGGTATCGGGTCCATCGTGCCGCTCGCTGATGGTGATGTGCTGGTTTCGGGCAATATGACCTTCTCGAATCAGCTCCAGCCCGGCGGGAGGACCATGCGGCTGAATCCCGATGGCAATCAGGATCTCGGTTTCGTGGTCTCCGGAGTCGGTGGGGGCAAATTGGTGCCGTGGACCGATCGCTATTACGTCGGGGTTGGGCAGGGCGTACAGCGTATATGGCCTGATGGGATCACGGACGACAGTTTCCCGATCTTGGAGTTCGATCCGTACATACACCTGCTCCAAGGCGGGGATTATCACGTG
>JAFDZE010000070.1 GCA_018267155.1 Bacteroidota bacterium | reverse complement strand
CCTCCAGGCCGTGTCCCGATCCATGAGCAATACCCGTTTTTCCGCATCGACGCACCAGGCTCGTGGTGCCGATGTCACACGGGAGTCGGTGAGCAGCAGGGCCAGTCGGGCATCCTCCGCGTAATAGTCCAACCGCGCCTGGGGGAATCCCGGGTCGAGCGGAACGTAGGCCGCACCGCTCTTGAGCACAGCCAGCAACGCCACCATCATATCGATCCCGCGATCCAGGCATAGTCCTACATGCTGGCCACGACCGATGCCACGCGTACGCAGTGCATGGGCCAGTTGGTTCGAGCGCTCGTCCAGTTCGCGGTAGCTCATCCGCTCCCGGCCACTGCGCAAAGCTGCACGTTCGGGGGTGGCCTTGGCCTGTCGGGTGAAGCCCGCGTGCATCAACGGGACGCCTTCGGCCGGCACCGGAGTCGGTTGCAATGCGGCAAGCGCTTGCAGCTCGGACGATGGGAGGAGCGCGAGTTGGCCTACGGGCCGCGACAGGTCGTCCATCGCGCTGTGCATCAAGGTCTCGTACAGGCCCAGCCAACGCCGGATGGTGGCGTCGTCGAACAGGTCGGTATTGTATTGCGCTTCGATGCCCATGCCACCGTCGCGCCTCCCGACGATGTTCAGGAACAGCTCGAAGTTCTCGAAACGGCGCGGATTGCTGACGAGCCGGTGGGTGAGGCCCTTGAAGGCCACCCCATCGTCCATGTTCATGTCGATGTTGAACACGACGGGTACCAGCGGCACACGGCCCGGTTCGCGGGGCACGTTCAGCTTGCGGACCAGCGTTCCGAAGGTATATTTCTGGTGGTCACTGACATCGAGCATGGTGCTGCGCCGTTCCTTCAAGTGCTCCGCGAAGGGTCTCTCATCATCCACCCGGCTGCGCAAGGCCAGCAGGTTCACGCAGTGCCCCACCAGGTTCTTCATCCCGAAGTCGTTCTGTCCGGCGGCGGGCAGGCCGATGCACATGTCACCGTCGCCCGTCAACCGGTACACGAGCAGCTCGAAACAGGTCAACAGCGTGGTCACCAGGCTCGTTCCGGTGCGCGTGGCGGTTTCGCGCAGTCGACGCACGAGCCCGGGATCCATCTCCATGTCGATGCGTCGGCTGCTGAAGGTCTTCTGCTGCGGACGCGGCCGGTCGGTGGGCAGGTCCACCCGGGGCAGCGTGCCCTTGAAGGTGTCCAGCCAATAACGCTCCACCTCCGCCTGCGCGGCACTCTGTTCGAAGTCGAGCTGCGCCATGGCGTAATCGCTGAAGGGCACCGCGGCCTCCAGTGGATCGCCGTTGTACAGCTTGCTGATGTCGGCCATGATGATGCCCAGACTCCAGCCATCGCACACCAAGTGGTGCCCGGTCAGGCGCAACAGATGCTTGTCAATGGCCAGCTTGATGATGACGGTGCGGAACACGGGGCCGTTCAGCAGGTCGAACGCCGTGGTCATGTCACGCTCCGCGAAGGCATCCAATTCGCGCTGCTGTTCTATGGCGTTCTTCCCGGTCAGGTCGATGAACGGATGTTTTATGTCCTCATGTTCAAGTACGATGATGCGCAGGCCATCGGCGCTCATGCGGCAACGCAGTGATTCGTGCCGTGCGACCAGCTGCGCTATCACCTGCTCCATCCGGGCCACATCCAGCTCGCCGGTGAGTTCCAGGGAGACGGACTCGTTGTAGGCGCATGAGGCTTCGGGACCCATCAGCGAGGCCACGAACACTTCCCGCTGGGCCTCGGTGCTCGGGACCGTCCGCTCGATGGCCGGCCCTCCGAACGGATCGAAGTCCACCGCCTTGTACGTGATATCCGAAATGAATTTTTCCATGCTTGCGTTCACTGTGCGCGGAGCGGCGCTGTGGCGTCAAATATCTGCTTCGTTGGTGATCATCAAGTACCTGCCGGCCCGCTGCGGATCCGGTACGAACCACGCGGGATCGCCCTTGGGTGTGCGGCCGAGCCGTGCGTGTGGAACGGGAGGCTCGCTGGCCTTGATCACACGTTCGCTCAACTTGCGTGCGTGGCCGTTCAGCACACTGTTGACATACGGTATCGGATACGTCCGCTCCGGCATGAAGCCGCTCTCACGAAGTTCCTTGCAGGTCTTCTCCACCGCAGCGATGATGTGCTCGATGTCGGCCGCCGTGTGCGCCGTGGTGATGAAGTGCGGGAAGTCCAGCACATGCACGCCATGGTATCGCATCAGCATGAAGAAGAGCTCGGTATAATTGACGCTCTCGTCGTACTTCGTCTTGAAGGCGCTGCCGAAGTTCACCCAGCGGTAGGGGAGCTGGTACTTGTCGAAGAGACCGTTCACGCGCGCTACCATGCCCTCGGTAACGGTGTTCAGGCGCTCCTGCAAGGCCGGGCCTTCGTTCTTCATGTAGACCAGCGAGGCCTTCATGGCGGCCATCGTCAGTGGGTGGCGCACGAAGGTGCCGGCGAAGTAGGTCACGCCTGCGGGCGGAACGCTGTCGTCGCCGTATCGCCAATGGCCGCCATCGAGGGCATCCATCCATTCGCTCTTGCCGATCATGGCGCCCACGGGCATGCCGCCGCCGATCACCTTGCCGTAGGTGCCGATGTCCGCCTGGATGCCGAACAATCCCTGCGTTCCGTTCTGGTGTGTGCGGAAGCCGGTGATCACCTCATCGAAGATCAGGGCTGTGCCGTGTTCCTTGGTGATGCGGCGCAATTCGCGGAGGAAGTCCACCGGACGGAACTCCATGCGTCGGCTTTGCACCGGTTCCACCAGGACCGCAGCGGCCTCGTGGCAGCGCTGCTTGATGATCTCCAGGCTCTCGGGCGTGCCGTAGTCGAGCACCAGCATGTTCTGCACGGCCTCGGGCATGATGCCGGGCGCGCCGGGATAGCTCTTCTTGCTCTTGCTGCCACGGATGATCACCTCGTCGTTGATGCCGTGGTAGCTGCCGCTGAAGGAGATGATCAGGCTGCGACCCGTCACAGTGCGGGCCATGCGCATCGCGCCGAGCACCGCTTCGGAACCCGTGTTGCAGACGGCCGCGCGTTCGGCCCCCGTCAGTTCGCACAGCAGCTTTGATACTTCCGCGGCGAGCGGGTGCATCGGCCCGATCTCCACGCTGGTGTCCACTTGCTTGTGTACGGCCTCCTTGATGAAGTCGGGCATGTAGCCGAACATCGAGGAGCCGAAACCGCTGAGGATGTCCACGTACTCGTTGCCGTCGATGTCTAACAAGTGGCAGCCGGTGCTCTTGTCCACCACCACTTGGTAGATCAGCTCCTTGGTCTGCGGCTTGAAACCGGTGACCACGCGCGGATCGGCCATCGGCTTGCGGTTCTCCTGGGTGAAGGCCTTGCTCTTGGCGGTCTTCGCCGTGTAACGTTGCACGAAGGCATCGAACCACGCACGCTGCTGCGGTGTCATGTCGTCCACCTTCTCCTTGCTGATGCGGGCCTGGGCACCGAAGGCTTTCTTCAGTTCAGGGGCATCCTCCAACGCGTTCGCTGGGACACCGCCATCCTTGGCGGTGCTGGATGCATGCTTGTTGTCCGTGATCGCATCACCGGCAGGGATGCCGGTGGCCCCGGTTTTCCAATGCGGCAGGATGTGATCCGCCAGTTTGTCCAGGTTCGGTAGTTCCTCGTTCAACTGTCGGAACGAGATCTTCACGCCGAACTTCTTGCTGAGCGAGGTGGCCACCTGCGTAAGGAAGAGCGAGTCGAGGCCCATTTCGAGGAAGGTCTCCTCGTTGCTGGCCTCGGCCAATTCCAGGCCGGAACTTTCTTCCAGCAGGTGTTTGATCTGCGCGATGAGGGCTTCCTTCGGTGTGAGATCGGCATCACCGCTGTTCGGAACGGGCGCTTCGATTGATGTGCTCGCGACGGCGCGACCACCGTCGGCCACCATCGCCACGGGGTCCACCCAATGACGGATGCGCTCGAAGGCGTAGGTCGGAAGGCTGATCCGCTTGCGCTCTTCACCCTCGTAGAATTTCTCCCAGTTGATCAGCACCCCGCTCTGCCACAGGCCGCCCACGGCTTTCAGCAATTGCGTTAGCTCATTGCCGTTGCCAGCGGAATCGCCCAGCGAAGGCACGGCCGCTTGTTTCTTGTTGTCGCTGCTCTGCTGGCGGGCGAGCGTGGTGGCCGTGGTGCGCGGGCCCACTTCCAGCATCACGCGGTCGGCATCGCCCCACGCGAACTTCACCGCTTGTGCAAAACGTACTGTGGCGCGCAGGTGGTCGCTCCAATACTTCGGTGAAGTGGCTTCATCGTCCTTCAGCCATTCGGCCGTGACGGTGCTCACGATCGGGATGCGCGGTGCGCTCAGCTTCACGCTCTCCACCACCTTCCTGTACGGCGCCACCATGGCGTCCATCATCGGGCTGTGGAAGGCGTGGCTGGTCACGAGCAACTTGCAGGTGATGCCGTCCTTCTCCAAATCGGCCTGCAGCTTGGCGATCGCCTCATGCGGACCGCTGGCCACGCACAACTGCGGACCGTTGTTCGCCGCGATGCTGCAACCACTGGGAAGTTTCTTGGCCACATCCTCTTCCGCCGCGCGCACGCTGAGCATGCTGCCACCGGGCAGTTCCTGCATCATGCGGCCGCGGTTGGCCACCAGCTTCACGGCATCTTCCAACGAGAACACACCGGCCAGGCAGGCTGCGGCGAATTCACCGATGCTATGGCCCATCATCGCATCCGGTGTGATGCCCCAATGCATCCACAGCTTCGCAAGGCTGTAGTGCATGGTGAACAGCGAGGCCTGCGTGTAGATGGTCTGCTTCAGTTGCTCGGCCGCCTTTTCCTCTTCACCGGCTTTCGGGAAGATGATGGCCTTGAGGTCGGTACCGAACTCCTTGCTGAAGAGCTCGCAGCATCGGTCGAAATGTTGTTTGAAGACCGGCTCACTGGCACAGAGGTCGCGGCCCATGTTCACGTATTGCGAGCCTTGTCCGGGGAACATGAACACCACGCCCGGAGCGGCCTCGTGCAGTTCACGCGTGCCGATCAGATTGGCGTCCTTGTTGGCGATGGCCTCGATCACTTCGCCAGGGCTGCCTCCCACGATCAGGCGGCGATGCTTGAAGTGCCGACGACCGATCTGCAGCGTGTAGGCCGCATCGGCAAGCGATGCTTCTGGATGCGCTTCGAGCCATGCGCGGAGGTTGTCCGTCATGGCATCGAGGCTGGTCTTGGTCTTCGCACTCAGCATCAGCAATTGTTTGCTGCGCGATGCGCTGGAAGCCGCCATCACCGGAGGCTCTGCCATGATCACGTGCGCGTTGGTGCCGCCCACGCCGAAGCTGCTTACGCCCGCCATGCGTGGCGTACCGGTACGCGGCCAGGCCGTATTGTCCTGGGCTACGCGGAAGGGCGAGTTCGCGAAGTCTATGGCGGGGTTCGGCTTCTCGAAACCGATGCTCGCGGGGATCTTTTCCTGTTGAAGGGCTAAAGCGGTCTTTATCACGCCAGCCGCACCGGCCGCGGCCGTCAGGTGACCGATGTTCGATTTGATGGAGCCGATCGAACAGTGCTGACCATCCTTCTTTCCGCCGAAGGCTAATGTCAACGCCTCCACCTCAATGGGATCACCGAGCGGCGTGGCCGTGCCATGCGCTTCCACGTAGGTGATCTGCTCGGGTGAAACGCTCGCGTCAGCTTGGGCCATGGCGATCACCTCGGCCTGGCCGCGCACGCTGGGTGCGGTGAAGCTGGCCTTGTCACTGCCGTCGTTGTTCAGCGCGGCGCCTTTGATCGTGGCGTAGATGTGGTCCCTGTCGCGGACCGCGTCATCGAGACGCTTCAGGACGAGGATGCCCACACCATCGCTGAACGATGTGCCCTTGCCCTGTGCATCGAAGGTGCGCGTACTGCCGTCGGGGCTGTACATGCCGCCTTCGTTGTACACGATGCCGCTGTTGATCGGTGCGGTGATGGCGATGCCACCGGCCAGTGCCATGTCGCATTCGCCATCGCGCAACGCCTTGAACGCTTGCGCGATCGCTACCAGTGAAGTGCTGCACGCCGTGTGGATGCTCAACGCAGGACCGCGGAGGTCGAACTCGAACGCGAGGCGCGTGGCGATATAGTCCTTCTCGTTCGCCGTCATCACCGCGAAGTCGCCGACCTGCTCGATCAGCTCGGGGTGGCCGATCACGTTGCGCGTGAAGTAGGTGTTGTTGCCCATGCCGGCGTACACACCGATGAGCCCGGCGAATTGTGCGGGATCGTACGCGGCATCCTCCAGTGCGGCCCAGGCCGTTTCCAGGAACACGCGTTGCTGCGGGTCCATCAGCGCGGCCACCTTGGGGTTCACGCCGAAGAAGCCGTGGTCGAACTTGTCCGCATCGGTGATCACACCGCGCGCCTTCACGTAGTCGGGGTCGTTGCGCAGCTCGGCGGGTACGCTCGGGTCGATCTCGTCGGCCGTCCACGTGCTGATGCTGTTCTTTTTCGCCAGCAGGTTCTGCCAAAGCTCCTCCACGTTCGCGGCGCCGGGGAAACGGCCGCTCATGCCGATGATGGCGATATCCCGCTGGGGCGAGACATGTTTCGCCCCGACGCGGGCCTTCGCCATCTCAGCAGGGGACACGGCGCTCGCATCGCCCTCCAGGAACGCCGCGCACGCCCGGATCGTCGGGTGCTGGTACAATTTCACGATCGGCAGTTTCAGGCCATGTCCTTCCAACTGGGCCACGCATTGGATGCTCAGCAACGAGTTGCCGCCGAGGTCGAAGAAGTTGTCGTCGATGCCCGCGCGGTCGATGCCCAGCAGATCGGCCCATACGTTGGCGAGCGTTTTCTGCACGGTGCTCTGCGGCGCAGCGAAGGCCACATCAAGCTCGGGTCGTTTCACATCGGGCGCGGGCAGTGCCTTGCGGTCGATCTTGCCACTGGGGGTGCGGGGCAGTTCCTTCACCGCCACGAAGGCCGAAGGCTGCATGTAGTCGGGCAGGAGGGAGGCGAGGTGCTTGCGCAGTTCGTTCGTGCTGAGTTCGTTGTTCCCCGCCGAAGCCCCGGCGGTGGCGGGCTTCGCGACGTAATAACCGATCAGGCGCTTCAGTCCGGGACGGTCCTCGCGGACGTTGGCCACGGCCTGTTCCACAGCGGGGTGCTTTTCCATGGCCACTTCCACTTCGCCGAGCTCGATGCGGTAGCCGCGCACCTTCACCTGGCCGTCGATGCGGCCCTTGTAGTCGATCTCACCGTTGGGCAGTTCCGCAGCGCGGTCGCCGGTCTTGTACATGCGACCGCCGGAAACGAACGGATCCGCGAGGAAACGTTCGGCGGTAAGGTCATCACGACCGATGTAGCCTTTCGCCACGCAAGCGCCGCCGAGGTAGAGCTCGCCTTCTTCCCCCTTCTTCACAGGCTTCATCTGCTCATCGAGCACGTACAGCTTCACGTTGTCGATGGCCTTGCCGATGTTGGGCAGTGCAGGCCAGGTGGAAGGATCGCCCTTCAATTCCAACTCGCTCACCACGTGGCCTTCGGTGGGGCCGTACTGGTTGCAGAAGCGGCAGCCGGGCAGTTGTTTGAAGAGGTTGATGATCGCCGGGGTGATCTTCAACTGCTCACCACTGGTGAAGACCTCTTTCAATGAAGAAGGCACTTCGCCGGTGCGCTCCACCGCTTCCGCCAGGTATTGCAGCGCCACGAAGGGCACGATGATGCGGTTGATCTTCTCGGCGATGATCTTGCGCAGGAGTTGCGTGCTGTTCAGGCGGTCCTCATCGGTGATCAGCACCAATGTGCCGCCTTGGGCGAACGTGGCGAAGATCTCCTGGAAGCTCACGTCGAAGCTGATGGGCGCGAACTGCAGGGTGCGATCACCTTCCTTCAACACCGAGGTGCGGAGCTGCCATTGGATCAGGTTGGTGAGCGGCGCATGGTGCATGGCCACGCCCTTGGGGCGGCCAGTGCTGCCACTGGTGAACAGCACGTAGAGCAGGTCGTCGGGACCTGCGGGGCATGGGCCTTCAAACAAAGGTCCGTTCTTCAGGTCGATGTCCTCGATCAGCAGCACCTTGGCCGTGGTGCCCTTGAAGAGGTGCTGGTGCGCCTTGCTGGTGATCACCACTGGCGGCTTGGCGTCCTCCAACATGCCGGCGATGCGCTCGGCGGGGTAGGTGGGGTCGATGGGCACATAAGCGGCACCGGCCTGCACGATGCCGAGCACGGCGATGATGAGCTCCGGGGAACGATCGAGGCAGAGGGCGACGGTGGCACCTCGCTCGGCACCGGTTTTTTGCAGAATTGCAGCGAGCCGCCCCGCCCTGGCGCCCAGTTCCGTAAAGGAGATGGTGCTTTGACCGTTGATGAGGGCCGCCTGCTGCGGGATGCGAGTAGCGGTTTGCTGGAAGAGCGCGAAAATGTTGGACGGAGGGATGTTCATCAGCGTTATGCTCGGTCAGGCTGAATTGGACAAGTGGCAGTAGATGCCGCGATCGGGTTTGGACGTGTGAAACGACTGGTACGTAAAATTCCTCCAGCAGGTTAGGCTGGTACGACGGGTTGAAGGTACTCTCGTGATCGACCGACGGATAGGAACGGACGATGAAGTTCTCCTGTCCGGTGCATCCGCGAATGTCCGATCGCGGTTTCACCCTGCGCATGAGCGTGGTCAACCCGATACGATGGTGATCGCGTTGATCGTATGGGTCGCACGGGTCAGTGGTGCTTGTATCGTTCGGCGCGGTGTTGGTCCGGTGCTCTGTTGATAACTTTCGTGTGTGTTCATTGGTGTTCGACCGGGGGGCGCATTCGTCGGGCCAGATGGGATTCTCGCAGAATTTTCGGTAAGCGCTGCAACCCCGATGGATACTCTTGCGGTACAAAGGCCGCTTTCCCATGCGTGAACACCGCGATCACCTGCCAGTAGTTGCTGTGAGCGACGATTCCGCCGCGCGCATGAGGGGGGCACATCTTCCAACCGCCTGCCATCATGCAACGATCCACGCTGGCCCTTCTGGGCCTGGTCTGCACGCTCAGCCTTAGCGCACAGACGCTTTCTCAAAAAGCTTCGGTCCTGGTTTCGGCCACGGTGTCGGCTTCGCCGGCCACCATTACCCTGAACTGGTCGTCGTTCTCCGGCTCCACCGGATTCACCATCAGCCGCAAGCTCAAGTCAGCTACGTCCTGGACCCAGATCGGCACGGCCGGTGGTGGTGCCACACAGTTCGTTGACAACAACGTGACCGTGGGCGAGTACTACGAGTACAAGGTCGATCGCTCTACCAACGCAGGGTCGGGGGTCGGTTACATCGCCTCAGGCATCGAGGTGCCCGTGGTTGATTTCCGAGGGAAAATGGTGCTCTTGGTGGACAACACCTTCACCTCTTCGCTGGCCACCCAACTCACGCAGTTGGTCGCGGACCTGCGCGCTGATGGCTGGGTCGTCCTGAGGCATGATGTGGACCGCAATGCAGCGCCTCCGAGCATCCGTACCATCATCCAGAATGACTACAACGCGGACCCCACCAACGTGAAGGCCGTGTTCCTTTTCGGGCATATTCCGGTACCCTATTCAGGGAATATCAACCCGGATGGACATGGCGATCACCAAGGAGCCTGGCCGGCGGATGGTTACTATGGTGAGATGAACGGGAACTGGACCGACAACAGCGTCAACAACACCAGTGCCAACAGTCTTCGAAACAGGAACACGCCGGGCGACGGCAAGTTCGACCAAAGCGATTATCCGAGCACGGTTGAATTGCAGGTGGGTCGGGTGGACCTCTACAACATGGAGTCCTTCCAGTTCTATGCCGGGCTCAACGAGCAAGCGCTTCTGTCCAACTACCTCACCAAGCTCCACAATTTCAAGACCAAGCAGTTCACACCGCAATTCCGCGGTTGTGTATTCGATCATTTTTCAGACCCGGTCATGGGGCCGACCGCCTCTTCGGGCTACCGCAGCGTGTCGGCGAATGTCGGCCCGGCCAACATGCAGGATCTCAATGGAAGTGGAGCTCCCTTCAGTACGTATGTGAACAACCAGAGCTGGTTATGGACTTACGCCTGCGGAGGCGGTGGATGGACCTTGGCCAGTAACGTGTGCTCCACCGGCGAATACGCGCAGAACGTGGTGATGGGTGGGGTGTTCAACATCTGCATCGGCAGCTATTTCGGGGATTGGGACAATGCGAACAACTTCCTGCGTGCGCCCTTGGGAAGTGGTAAAGCCCTCACCAACGCGTGGGTCGGATGGCCCAACTGGTGGTTCCACCACATGGGCATGGGCGACAACATCGGCTACAGCACGGTGACGAGCATGAACGACCCCTCATCCGTGTACTGGCCACAGAATGGCGGTTGGCACGGAAACTCGCTCTACCGGGTCCACATGGGCCTGATGGGTGATCCCAGCTTGCGGCAGATGATGGTGAACATGCCCTCGAACCTGCAGGTGACCAATTCGGGTGGGCTGGCCAATTTCTCTTGGACGGCCGCTTCGGGCAACCCCTTGGGCTACCACATCTACGATATGGGACCCTCCGCTTCGAGCATCCCTGTCCGCATCACTTCCAGCCCTGTGACCGGGACCAGCTTCAGCAGCCCCACCGTGCCATTCGTTGCGGGCCGGCAGTACATGGTTCGTGCGGTGAAACTCGAGGTCGGTGCCTCGGGCAGCTATAAGAACATGTCGCTCGGCACCTTCGGGACCGCATCGGGCCAGGCGGCTCCTGATTGCCTGGGCAACGTGGGCGGCCCTGCCGTACCTGGTTCGTCGTGCAACGACAACAACGCCTGCACCACCAACGATGTGTACAATTCCAGCTGCCAGTGCGTCGGTACCAACAGCGGGGATAGCGACGGCGACGGCGTTTGCAACGCGCAGGACAATTGCCCCAACATCGCCGGCCAACAAGGTTCGTCGTGCAACGACAACAACGCGTGCACCATCAACGATGTGCTGAACTCCAATTGCCAGTGCGTGGGCACCAACAGTCCCGACACCGATGGCGATGGCGTGTGCAACGCACAGGACAACTGCCCGAGCGTTCCCGGTCAACAAGGTTCCGCCTGCAACGATGGGAACGCCTGCACCACCAATGATGTACTGAACTCCAATTGCCAGTGCGCAGGCACTCCGAGTCCCGACACCGATGGCGATGGCATCTGCAACGCGCAGGACAATTGCCCGAGTGTTCCCGGCCAGCAAGGCTCCGCATGCAACGATGGGGACCCCTGCACGACGAACGATGTGCTGAATGCGAGTTGCCAGTGTGCGGGCACCCCGAGCCCTGATGCTGATGGCGATGGTATCTGCAACGCTCAGGACAACTGCCCGAACACGCCCGGTCAACAGGGTTCGGCTTGCGACGACGGCAATGGCCAAACGGTGAATGACGCTTTGAACGCCAGTTGCCAATGCGTGGGCACCGTGGTCAACTGCGACGATGGCGACCCCTGTACGGCGGATACCTGGAATGGAGGATGCCAGAACACAGCACTTCCCGATACGGACGGCGACGGGGCGTGCGATGCGGTGGACGGCTGCCCCAACGACGCGAACAAACTCGCCCCCGGGGTCTGCGGTTGTGGATCGGCCGACACGGATACGGACAGCGACGGCACGGCCGATTGCAACGACGGTTGCCCCAACGACGCGGATAAGACCGCCGCGGGCCAATGCGGCTGCGGGATCCCTGATGCTGATAGCGATGGCGATGGTACGGCCGACTGCAACGACGGCTGCCCCAACGATGCGAACAAGACCTCGCCCGGCGTCTGTGGTTGCGGTACCACGGATACGGATACGGACAGCGATGGCACTGCGGATTGTCAGGACGGTTGCCCGAATGATGCGAACAAAACAACCCCGGGCATTTGTGGTTGCGGTGTGCCCGAAGGCACCTGCACCGACTGTGCTGGCGTGGTGTTCGGAACGGCGGCCATGGACCAATGCGGCGTATGCGCCGGAGGCACCACCGGTATCATTCCGAACTCCACCTGTGCGGATTGCGCAGGTGTTCCCAACGGTGGAGCAGCCGTTGACCAGTGCGGTATATGCGCGGGCGGAAGTACCGGTATCGTGCCGAACAGCTCCTGCTCCGACTGCCAGGGTACCCCGAATGGTCCGGCCTTGCCGGGCACCAGCTGCGACGATGATGACGCCGGCACCGGAAATGATACCTGGTCCAATGCCTGTGTTTGCGAAGGCCAACCCATCGATTGCCTCGGCGTGTCCGGCGGTGCGGCCCTGCCCGGGACCACTTGCGATGACGGGGATGCGAACACGGACAACGATGCGTACGGCAACGATTGCACCTGTGCGGGTACGCCGATCCCGTTCGATTGCAATGGCGACGCGTACGGCACGGCGGCCATCGACCTCTGCGGCCAGTGTGCTGGCGGTAACACCGGTATCGTTCCGAATTCCTCCTGCCTGGATTGCGCGGGCGTGCCCAATGGCGGTGCCAGCGTGGACAACTGCGGCACCTGCGCGGGTGGCTCCACCGGCGTTCAGCCTTGCACCCAGGACTGCAACGGCGATTGGGGCGGCACGGCGGCCATCGACCTCTGCGGCCAGTGTGCGGGTGGCAACACGGGTGTGACACCGAACTCCTCTTGCCTGGACTGCGCGGGTGTGCCCAACGGCGGTGCCAGCGTGGACAATTGCGGCACCTGCACGGGCGGTACCACTGGCGTTCAGCCCTGCACCCAGGACTGCAACGGCGATTGGGGCGGCACGGCGGCCATCGACCTCTGCGGCCAGTGTGCGGGTGGCAATACGGGTGTGACACCGAACTCCTCCTGCCTGGACTGCGCGGGCGTGCCCAATGGCGGTGCCAGCGTGGACAACTGCGGCACCTGCGCGGGTGGCTCCACCGGCGTTCAGCCCTGCACCCAGGACTGCAACGGCGATTGGGGCGGCACGGCGGCCATCGACCTCTGCGGCCAGTGTGCGGGTGGCAATACGGGTGTGACACCGAACTCCTCCTGCCTGGACTGCGCGGGTGTGCCCAATGGCATTGCGGCCATTGACCAGTGTGGTGTCTGCGCAGGCGGTACCACCGGCATCGATCCGAACAACAGCTGCGCCGATTGCACCGGCGTCCCCAATGGCACCGCCCTTCCCGGTACCGCGTGCGATGACGGGGATGGCACCACCATCAACGATGTCTTCGGCAACGATTGCACCTGCGCCGGAACACCCGCTCCTCCTGATTGCCTGGGCACGCCGAACGGTTCCGCACTGCCCGGTACCGCTTGCGATGACGGCAATGCCAACACGGGGAACGATGCATGGAGTACCGATTGTGTTTGTTCAGGAGTACTGATCGATTGCGAGGGCACCATCGGTGGGGATGTGCTCCCCGGTTCGCCCTGCGATGATGATGATGCGTCCACCGGCAACGATACATGGAACTCCGGCTGTGTGTGCGCCGGTCAACCGATCGATTGCACGGGGATCCCGGGTGGCCCTGCTCTGCCGGGAACCACTTGTGATGATGGCGATACCGCCACCGGCAATGATACCTGGAGCGCCAACTGCGTATGCGCGGGCGAACTCATCGACTGCGTCGGCATCAGTGGCGGCTCCGCACTGCCCGGCACCCCGTGCGATGACAACGATGCGAATACCGGTAATGATACCTGGAGCACGGATTGTGCATGCGCCGGGGAGCTGATCGACTGTGCCGGTGTTCCCGGCGGCGATGCCCTCCCAGGCACGCCCTGCGACGATGGGGACTTCGGCACCGGAAACGATGGTTGGTCGGCCAACTGCATTTGCGCTGGCCAGCTGATCGACTGCGAGGGCATCATCGGCGGTCCTGCACTGCCCGGCACTCCGTGCGACGACAACAACCCGGGTACCGGCAATGATGCCTGGAACGGTAACTGCGCCTGCTTGGGCCAGATGATCGACTGCGAAGGGGTGACCGGCGGCACGGCACTGCCCGGAATGCCCTGCGATGATGGTATCAATGGCAATGGGGTGGATGTGTGGACCATCTCCTGCGATTGCGTGGGCAATGCCAACACGGTGGACTGCGAGGGTACACTCAATGGCCCCGCCCTGCCCGGTGGCCCGTGTGACGATGGCAATTCGGATACCGGCAACGATCTCTGGAACCTCCAGTGCGTATGCGTCGGAACGCCCATCGATTGTGCGGGCGTGATCGGTGGGACCGCGGCCTTGGACGACTGCGGTATCTGCGCGGGTGGAACGACCGGCCTTCTCCCGAACGTGGATAGCGATCAGGACGGGGCCTTGGATTGCAGCGATAACTGCCCGACCCTGGCCAACCCCGAGCAACTCGACTTTGACAATGATGGCGTCGGCAACCAGTGCGACAATTGCGCTTGGGTGGCCAACCCCGACCAGGCCGATAGCGACGCGAACGGGATCGGTGATCTCTGCGAGCAGATCGGTATCGCCGAGAACGAGGTCGTTGCGTTCAGCATCGCTCCCAATCCGGCTACCGATCTGGTTACGGTGACCTGTGGCGATGCCCGCGTTCGGACCTTGCACTTCTTCGACCTCTCCGGCAAACTCATCCATGTGGCGCCCTTCGCCGCCCGCACCGATATCTCGGCGCTGGCCATGGGCAGCTACGTTGTCATCGCGCATGATGCGGAAGGCAGACCGCTGGCGCGTACCAGGCTCGTCAAGCATTGACGGGCACGGTTGGAAGAGAGGGCCTCCCCACGGGGAGGCCCTTTCCATTTTTCAAGTGCTTTACACAGGCGCCGTGCGCAAACCCGCCGTTTTGTTCATGCCGCCCCCCGCCGGTCGGCCTGCCATTCATCGCTTCCTCTGTTCATTCACTTCTGAGCGGATATTCATCACCGGCTTCAACATACTGCTCGGTCAGAAACTCGTCGCTGCCTTGCACAACGACCCGGAGACCCTGCTCATCTGGGCCAACGTTCAACGTTCCTTTTTTGAGGTGCATCCTGATACGGTGATCCACACGACCGGCATGACCGATGTCGATGCTGGCCAACTGGATCCCGAGGCCTGCCACCCGCACAATGTGATCGCCGTGGAACATCTGGTGAACACGGCGAACCGTGTCTCCCGGCCCACGGGAAGTCCGTGATTGAAACGCGGACGTGTGAGGCCCGCGCTTCAATCGCCAAATGTTCATCAGGGCATCCGCTTCACGCGCTGGAAGCGCACGACCCGGTCAACTTCGTTGCAACACGACCTTCCCGCTCAACCACGCCTTGCCATACGGATAGCGGATCAGGTAGATGCCCGTGGCGTATACGCCCAGGTCGATCTGCACGGTCTTGCTCGCCTGCAGCCCTCTGGCTATTTGCAGCACTTTCCCGCTGAGGTCCGTTACGTACAGCTCCGCGATATCCACGTCCGCTGTCAGGTTCACAATGCCCGTGGTCGGGTTGGGGTAATAGCTCCAACGGATGGTGGTGGAGTCGCTCGCCAGACCGGTCGCTTCACTGATCACGCCGGTCGAGTCGATCCGCTGCGCGGTCACTGGATCGATCACGAGTGAATCCGCGTAGTCGAGCTCCAGTTCGGGGATCTGCTGATCGCATCCCGGCATGTAGGTGTAGCTCTTCAGCACACGCACGAGCAGGTCGTTCAGCGATTCCACGTCATAGTGGTCCGTGGTGGGTTCCAGATGGCTGTTGCCCACGCCGCTGTGGTTGGTGAGGAAGGTGTACGTGCCATTGGTGCCGAGGGCCAGTGAACGCATCAGGTACTCGGTCGCCTTGCCCGTGCCACTGGCGGTGATGGGAACGATGCGGATGCCCTTGCCAGCGGCCTGCTTGGTGAGCGTTCTGATCTTCGCTTGCACATCCGGTGTGATGTGCGGCCCCGCATCCAGGATCAGGAAGAGGATCCTCGCACGTGCCTCCGCACTCCAGGATAGGTGGTTGATCGCCGAGTCCAGGGCCAGGTCCACAGCCTCGGGCACGTCGCCACCGCCATCGGCCCGTTGGTCGGAAATGAAGTTCACGGAGGCAGAAAGCACCCGGCTGAAATCCATGGAACGGGTGGCGTACTCCTCGCTGCTTCCGATATCGCGGTAGAACACATTGGCGAAACGGAAGTTCAGCTTGTCGTTGATGCGTTTGGAGCGGAAGATGATGTCGTTCATCTCGGCCGTGAGGAAGTCGAGTTCGTCCTGCATGGAGCCGGTGGCATCCACCACGAAAGCCACATCCACCAGGTCGCTGGGGCCGCACGGCACGTCCAGCACCATCCGATTCACTGCGCGCTCAAAAGGTTTCACGTTGTCGACGCGGGTGGTTCGACCCCGGTATTCGACCTCCATGAACAAGCGCTCCTTCGGAAGTGGGGCCATCGGGTCCAATGCAGCCCAGAGTTCCGCCTTGCCCGTGTTGTCGGTACGCGCGCTGTACAGCTCGGTGCCATCCTTTTTCTTCAGATGAACCACGGCATCCGCGATCGGCAGCCCGCTCTTGTTCTGCAGGTCCAGGGTGTAACGACCGCTGGGTGCCATGGCCCACAGGTCTTTCAATGCGCTCAGCGTATTCCCGGCGATGTCCTGCCACTGCGTCCACTTCGCGAAGTCGTTCACTTCACCCGCTGTGAGCACCCCGTGTCCGGCTTTCTTTTCGATCACCCCCCCATCGGCCAACGGTATCCGAGTGGACTCACCGTCCGATGGAGAGGGTGCGTCGGCGCTGACCACGGTGGAAGCGGCCGTTGTCGATACGTACTTCAGCTCGCGTCGTGGTGACGCATAGGTCGCACGTTCGCTCGCATCGGACGAGGACCTGGTGACAGCCGAACCGGATGCTGGTCTGCGCTTTGATCCGTCCTTGGCCTCGATCACCGCGAAGTCGACCTTTTCATCGGCCTTCACCCGCACCATCCGGGTCTCGCTCTCGTACCCGTCGTAGTGGACCACACACTTGTAGTACCCCGTGTCCAGCCGCACGTTGAAGTTCCCGTACCGGTCCGTGAGCACCGAGGCGATCAGCGCGTCGCCACGGAAGATGTCCACGTTGCCATATCCGAGGGCGTGGCGTCCGGTGCCTTCGTGCAGGTTGCCTGCGATGGATTGCGCGTGTGTGGCCTGAATGATCAGCGTCAGCAGGAGGGTGGGAAGCAGTGTTCGCATGAGGGTGGGTTCGGGTGTGATGTGTCTGCATACACGCCGGACCCGAGGAGGTTCGATCCACCCCGAACGTGTGATCTTCGTCGCATCTTCGCCGCATGCGCATCCTGGTGACCGGAAGCAATGGCCTGCTCGGCCAGAAACTCGTCGCTGCCTTGCGCAACGACCCGGAGGTCAAACTCATCGCCAGCTCTCGGGGCGAGGATCGCACCCCGGACCACGGGGACTATTTGTACCTATCGCTCGATTGCACGGATGAGGCCGCCGTGCATCGGGCTTTCGATGAGGCCCATCCCGATGTGGTGATCCATACCGCTGCGATGACGAACGTGGATGCCTGCGAACTGGATCCCGCGGGCTGCCAGCTCCAGAATGTCACTGCCGTACAGTACCTGGTGAACGCATGCGCGAACATCGATGCGCACTTCATTCATCTCAGCACGGATTTCATCTTCGACGGAGAGCACGGCCCGTACCGCGAGGAGGACCGGCCCGCGCCGCTGAGCCTCTATGGGCGGAGCAAGTGGGACGCTGAACGGATCGTGATCCACAGCGGGTTGAAGATGTGGGCCATCGCACGAACGATCATCGTGTACGGCATCGCCAAGGGCCTCAGCCGAGGCAATGTGGTGCTGTGGGCGAAAAACGCCTTGGAGAAAGGGCAGCCCATCAAGGTGGTACACGACCAATGGCGCATGCCCACATTGGCCGAGGATCTGGCCGATGGGTGCATCCGCATCGCGAAGCAAGGCGCTACAGGGATCTTCAACCTCTGTGGTCCCGATGGGATGAGCATCCTTGAACTCGTGCAGCGGGTCGCCCGCTTCTTCGATCTGGATCCCAGCGTGATCACGCCGGTCACTTCCGACAGCCTGGGACAACCCGCGAAACGGCCCCCGAGAACCGGTTTCGTCATCGACAAGGCCCGGCGCGAACTCGGATATGCGCCGCACGGGTTCGAGGAAGGCCTGGTGATCCTGCGGAAGCAGTTGCAGGCCGTATAAGCTCACATCCGGTTGTGGATGGGTCGGTGGGTGGTGCATGGTGTACATGACCCTGCGCCGGATCGCCACCTGACGGTATCTTCCGCACCAGAAAGATCCCGACTTGTCGTATCGCAAGCATTCTCGGCGCCCTTGGAAGGAGGAGTTGAAGGACATCCTCGATGTCCATGCGTCCGAACGACGCGGTATAGCGGTGCTGCTCGTGCTTTGTGCGATCGCCGCCGGGTGGGTGCTCTACGAACAACGCATCGCCCCGGATGTGGTACGCGATCGTGCGGACTTCGAAGTGGTCGCCCGGGAGAACATCGCACAGGGATCTTCCGGATCCGTTGATCAACGATCCGATCTTCAGGGTATTGATGCGGCGGTGGTCCTTTTCAACTTCGATCCCAATGGACTTCCCATGGAACAGTGGACCGCATTGGGGCTGAGTGAACGACAGGCCGCGGCGATCCTCCGGTATGAGGAGCGGGGCGGCCGCTTCCGCACCAAGGCCGACCTTGCCCGTATGCGAGTGGTGGACCCCGAACTCTTCGCTCGTTGGGAGCCGTTCATTCTCCTGCCCGACTCCATCGAGATCTCCGCTGTAGGAGAGCGCTCGCGCTTTGCGGAGCCTGGACGTTGGCGGGATACTTCCGCCCGGCATTTCCCCGGATCCCCCGAACGCCCGGAGCGAGTGGTGGTGGAGGTGAACACCGCGGACAGCAGCCGCTTGGTGCAGGTGCGCGGCATCGGCCCGGCATTCGCCCGCTCCATCGTGCGCTATCGCGACCGCCTGGGCGGTTTTCACAGCCTCGACCAACTGGCTGATGTGCCCATCCTGCGCGACAAGCCCGATGCCGTCGCGGAATTGAAAGGGCGCTTGCTCCTGGATACGTTGATGGTGCGCCGGCTGCCTATCAATACCATGTCCATCGAAGACTTGGGACGACACCCCTGTGCTGGATGGAAAGTGGCCAAGTCACTGGTGGCTTATCGTCAGCACCATGGACCCTTCCGCACCGTTGCGGATATCAAGGGCTGCGTCCTGATAACCGACAGTGTCTACCGTAAACTCGCACCTTATCTCACGCTGGAGTGAATCTCGAAGAACGCCTCAAGGCCGCCATTCGTGCAGTGCCGAACTTTCCCAAGCCCGGGATCCTCTTTCGCGACATCACCCCCGTGTTGGAGGATCCGCAACTCGGTCGGGACTGTATCGAAGGCTTCCGTGATCAGTTGAGGAATACGACCATCGACGCGATCGCCGGTATCGAAAGCCGTGGTTTCCTGTTCGGGTTGCCCTTGGCGCTGGCGATGGGCGTTCCGTTCCTCACCGTGCGGAAAAAGGGCAAACTCCCGTGGAGGACCGTGGCGTTCAAGTACGACCTTGAATACGGCAGCGCCGAAGTGGAAATGCACGTGGACAGCGTGCGGCCCGGTATGCGGGTACTCATACACGACGACCTCCTGGCCACGGGAGGTACCGCCATGGCCGCCGCAGAGCTTGTTCGCATGCAGGGAGGTTCAGTCGCCGGTTTCAGTTTTCTCATCGAACTGGCGTTTCTTCGCGGCGCAGAACACCTGCAGCCATATAACACCGGGCTGGTGAGCCTGGCCACCTACGAATGATCCCTGCCCATGCAACTCGCTGTATCTGAGAACCAGCTTATGATTGCGCAGGCCGTGCGCGACCTCGTGGAACGTGAAGTGCGCCCGAACCTGATGGAATGGGATGAATCGCAGCACTTTCCCAAGAAACTCTTCACCGATCACTTCGGCCCGGCCGGTATGCTGGGTGTGTTCGTGCCGGAGGAATACGGTGGTGCCGGCCTCGGATACCACGAGTATGTGGACACCATCGTGGAGGTGGCACGTGTGTGCGGGAGCATCGGCCTGAGCGTGGCCGCCCACAACTCGCTCTGCACGGGCCACATCAACTACTTCGGCAACCACGAGCAGAAGAAGAAGTGGCTCACCAAGCTCGCCACCGGCGAATGGCTGGGCGCATGGGCACTCACCGAACCCAATACCGGCAGCGACGCCATGCGCATGAAGTGTACCGCCCGCAAGGAAGGGAAGGAGTGGGTCATCAACGGAACCAAGTGCTGGATCACCCACGGCATCAGCAGTGATGTGATGGTGGCCATCGTACGCACCGGGGAACTCCTCGACAGCAAAGGCATGACGGCCTTCGTGATCGAACGTGGCACTCCGGGACTGAAAGCGGGTAAAAAGGAGAACAAGCTGGGCATGCGCGCCAGTGAGACCGCCGAGGTGATCTTTGAGGATTGCCGCATCCCCGAGGAGAACGTCCTGGGCGAGGTGGGGCAGGGCTTCCAACAGGCCATGAAGATCCTGGACGGTGGTCGCATCAGCATCGCCGCGCTCAGCCTGGGCATCGCCAAAGGTGCATTGGACGCCAGCGTGAAGTACGCCAAGGAACGCCAACAGTTCGGCCAGCCCATCGCCAACTTCCAAGGGATCAGCTTCAAGCTGGCCGACATGGCCACTCGGGTCGAGGCCAGCGAACTGCTCATCCGGCACGCCAGCGACCTGAAGAACAACAACCAGAAGGTGACCAAGGCCGGGGCCATGGCCAAGCTCTACGCCAGCGAGGTGTGCGTATGGGCCAGCAACGAGGCCGTGCAGATCTTCGGCGGCTACGGCTACACCAAGGATTTCCCGGTGGAGAAATTCTACCGCGACAGCAAGCTCTGCACCATCGGCGAAGGAACCAGCGAGATCCAGAAGCTGGTGATCGGCAGGGAAGTGCTCAAGGCATAGGCCATGTGAGGAGCGCGTGCGGATCGGCGCAGTTGTGCTCGGGTGTGACTATACCTTGGAGGAAAGCACCGTGGCCAGCTTTTCCAAGGCTGCTGCGTTGGTGGCCATCACGTCGATGAACCGTTGCATCAGCTCATCGCTCAGGCCGTTCACTGTTTGCGAATGGATGACGTTGTATCCGTTCGAGGAGTGGTCCTGCATGTTGAGCACGGGCTGCCCTCCTCGAAAGAATTCGTCCAGGCCAACGCCATAATATTCTGCCAGTTTGACCACCTCCAAGGCCGAGGGGATCACATGGCCGTTCTCGCGATCGCAATAGGCCGATGGGCTGATCCCGAGTACGGCGGCCACTTCTTTCTGCTGCACGTGGTGTTCTGTTCGGAGTGCGAACATGCGCATGCCGATCTCCTTCTTGTTCATCGCGGTGGTCTTCGGAGGCGAATTTATCCGGCTGGGCCGATATCGACTTCGCCCTGGCCGAATTCGGGTCCGGTGAGGAGAAAGGCATTCCTGCACCGGATAGTTTCGGTTCATGGCGGGAGAGACAACCCGCGCCATGCCCACACGAACCAGCGCAACCAACACCCAACACCATGCGCCACCTACCTTTCACTTCCAGGGTTGCTTCCACCGGTCCTTTCCTCCGTCGCTCCGATGCCCGTGGCCATGTGCTACGCCCAACGGCGATGCGGAGCTTGCTCCTTTTTTCGTTCGGCATGCTCATCGCCATTCAAGGGCAAGGCCAGGACTACTTCGGCGACCCGGTCTCCCCGCCTGTGTATTTTTCACCACAACAAGGCCAATTCGCCCACGAGAACGGCTCCCCCATGAACGACCAGAAGTTCAAGAGCTACGGCAACACACCGGAGATCTGGGCCGCCGGTTCCAGTATTGTGAACTTCGTGTTCGCCGTTCCCGACACGGCCAACCCGGGTCGTGGCCGCATACAAATGAAGCCCACCGGCGAACTGGCCCGGCAGGTGACACCGGACACGGTGACCGTGGCACCCGGCATCGACAATTTCTACTACCCCTGGTGCCCCAACGGCATCACGGGTGTTCCGCGTTACCACCGGATCCGGTACAAGGACCTCATCGATAAGGTGGACCTTGACCTGTACAGCACACCCAGCGGCCTGCGCATGGCCCTGATATGCCATCCGGGGTTCGACCCCAACAGCCTCTATCTCGCGTTCGTTGGGCAGGACAGTTTGGACGTGGACGTGAACGGCGAGTTGCGTGCTCACCTCAATGGAAAGTACCTGAGCTTCCGTGAGGCCATCGCCTATCAAGTGGATCAGTTCGGCATGGCCCAATCGCTCAACTGGAACGGCACTTGGCAAGAGGCCGGTGGTGTTGGTACGGCCAAGATCGTCTTTGTCGGCGATTATGATCCCTTTGAACCGGTGATCCTGCAGATAGGCCCGCCGCCCCTGCCTGCCCAGGGCGGACCCGATAACCAGAACGAGGGCCTGGACTGGAGTACCAGCTTCGGCGATGACAACAACGGCTCCATCATGGGCGACCAAATGGGCGGTGCCACCACTGCACCCAATGGCGATCTGCTGGTGGCCATTGCCCACGGCGTAGGTGAATTCCCGCCTTCGCCCGGCTGGACACCGGGCTACGGCGAAGCCTACGATGCGTGCGTGGGGCGCTACGAGTACGCACCAGGGGACCCTCTTGAAGATGCCGAGCAATCCTATATAACGCACTATGGTGGCGGTAACGACCACGTGCGGCCCCAGGCCGTGCTGTTGAACCAGGCCGCTACCGCACTGTATGTAGGGGGATTCGTCCGCGCGAATGGACTCCCCACCTTCCCGGACAATGACCCGATGGACGACTCCTATTGGGAGGACACGCGCAAAGGGGCGTCCGATGGGTTCCTGATGCGGATGGACCCGACGGATGGCACCATCCAGCGCTTCTCCTACTTCGGGGGAGGTGGCGATGATGCGATCACCGCCTTCACCGAGGACGGGGAAGGGAACATCTGGTTCAGTGGCATCACCACGTCCACCACGGGCGCGGAGGCGGACTGCAATTCGCCCACGAGTGCTTTTCCCCTGTGCGACCCGCCGGGCGCCAATTACTGGCAACCGGCCAATGCCGGTGACTGGGACGCCTTCGTAGCGCGTGCGGACCCGGACTTCAAGCTTACCTTGAGCACCTTCTACGGCGGCCCGGGCATCGATATCGTGTACGACATGGCGTATATGGCCAATCCCATCCCATCCAACCGACGAATCGCGCTGGTGGGCCGAAGCCTGGGCACGGTGCCCCAGAACAACACCGGTTCTTTTCACCTGGACGGCATCGACGGGGAGAAGTCGGGCTTCATCGCCACCTTCGACTTTGGCGGCGACCTCAAGTGGAGCACCAACGTGCAGAAGCTCAACAGCCTACAGAGCGTGGCCGTGCGCGGTAACCAATTGGTGGTACTCGGCTATTGCCACTCCTCCGATGCATATACCTGGCTACAGGACGGTATGGAGGGTGGCGTGCCCATCAGCAATAGCTGTTCGGCTACCCCTGGCTACCTGTGTATCTGCGATCCCGGCGGTACCGCGTACCATGATGAAGATGCCGAGAGCACGGACGATGCGTACATTGCCGAATACGACCCCGTGCAGGGCACATTGTCGTGGAGCACATACGTGGGCGGCAATACCTGGGAATACCCGGGCGTGTATCTTATGCAGCTGAATTCATTCAGTGATGAGGGACCCTTCTTCTTCCGCAAGGTCGCCGACCTGAGGGTGGATGCTTCGGGGAACGTATGGGCCATGACCACCACCGTGAACCCGCATGGCGATTGGCAGGAAACGCCCGTACCGCCCGCACCGCCATTCTACCACAAGGAACTGGACTGGACCGCCGGGAAATTCCAGTCCGAGGTGACCCTCCACCTTTTCCGGCCCGACCACAGCCTCTTCTATGGGACGCAATTCGGCGCCTGGTTCCTGCATTCGGAATCGAGTGCCTTCAACCTGCTTCCGTTCGGCTGTGATATTGGCAAAGACCTGGCGTTGGTGGAAGGCGAGGCCATCTACTGGACGGGCACCACGGGCAACGACCGTTTCCCCACGCAATGCCCTTACCCCGGCACTTCCTATTGCGAACCATTCGTCGAATCGAATAACCGATACATGCAGGCCTTCGCCACGCGCATGAGCCTGCAGGACATCAACATCGGCATCAACGATCCACTAAACCTTGGTCCGGCTTCCTTGGCGGTATACCCCAATCCCACCAGTGCGGAACTCCACCTGTTCCATCAGGGGCTGCCCTTGACAGCGGGCCTGTTGAGCATCATTGATGCTACCGGACGCGTAGTAAGGGGGGAGCCGCTCGCCGGCTCCGTAGTGTCCGTGCACGGCTTGGCCAACGGCATCTACCATGCACAGGTGCAGAACCGTACCGGTCGGATCCTGGGTTCCGCTTCGTTCGTCATCACTCGCTGAGCCGTGAGAATACCGTTGCGCACGACCATCTGGGCGTTGCCCTGGATCATCCCCACCGTGGGTTGTACCCAGTACTTCGCGCCGCTGGGGCCGGGCTTTGATTGGGGACAGGCGTGGGACATGCTACCGGTGGATGGGCGGCTCTATATGGCTGGCGATTTCGCCGGTACAGCGGACTCGTCCGTCAACTCCAGGGGGGTCCTATCTTGGGATGGTGCCTCCTTCGAAGCCGTTGGCTGCGGGCTCTTTTCCTGCGATCTTCCCCAAACATGGCACATGAGCGCGCCCGCGCGATCGCTCGCATACTGGCAAGATGAATTGTACATAGCCGGGGACTTCAATTTGTCCAGTATCCCGGGCGTGGCATTCATCGCCCGCTTCAACGGTAACGAATGGGTGGGGGTGGGCGGTGGCATGGATGGCCCGGTGCGCGGGCTAAAAGCATACCCCGACGGGCTGTACGCGGCCGGTTGGTTCAACAATGCGGGCAATACACCCGCCGAGGGTCTGGCCCGCTGGGACGGGGAACAATGGCACAGCGTACATGATCTGCCCTTGTTGGACGACTATCCGATCAACATGGTCAATGATGTGGCCATCATAAATGATCGCATTTATATCGGTGGGAATTTTTCCGGTACACCGCAGGATTCAATCTATTCCATTGCACAATGGGATGGCACAACTTGGAACAATTTGGATCATGGTTTCGTGGGCGGTCTCACCCAGATCCTTAAATTGGAAGTGCATGATTCCCTGCTCTACATCGCGGGCGCCTTCGCTGATACCGGCCAGTACGGGCATCCCCTCAACCCGGCCAGTGGAATCATAGCCTGGGATGGGGAGGATTGGGTGGAATTGGGCAGCGGCACCGATGGTGCCAACATCCCGTGGGTAACGGACATGGCCTGGCACAACGATACGCTGTACGTGTGCGGCGATTTCAACCGCATCGGCGGTGTGGAGGCCGGTGGTCTGGCACGCTGGGACGGGCAGCAGTGGTGTGCCCTGCTGCCAAGCCCGCCCGGGGCGTACGGCATCAGTTGCCTCACCTTTTTCAACGACACCCTGCACCTGGGCGGTGGCCTCGTGTACATGGGTTCCGACAGTGTGAACCGTGTGGCCAAGTGGATCGGTGGGAATCATGTGGAAGAGTGTGAAGAGCCGGTGGGCATCCCCCAGCAAGTGGACAACGAAGTGCCGGGCATCACCCTTTACCCGAACCCGGCTACTGTGGAACTGAACGTGCTCCACCAAGGGCGGCCGCTACCTTCTGGGCTCCTGCGGATAACCGATACGATAGGGCGATCGGTGGCAGAACGGCCTCTGACCGGCTCAGCCGTACCCCTTGGCCCCCTTGCTGAAGGCGTTTACCATGCACAGGTCACCACCGAACAGGGCCGCTCGTTGGGTTCGGTCGTATTTGTTATCGCCTACTGAAGGTCGGCGGTGGTCGTTGTGGATCCGGGTATAATGGGATAGACCATGTTCTGATCACGGGAGGTCATCAACCTTTCGGGCAGGCCCCGCATGATCCACATGCGCTGCACGTACGCGCTGTTCCGGATGTGCTAAGGGACGGTGATCCCGTGGTCCTGGAGCCGGTCTTGGAGAGCAGGGGCTTTGGCATCCACTGCCACGCCACGTACGCCACGGCGCCCAGCACGATCAGGATGGTGGCCAGGGTTTGCATCACGCTCCGGTGATCAGGGTGGTCAGTTGGTAGGTGATCAGGCTTGCAAGGTACGCCAGCCCGAAAAGGTAGCCCCCCATGATCCACATCTGTCGCCAGGAACCGGTCTCGCGCCGTACGATGATGAAGGTGCTGAGGCATTGCGGCGCAAACACCATCCACAACAGCAACGAAAGTTTGGTGCCCAGTGACCATTCTGTTGCGATGCGGTCCTGCAACTGCGCACTCACCTCATCCTCGTCGCCTTCCATGGCGTACACCAGGCCCAGCGAGCTCACCACCACCTCGCGCGCGGCCATNNGTTGAAGCCGATCGGCGCGAACACATGTTGCAACGCACCGCCCACTTCCCCCGCCAGGCTGCGTTCGATGGGTGTGCCACCAGTGCCTGCACGCGGCGAGGGAATGGTGTAGAGCGCCCACATGATGATGGTGAGCGCGAGGATGATGGTGCCCACCCGACGCAGGAAGATCATGGCCCGTTCCCATAGACCTATCACCAGGCTCCGAGGATCGGGCCATTGATAACTGGGCAGTTCCATCAGCAACGGCGTATGCTCGTCTGCACGTCGCGAGCGGCGCATCACCCAGGCTACGCACATGGCCGACGCGATCCCCAACGC
>JAFDZE010000006.1:22802-55689 GCA_018267155.1 Bacteroidota bacterium | reverse complement strand
AACGTGGGCGACGTGGCCGGCATGGGCGCCGACCTCTTCGGCAGCTACGTGGCCACCATCCTCAGCACCATGGTGCTCGGTCGTGAAGTGGTGAGCCAGGACAACTTCGGCGGCATGGCCCCGATCCTGCTGCCCATGCTCATCGCGGGCCTCGGCATCCTCTTCAGCATCGTGTCCTTCTTCCTCGTTCGTATCAACAAGGACAGCGACAGCGTGATGGCCGCCCTGAATCGCGGCAATATCGTCAGCATCCTGCTCACCGCCGTGGCGAGCTACTTCGTGATCGACTGGATGTTCAGCGACACCATCATGTTCGTCCGCAACGGTGTGGAGACGGTTTACAACACGATCAACATATTCTACGCCATCGTTCTCGGTCTGGTCGTGGGATTCCTGATGAGCTACATCACCGAACACTACACAGCCATGGGCCGCAAGCCGGTGATGAGCATCGTGACCAAGAGCGGTACGGGCCACGCCACCAACGTGATCGGTGGGTTGGCCGTGGGCATGGAGAGCACCTTCCTGCCGATCCTGGTATTGGCAGCGGGCATCTTCGGCGCGTACGAACTGGCCGGCCTGTACGGTGTGGCCATCGCGGCCGCCGGCATGATGGCTACCACGGCCATGCAGCTCGCCATCGACGCCTTCGGTCCCATCAGCGACAATGCCGGTGGCATCGCCGAGATGAGCGGTCTGCCGAAGGAAGTGCGTGAGCGCACGGACATCCTGGACGCCACGGGCAACACCACGGCGGCCACGGGCAAGGGCTTCGCCATCGCTTCGGCCGCGCTCACCGCGCTGGCACTCTTCGCGGCATACGTCGGCCTCGCGGGCATCAACGCCATCGACATCTACAAAGCGAAAGTGCTCGCCATGCTCTTCGTGGGCGGAATGATCCCCTTCCTCTTCAGCAGCTTGGCCATCAGCGCCGTGGGCAAGGCGGCCATGGACATGGTGCGCGAGGTGCGCCGACAGTTCAAGGAGATCCCCGGCATCATGGAGGGCAAGGCCAAGCCGGAGTACGAAAAGTGCGTGGCCATCAGCACGCAGGCCTCCATTCGCGAGATGATCATGCCCGGTGCGCTCGCGCTGCTCAGCCCCATCATCGTGGGCTTCCTCTTCGGCCCCGAAGCATTGGGCGGGTTGCTCGCCGGCATCACCGTGAGCGGTGTGCTCATGGGCATCTTCCAGAACAACGCCGGTGGCGCGTGGGACAACGCCAAGAAGAGCTTCGAGAAGGGCGTGGAGATCGACGGACAGATGTACTACAAGCACAAGAGCGACAAGCCTTCGCCCCCGCACCAGGCCGCCGTTACCGGTGATACGGTAGGCGATCCGTTCAAGGACACCAGCGGTCCGTCGATGAACATCCTCATCAAGCTCACCTCCATCGTGGCGTTGATCATCGCACCGCACATCAACGAAGGCGACCACGCAGCGCCGGCGGAAGTTCCCACGAGCACCAGCAGCACCGACCGCTCACAGAACAGCAGTGATGGGAGCGTTGCTCCTGGTAAACAGGAGGCCGCCACGGATGTGAAGACACTCGATCTGAGCGACCGTTTCTGACCTTTGGAATATCCAAGGAGAGGTGCGCCGTTGGTGCGCCTCTTCTCTTTTTCGGCAGATGACGTCGATGGCACGATCGCTATCCTGTTCGCACGTGATCCTGCGGTCCTCTGCCTGATCCGCGTCATCAGCGTTCCATCAGCCCCGGTCTAATTTCGCGGCCAACATGGCCATCCTGCTCTTCTTCGTTGTGCACTGGTACCTGTCGCTCTTCGTGCAGACCTTCTATCTGCATCGCTACAGCGCGCACCGGATGTTCACCATGAGCCCGTTCTGGGAGAGGTTCTTCCACGTCCTCACCTGGATCTTCCAGGGGAGCAGCTACCTGAATCCGGCGATCTATGGTATGATGCACCGGGCGCACCACGTCTTTGCCGACACTCCCGAGGACCCGCACTCACCGAAATACGATGGTACCCTCTTCCGCATGATGTGGAAGACGGCAGGCTGGTACAACGGCCTGGTCACCGGTGACAAGCGGCTCGATGAACGCTTCACGCGTGACCTGCCGCGCTGGCCCTTCCTGGAGCGGCTGGCCGAAAGCTGGACCTCGCGCATCGGCTGGATGCTGCTGTACACGGCCTTCTACGCGGTCTTCGCCACCGCATGGTGGCAATGGCTTTTACTCCCGCTCCAGTGTGTGATGGGACCGCTGCACGGCGCCATCATCAACTGGTACGCGCACAAGTACGGCTACGTGAGCTTTCCCACCAATGATACCAGCAAGAATATGTGGCCGGTGGAAGTGCTCATGATGGGCGAAGGCCTGCACAACAACCACCACACCCATGCCAGCAATGCCAACTTCGCACGGAAATGGTGGGAGTTCGATCCCACCTGGCCGGTGATCCGAGTACTGCACGCGATAGGGGTCATCAAACTTCGTACGGTATGAAAGGCGCTGCATGCGCCTACCTCACCTGGTCCGCGCCGGAGGCGCGGATCGGCATCGCGTCCGCCCGCGCTTGTAGCGCGGGCGTGTGAGGTTCGCGCCTTGGGCGCACTTTTCTCACCTTCACAGCATGGGTGATCCCTATGCCATCCGGTATCCCAACGACCGGTACTTCCTCACGTTCACGGTGGTTGAATGGCTTGACATTTTCACGCGCTTGTCGCATCGACAGGTCCTGGTGGAAAGCCTGAACTTCTGTGTGAAGAACAAGGGACTGATCATCAACGCGTGGGTGATCATGAGCAACCACGTCCATTTGGTGGCCCGCGCCGAAGAAGGCAAGCACCTGGGCCACCTCATCCGTGACTTCAAGTCCTATACCTCCAAGGCGGTGCGGGACAGCATTATCGCAGGCCCGGAGAGCCGTCAGGAGTGGTTGCTCGATAAAATGGCCTTCATGGCCCGCAAAACGCAACGAACCGAGAACTTCAAGCTCTGGCAGGATGGTAGCCACGCCATGGACCTCATGTCGGACGAATTTCTGCGCCAGAAGATCAACTATATCCACAACAACCCTGTCCGCAACGGTCTCGTGGACCTGCCGGAACATTATGTGTTCAGCTCGGCGCGGGACTATTTCACGGACCAGAAGGGCCTGGTGGAGATCGAGGTACTTTGAGCTTCTGGCGCTGAAAGCGCTCACCTCACATGGCCCGCGCCGGAGGCGCGGACCGGCATCAGGTCCGTCCGCGCTTGAAGCGCTGACCAGGCGAGGTACACCGGTCCCGCAACCTGGCCAGCAGGTCAGCCGCATCGCGCTTCAGCTGGTCCGGGGAAATTCCGCCCGAGCGCATGGTCCGGAGCGAGTCGGCCCCTTCCGATTTCGCGAGTTTGCGCCCCTGGTCGTCCGTGATCAATGGATGATGAAGGAACATCACGTCGAGAAAGCCGTGTTCGGCGAGCAGTGCGGCCAGATACAACTGACACGCGGTGGACGGCAGGAGGTCCTCCCCGCGCACGATGACATTGATACCGAAACGCAAGTCATCAGCGAGCGAGGCCAATTGGTACGCGGGCGATCCGTTGCGCTGACGGAGCACGGGGTCGGGCATCAGCGTGTTCAGGTCCACGGTCGTTGATCCACCGATGAGGTCGTTGATGACCACGGGGCAGGGAGCAGGTACGCGCAACCGCCAAGTGGTGCCCGTGGCATCGAATGACAGGCCTTGATCGCGACACGTACAACCGGCCAGTTTCTTGCGCGAGCAGATGCACGCGAACAGGACGCCCATGTCTCGGAGCCGTTCCAGCATGTTGTACATGGGACCCATGCGTCCGGTCTGTGACCAGTTCCTCGCGAAGTCCACGGCATCGCGTGGGCCTTCGTCCCAGGTGATCCCGAGCCAATGCAACGACTCGAAGATGTCCTCCACGTACGCCGGTCGGGTGCGTTCGGCATCCAGGTCGTCGATACGCAAGAGCACGGTACCACCGCTTTCCCGGGCAATGGCATGGGCCAGCAGAAAATTGAGCCCATTACCCACGTGCAGGTAGCCGCTGGGCGTGGGCGCGATGCGCGTTCGAATGCCCACCATGGGTGCCCAGGGCGGGACTTGAACCCGCAAGGCCCTTACGGACCAAGGGATTTTAAGTCCCTCGTGTATACCATTTCACCACCTGGGCTTCGCCCGCCGAAGCCTTGGCCAAGGCGGGCGGGAAGGCCGAAAATACCGACGCCCCCTTTCGGAGGCGTCTTTGAGCGAGAAACGGGACTCGAACCCGCGACCCCGACCTTGGCAAGGTCGTGCTCTACCAACTGAGCTACTCTCGCAATGGGGCGCAAATATAGCTGTGTGGATCGAATCCGCGATACCAGCCATCATTCTTCCCATACGGCCCGTGGGCTGGTGCGCACCTGCAGATCCGTGATCGTGATCGTGTCCGTTCCGAGGTTCCACGCATAGATCGACAACTCCTCGCCGCGGTAGCGTAGTTCGCGCAGGTCGCGCACCAAGGTGAATGTGCACGGGCGCGTGCAACTGCTGTCGGGTGAGATGAAGGGCACGGCCTCATAGTCGGTTGTTCGGCCCCTGTAGGACCGTTGCAGGATGAGCTTGCCCGAGCAGCGGCCATGCGGTCGGAACGCAAGATCCACCATGAGCGCACGATGATCCATATCCAGCAGGCTGTCGGATGAGGTCCGATACGCTGGTGTGTACAGATGCTCAGGCTGGGCGAGGACCAGTGGGGTTCCAGCGAGCTTGAAGTGTTCGAGATCACTTGGGGAAGGGGCGCAGCGTTCCGCCAGCCGGTGTTGGCGCAGTGCGTCATCGTATCCCGGCCGATGCACCAGCAATGACCACGCCACCAGGCCCATCAGCGAAGCCGAACCCAAGAGGGCCAGGGTTCGTGCCGACCCACGCAGCGCGAAGGCCAGCACGAAGAGCACCGCAAAGAAGCTGACCATGGAGAGGGCCATCAGCCAGGGTGCCCAAGGCTTTTCATAGCACAACTCCACCACGTGGTCGCCACCGGGAAGAACACATCCGAAGGCGGCCACATTGGCGCGTACCACCTCAACAGGCACACCATCGATCCGGATCGTCCAGCCCGGGAACCAGGACTGCTGCACCAGCATGAAGGTGGGCGCGGCCGTTGTGCAGCGCAGGGTGAACCCGTTGTAGTCCCAAGAGTTGAACGCTACCCGGTCATTTGCGGAGCATTGCAGGCCCTCCACCAAACGCGGTACGAAGACCGCCGTGCTGTCTGCGGGTTCGTGGCCCAGCAATTTGTCCGGTGCAAGCCGGTCGGTCAAATGGATGAAGGGCCACCGATCCATGGATCGCACCAAGGCCGGATGGAAATTGATCAGGCTGTCCGTATGTGCGGGCCAGAAGGAGTTGAACCCGTCGCGCGTGGGCCTTCCGATAAGGGTCTGGGTATTCCGCCAGAGATGGTGCAGCCGTTCACCACTGTCGCGATGGGTCAATAGCGGCAGCAGGTCAGGCGCTACAGGACCTTGGGGCAACTGGTCCAGTCGGGCCTGAAGTGCGGCAGGGTGCAGGTCGGTTGTTGCGCTGTTCCAGATCGCGAGGTGGGTGTTCCAGCCCATCTCCACGACCACCAGGGCCAGAACCACCCCCGGGGTGAGTCGTCGGCGCAGTCCCAGCGCCAGCCCCACCAGCAGAACGACCGCGGTGACGGCCCAGGCATGCCAAAGCCGCTGGTTATGGCCCAAGGCCCGTACGTATTCGAGTGCGGAGCGCCGGGGCGCATCGGCTGCGGCTTCAGGGAAGCGGTCGGGCCACAGAAGGACGATCAGGGTACCGAGGACGAGGGCACCACACAGCGCGTACACCAAGGGCCTCTGGAGCCCGGGCCGCCAACGTGCGTCAGGTTTGACCGCTCCGGCCGCCAGCAGCACTGTGGCCACCAGGGTGAAGTAGAGGTAGTAGCTCGGGAAGCGGAACACATCGAGTCCAGGCAACCAACGCCAGACCCAACGATGGAAGGGCAGGTCTGCGGCCATGGACAAGAGTGCGCAGCCCAGTCCGAACACGGCGAACACGTTCTCCTCAGCGGACCGGTGCCGAAGCACCGATACGAGTGCAAGAGCAAGGATGATCACGCCCATGTACCCGTTCGCCATGGCCGGGTCCGTGCCCAGGTCCGGGTTCTTGCCACTGATGACCACCGGGGCCAGCATGGAGGAGAGTGCCTCCACGGTGAAAGGTTCCTGCGAAACGAGAAGGTACGGCAGTCCGTGCATCCGTCCCAGATAGGGCGATACCTCGATCAAGGCATGGAATGTTCCGCAGGCCATCACCAGCGTGGACCCGACGAAGAGGGCCTGGTGTCCCAGAAGCTGTCGCAGTGCGCGTGCCCGACCGTGGTGCCAGGCCCTCATCGCATGGAGCAACAGGAGCGGTAACAGCAGATAGGCCGACATGATCGTGAAGGTGTGATTGCCTCCGGTGAGCAGAAGCATCAGGAACAGTGCGGCCTCCAACGATCGCCTCCAGGCAGGGGCGCGCAGAAGCCGGAGCTGTGCGGCCAGGAACCAGGGCATCCAGGCGGCGCTGATGATCGCGTAGAAGTGCATCTGGTGCGCCACCATGTTCCCGCTCAAGGCGTACGCGATGCCCGCGATCACGCCCACGCGCGCATCACCGTGTACCGTGTTGCACAAGAGCATGAGGCCGACCCCCCCGATGATCACATAGAACAAGTAGAGCACTTGCAAGGTGATCACACTGTGGCCGATGGTGCCACCGATCGCGATCGCCTCCGGGTACCACATCGGCCCCTGCAGATCGGCATGCACGGGATAGCCCATCTGTTGCAGGGGGTTCCAAAGGGGCAGCTCGCCGTTCTGCAGGGCGAGCGTCATGAAATGCCGCCACGGGAGCCAGCAGTCGAATGCATCGCCTCCTCCCATGGCGCAGGTGAAGGTGCTCAATGGCCAATGCACCACGAGCACGAGGACCGTGATTATGGCCCAGCCCCATCGGCGTGCGGACCGTTCCGTGAGCAGCGGGCCCTTCAGCAAGGCGGGCATGTGCTCAGGCCTTCTTGAGCTTCGCAGGGCGCACCCCGGCCATCCGCTTGATCTCGTTCAACTTCAGCAAGGCCTCTACCGGCGTCAGGGTATCGATGTCGATGCGCTCCAGTTGTGCACGGATGCCCTCCAGGGCAGGGTCGTCCAACTGGAAGATACTCAATTGCGGTTCGCGGTCCAGTGCGGTGGTATCGGCCCGGGCCACCTTGCGCGGGCCGCTGTCCGCAGGCCGGTCCGAGAGGGGTGTGCCATCCGCCTCGCCCAGGTCACCGGCATGGGAAAGCTCCAGGTGGTGGAGCACCTTTTGGGCGCGGTCTATCACGGGCGCGGGCATGCCGGCCATACGGGCCACATGGATGCCGAAACTGCGATCGGTTCCACCTGGCACCAGTTTGCGCAGGAAAAGCACTTTGCCCTGCACTTCGCGTACCGACACGTTCGCGTTGTGGATGCGCGGGAAGCTGCCGGCCATCTCGTTCAACTCGTGGTAATGCGTTGCGAAAAGTGTTTTTGGGCGACCGGGATGCTCATGCAGGTACTCCGCGATGGCCCAGGCGATGCTGATGCCATCGTAGGTGCTGGTGCCGCGCCCGATCTCGTCCAGCAACACCAGGCTGCGGTCGGTCAGGTTGTGCAGGATGCTCGCCGTCTCGTTCATCTCCACCATGAACGTGCTTTCTCCGGTGGAGAGGTCGTCGGAAGCGCCCACACGGGTGAACACGCGATCGGTGATGCCGATCACGGCGCTGCGAGCGGGGATGAAGCTGCCGCACTGGGCCATCAGCACGTGCAGGGCGGTCTGGCGCAGCAAGGCGCTCTTCCCGCTCATGTTGGGGCCGGTGATCACCACCAGTTGCCGATCTTGAGGATCCAGTAGCAGGTCGTTCGTGACGTACGGCTCGCCCGGGGGCAATTGCTGTTCGATCACCGGGTGGCGGCCCTCGCGCACCTCCAACCGCGGATCATTGGTGAGTTCGGGGCGGGCATAACGCCACAACACCGCGTTCTCGGCGAAACTGGTCAGCACATCCAGCGCGGCCAGTGCGGCGGCCGTGGCCTGCAGGTCGGGGGTGGCCGCGCGCACCTGCTCCACCAGTCCGGTGAAGAGCCGCTGTTCCACCGAGCCGATCCGCTCCTCGGCGCTCAGGATCCGTTCCTCCAGTTCCTTCAGCTCCGCCGTGATGTACCGTTCGGCCCCGGTGAGCGTCTGCTTGCGTGTCCAGTCGGCGGGTACTTTTTCGCGGTGCGTATGGCGCACTTCCAAGTAGTAGCCGAACACGTTGTTGTACCCCACCTTCAGCGAGGTGATGCCGGTGCGATCCGCCTCCCGCTGCTGGATGCCCATGAGCAGGTCCTTGGCATGCGAGGTGACATGCCGCAAGTCGTCCAGTTCACTGTCCACGCCGGGTTTCAGCACGCCACCCTTGGCGATGTTCACCGGGGCCTCCGGTTCGATGTGGTCGCTGATCGCGCGTGCCAGCTTCTGGGGCGGAGCCCAGTCCCCGGCCATACGGGCCAGGCGTTCGTCGGCGGTCAGCAGGTCCTGCCGGGTGCGTTCGGCCGCCTCGATGGAGCGCCCCAGATGCAGCAGTTCGCGCGGGTGGATCCGCGCCGTGGCGGCCTTGCCGGCCAAGCGCTCCAAGTCGCCGATGTGCGCCAGGGTCGTGCGCAGCTTCTCCCGCAGCGCCGGATCGTCCACCAAGGCTTGCACCCGGTCGTGGCGCACACCGATGGCCGCACGGTCCAGCAAGGGGAACAGCAGCCAGCGCTTCAGCAGGCGTGCACCCATGGGGGTGCGGGTGCGGTCCATGCAGGCCAGCAGCGTTCGAGCGCCTTCGTGCAGGGGGGTCACCAGTTCGAGGTTGCGCACGGTGAACCGGTCCAGTGCCAAGTGGGTCCCTTCTTCCAACCGGTTGATCCGGGTGATGTGCCCCAGCCGGTCGTGTCGCGTTTCGCCAAGGTAGTGCAGGATGGCTCCGGCAGCGCGTTGGGCCAGGTGGAGGTCCTCGATGCCGAAGCCCTTGAGGTTGCTGGTGCCGAAGGTGTTCAGCAGGCGTTCACGGGCGAAGTCGGCGGTAAAGGCCCACTCCTCCAATGCGAAGGCGTTCCAGTGGTGGGTGGCCTCCGATACAAGGGGATCTTTTTCACCGCGGGCGTGGAGCAACTCGGCGGGCGCATGGCTGTCCAGGTATTTTTCGGTGGCCGCCGCATCGCCTTCTCCTGCATGGAATTCGCCGGTGGTCACATCCAGGAAGGCCAGGCCGTACCGCCCCTTTCCGGCACAGATCGCCGCCAGCCAGTTGTGCCCGCGCGGGTCGGTAACGCGGTCGTTGAAGGCCACGCCGGGCGTCACCACTTCGGTCACGCCCCGCTCCACCACCGTTTTGGCCAGCTTGGGATCCTCCAACTGGTCGCACACGGCTACGCGATGGCCCGCTCGCACCAGGCGGGGCAGGTAGTTCTCCAATGAATGGTGCGGAAAGCCGGCCAGGTCCTGGGACGCGGCCGCGCCGTTGTTGCGCTTGGTGAGCGTAATGCCAAGCACCCGGCTGGCGGTTCGGGCATCCTCGTCGAAGGTCTCATAGAAATCGCCGATCCGGAACAGCAGGATGGCATCGGGGAACTGGCCTTTGATGCGTGCGTACTGGCGCATCAGCGGGGTTTCCGCTCCCTGGCCACTCTTGGCGGCGCGGTTCTTCATCACGGCTACTATTGTGGGCGGCTGGTTCCTTCCCTCGCGCCGAAAGTACCCCGGGCTTTCGGGGAGTGGCCCCACCAATTTTCCACAACCTTTCAGCATGGACCGTAAACTCACGATGGAGGAACTCGGCCGGATCGACCCCGCGGGGTACCGATCCATGTCCAAGGTGCCCATTACCGTGGTACTGGATGATGTGCGCAGCCGCCACAACGTGGGGTCCATCTTCCGTACCGCTGATGGCTTCGGGCTGGAGCGATTGGTGCTCTGCGGATTCACCCCTTGTCCACCACACCGGGAGATCGAGAAAACGGCGCTCGGCGCTACGCTCTCCGTGCCGTGGCAGCATGTCGGGACGATCGGCGAAGCGCTTACCCGGCTCAAACAGGAGGGGTATCTCGTGATCGGCGTGGAACAAACCGTGCAGGCCATCCCGCTAGGCCTCTGGCGGCCGGATCCGGTGCAGCGACTGGCCGTGGTTTTCGGGAACGAACTGACCGGGGTCTCCGAAGAAGCGATCGGCCTGTGCGATACGTGTTTGGTTGTTCCACAGATGGGAACGAAACATTCCCTGAACGTTTCCGTGTGCGCCGGGATCGTCTTGTGGCACCTTGTTCAGGGCCATTCCCGTCAGCGGGAACAGGCAACCTGAGGCCAAAAAAGCCGTCCAGAATTGAAACCATGACAGAACCAGTGGCCGTAAAAAGGCGGCTCTTCTATATTTGGCACCCTACCGAACGTCCCCCGTGCATTTGAAGGAACGCCTGCCCCTTTCTTTTCTGCTGATCCTGGGGCTCTTGGCGCTTCCCGCCAAGGCGCAGTATTTCCGCAACAGCGGATATTGGAAAACCCACCGCGGCGAGGTGACCGTGGGCTTGGGCATATCGAACTTCCTGGGAGAACTGGGCGGCCGCAACCAGATCGGATCCCCCTTCGTGTGGGACCTGGAGTTGAGTCAGACCAAGCCCGCCGTCAGCATCGGTTACCGCTACCATGTGGCCGAAAAACAGGCGATCCGCACGCAATTGACCTATGGCATCCTGGCCGGTAACGACAACCTGACCACCGAACCTTTTCGCCAGGACCGGAACCTGAACTTCAAATCGGACCTGTTCGAGTTCCAGCTCAATTATGAACTCCACTTCTACAGGGAGGAGCTCGGCCACATTTACACGTTGCGCGGGGTGAAGGGAAAGAAAAGTGCCCGTGTCGGCCTGTACATCTTCGCCGGGGTGGGCGGGTTCTATTTCAACCCGAAGACCCAGTTCAACAACTCGTGGATCGCGCTGCAACCATTGGGCACCGAGGGCCAGGGCTTGCCTGACGGTGCGAAGTCATACTCGCTCTTCCAGTTCTGCATCCCCATGGGTGTCGGCATCCGCAAGGCCATCAGCAAACAATGGAGCGGCGGTCTGGAACTGCAGTACACCAAGACCTTCACCGATTATATCGACGATGTGAGCGGGACGTATTATGACAACGATGCCTTGCGGGAGGCCCATGGTGATGTCGCGGCCTACTTGGCCGACCCCAACCTGGGTGCTTTTTCGGCCGGCAATCCGCGACCCATGGGCGACCAGCGCGGCGATTCCAAGGACCTGGATGCCTACCTGTTCCTGAAGGCGCAGTTCCATTACAAGCTGTACAAGTACAAGGTGCAGGGTGGCCACAAGTACCGCACCCGTATCCGCAGGCAGAAGATCGTGTTCTGATCCTGCCTCCGATCAGCGTTGAAGAAGCTGTCCTTCCGGGCGGCTTTTTCCTTGAGGACCACAGCCATCCGTGTTCGTCCTTGGAATGGGGAGTCCCTTCCCGCGTACCGCTGTGCGGGGGATCAAAACGGTGATCGTAATTCACGAGGGGCACTGGGGCCTGTGTGGAGCAGGTGGTGAGCGGAGGTTTGTACAGATCCATGACCTGGGAGCGCGCGTGGCACCGAAATGGGCCAAGCGCAGCCTTGTCCAAGGGAAACGGAATACCGGGTGCATCAGAAATCAGTCCGTGTGGCCGGGGATCCGGCTGGTGGTCGTTTGACGCATGTATGGCCATACATACGTCAGCACCAGTGTGTCGTTGGACGTGCATCCGGGAGCTTGAATGATCGCGCGGACGTGCCATTCAATATGCTGGATCGCCCAACATATGTATGGCCATACATATGTTGATGGTGTGCGAATGGGGCACCCCACGAGTTGGCGCGTATGCCACTGTCGCGGCCCAGCCATGGGCGTGTACGCGTCAGGTCCGCGTGCGGATTCCTCCGGCCTATCGAACACCATGCCGGCCAAAAACGAAGAACCCCTGGCACAAGGCCAAGGGTTCTTACAAATGAGAAGTGCGACCGGCTACTCAGAGCCCGAGGCTGTCCTTGCAACCGCGGAACTCCAGGTCCTTCTTGGCCTTGTCGGCCAGTTTCGGATCCTTGGCCACGGCGGCGGCCAGTTCGGTGCGCATCAGATCGCAATTGTTCTGGCGGGCGGCAATGATCGCCATCACATAGTGTCCCACGGCCGAGTCCTTGTCGGAGGCCTGTTGCAGGATCCCCTGTGCTGCTGCGGCATCACCACCGAGCATTTTGGCCAGTGCGGCGTTCACGCTGTTGGTGCCGGAGAAGTTGCCGTTGGCACTGCTGTACTCGCCGTTCTGCACATCGATCAGGCCCAGGTTGTACTTCACCTCCGGACCCGCGCTCAGGCTCTTCTTCAGCAGTTCCTGGGCCTTCTTGCGATCGCCTTTCTGGCGGGTGATGGCGGCCAGGTTGTTGGTGCTGATGGGGTTGTCCGTGATGCTGTTGGCCTTCTGGAACTGGGCCTCAGCCTCGGTCATCTTGTTCTGGGCGTAGTAGATCGCGCCGATGTTGTTGCTGGCGCGGTAGTCACCGGCATGCACGCGCTCACACTCCTTGTAGATCCGCAATTGCTCGTTCACATCGGCCTTGGCGTTGTCGGCGGCCTTCAGCAACTCTTCCACGTTCAGGCTGTCGGGCGACGTACGGCTCAACTGGGCCAACTCCTCATCGGTGTAGCCGGTCTTATCGTAGTTCACCACGATCTCCGAACGGCGCAGCTGGGGCAGAATGTTCTCGCGAAGCTCGTTGTACGTGGCGGCCATGTTCTTGATCTCGCTTTCGCGCTTCTCCACATCGGGGTACATCTCCAGCACCCGCAGTACCAGGTCCTTGTCCTTGAAATCGCTGGCCTGGGTGGCGGCGCGGAAGCCTTCCCAATCCTCGCCGCGAGGAACCAGGGTATAGAGCGAGTCGTTCTTGGCCTTGGCGTACTTGTTCTTGGCGAGCTCGCCTTGCAGCCACTTGCGGGCGGTGGCCGCACGCTTGTCGGCCAGGCCTTCGTTCATGTGGATCTCCCCTTCGGGTGATGCGTACGCATCGATCTTGACCCCGGTGATCAACACACGCGGGTTGGTCGCGTTGGTCTTCAAGAAGGCGGACATGTCCTTGATGTCCTGATCCTTCAATTCCGTCGGACGCACGGTTTCAGAGGCCACCAGGTAATTGATCTTGGCACTGGTGCTGTGGCTGGTCACGCGTTGGAAGTTGTCCTTGGCCATGATCACCTTGTCGTCGTTGAGCATCAGGTAGGGCGTGGTGATCACCCCATCGGCGAGTTTCGCGGGTGGGAAGGCTTTTTCCTTCTTCCCTTGTTTGCCGAGGGTGCGCAGCATCAGGGCGCTATGCTCCATTTCGGGCATGTACGCCACCTTGTCGCTGTACGTGAAGCTCTTGCCCGTCTCGTAGGGGATCACGGTGTAGTTGCCCACGGCCTTCTCACCTTGGAAGCCCGACATTTTCAACGCGGTGGCGCTGGCCGGGGTGTACGCCTCAGGTACCTTGTTCTCAGGCGTGGCCAGCAGCATCTGGTCGCCGATACCCTCGATGGTCGGGGTCAATTCCGCCAAGGCCTTCTTGGAGAAATACTTGGCCGGGAAATTCCCGTTGATGTTCACGTGAACCGTGTCACCCTTCACGATCAGCGGGCTGGGGTCCACTGTGTAGGTGATGGTCGACGCGTATTTGGCCATTTTACCAAGGCCGTTGCAACCGCTGACCACGGCCGCCGCCGCGAGCAACAATGCACCGGCCTTGAGATGCTTCTTTTCCATGCGTTTTGGGGGTTCTGGCCGCGAAAGTAACCGTCAGGTTTCCAAGGGGCGGCGCATCCCGACGAACACTTGTCCACAGCCGACGTGGGGATCATAACCGCTCGACGGAAAAGCCCGGAGCACGTGGTTTGTCCACCAAATTCAGGAAGCGTTCATACGCCTCGGCATCGTGCAGCAGGTCGTACTCGCCGATATCCAGCGCCAGTACCCGCTGGCCGGTCGATTTCTGGAGGTGGTCCAGGTAGGTCTCCTGCAAGCGCTCCAGGTACACCTCGGGGATGGCTTGTTCATAACTCCGGCCACGTAACCGGATCCGTTGGCGCACCCGCTCGATCGGCAAGTGCAGGTACACGAGCAAGTCGGGCCTGGGCAGCCCTGCGTACATGATCGTGTACAGGTCGGTGAACAACGCCCGCTCGTCCGGCGGCAGGGTGACACTCGCGAATACCAGGGACTTCCCGATGGAATAGTCGGCTACCGTGATCGGCTCGAACAGGCTTCGTTCACCCACGCGTTTGAGCTGGTGGTAGCGCTGTGCCAGAAAGGACAGCTCCACGGAGAAGGCGTAGCGATGCTGATCCTCATAAAAGCGCGGCAGGAACGGGTTGTCCTCGAATTCCTCCAGCACGGTCCGTCCGCTCCAGCGGGTGGCCAAACGCTTGGCCAGGGTGGTCTTGCCCGCGCCGATCAAGCCTTCCACGGCGATGTACCCGTAGCTGACCGGGGCATCATCCCCGCTGTTGCCGCCGAGCTTGTGGGTCGCTTCAGGCACGTTGACGGACATCGTTCAACAGGTTGAGCACGGTGCGACGGAGTACGGGGTGCTCCCAGGTGGGGGCCACGTCGGCTGCTGGGGCCAGGGCGAACTCCCGCTCGTGCATGCGCGGGTGCGGTACCGTGAGCGCCGGTCCGGTGAACACCAGGTCCCCGATCAGCAGGATGTCGATGTCGATCGTGCGGGCCGTGTAGCGAGGACCCGGCGTACGCGTACGACCGAGCTGCGTTTCGATGGAGAGGCATCTGTTCAAGAGGTCCAGTGGAGCAAGTTCCGTGTTCACCAGAACTGCCCGGTTCAGGAAAAGACGATCGTCCGCGAAACCATGGGGTTCGGTCCAATGATCTCGGCTTCGCGCCAGCACCCGACCGGTGAGCTCGCTCAGCAGGGCGTCAGCACGGGCCAGTGTGTCCACCGGATCGCCCAGGTTACCACCCAACAACAGGAGCGCCTCCATCGCGTGGCGAAACTATCGGCCGCAGGAGTTCTTGGTTCGCAGCGGACCGGATGGAGCGCTCGGGACCCGGAAGGAAAACGGTGCCGCGGCGTTCCCGGGCCAATCCGTCAGGCGCAGCCGCCGTCCATGTAGAACACCCGCCCAACCCCGTCAGTGGGCCTACTTTCGACCGGTCAAGAAACGACACGTACGCCATGGGACAGTTCTTCAAGTTCATGTTCGCTTCGATGTTCGGGTTCATCCTGGGCTCGCTGGTCATCGGGCTCATTTTCGCCGTCCTCATTTTCGGTGCCATCGGTGCGGCCGCTGGCAGCTTCAACTTCGAGGGCAAGCCCGTTACCGTGAAGGACAGATCGATCCTGCACATGGAACTCGTGCAGACGATCGTGGACCGGGGCGACAAGGATGAGTTGATGTTCGATTTCGGCCCGTTCAAGCAAGCTTCCCGGTTGGGTCTCAATGATATCCTGGCCGACCTGGAGAAAGCCAAGACCGACGACCGGATCAAGGGCGTGTTCATGGACCTCGGTTTCTCGGTGAACGCCCGCATGGCCACCGTGCAGGAGATCCGCGACAAGATCCTTGAATTCAAGAAGGAAAGTGGCAAGCCCGTGATCGCGTTCGCCGAGTTGTACACCCAGGGCACGTACTACCTGGCCAGCGCGGCCGACGAGGTGTACCTGGTCCCGCAAGGCGACCTCGACTTCCGGGGCCTGCAGGCCGAGATGATGTTCCTGAAAGGACTCTTCGACAAGCTGGGGATCGAGATGCAGTTCATCCGCGGCAGCAACAACCGTTTCAAGAGTTACGGGGAGACCTTCATCCTGAAAGAGATGAGCCCCGAGAACGAGCGGCAGATGAGCGAACTGATCGGGGGGCTCTGGGACCAGTACCTCACCGTGGTGGGGGCCTCGCGCAACATCGACAAGGCGAAGCTCAACGAGGTGGCCGAGAAGCTCGTGGTCCGCGAGGCGAAGGATGCCGTGGGCGCCGGCATGATCGACGGATTGAAATACCGCGATGAAGTGATCACGTTGATGAAGGAGAAAATGGGGCTCGATACGGACGAGGACCTGCGCCTCCTGAGCTCGGCGAAATACGCCCGTGCGTCCATGCCGGTGAATGCTGGCGAGAAGGCCGTCAGCACGTACAACAAGCCCAAGCTGGCCGTGGTGTACGCGCAGGGCGACATCAACAGCGGCGAGAGCGAGGAGGGCAGCATCGGCAGCACCACCATCGCCGAGGCCCTGCGGCAGGCGCGCGAGGACAGCACGGTGAAGGCCATCGTCTTCCGCGTGAACAGCCCCGGCGGCAGCGGCCTGGCCAGCGACGTGATCTGGCGCGAGGTCACCCTGGCCAAGGCGGTGAAGCCCGTGGTGGTGAGCATGGGCGACCTGGCCGCCAGCGGCGGGTATTATATCAGTTGCGCGGCCGACCGCATCTATGCCCAGCCCAACACCATCACCGGCAGTATCGGTGTCTTCGGTATCATTCCCAACATGAAGGGATTCTTCAACGACAAGCTCGGCATCACGTTCGATGGGGTGAAGACCAACACCTACGCCGACATGCTCACCACCTCGCGGCCGCTGAACGCCGATGAGAAGGCCATCTTCCAGGGATACGTGGACAAGTTCTACGAGACCTTCAAGAGCCGTGTGGCCGAGGGCCGCAAGCTCCCGATAGCGCGGGTGGACAGCATCGGACAGGGCCGCGTGTGGACCGGCACCCGCGCCAAGGAGATCGGGCTGGTGGACGAGATCGGGGGGCTGGAGGCCGCCATTGCCGACGCTGCCCAACGCGCGAACCTGGCCGAAGGCGACTACCGCACGGTGGACTACCCCGAGCAGGAGCCGCTCTTCCAGCAGATCCTGAAGAACTTGGACGGCAACGCGAAAGCTTGGATGCGGGAGGAAGCCTTCGGCGACGACGTGGAACTGCTGCACCAGTTCGAGGCGGTGCGCAAGGCCCGCAACATGGCCGGGGTACAGGCCCGCATGCCCTTCGACGTGGACGTGCATTGAGGCGCGAATGATCAGGTGCCTCCTGTTGTCATACTTCGGCGGGCTCAGCATGACAACAGGGGGCTTCCGCCTGTTCTGCGCGCCCCAAGCAGTAAGGGCCCCGGTTGCCCGGAGCCCTTCCCTGACCCTTACGATCCTGGTCCACTGAACCAAAACCTGCCTTTACAACGGCGGATAGTGGTGCAGGGTTACGGACGCGCTACTCCACCTCCACATGGTACCCGCTGTGGTTGCGTACATTGAGCACGCGCCCGTCCGCCCATAGCAGGTATTGGCCCTTGATGCCGTGCAAGCGGCCGCTCACCTCGGCCAGTTTGTCGAAAGAGACGCTGGTGACCTTGGGCAGGGACCCGGGCAGGGGGTAGGTCAGGGTGCGGGGTGCTTCGTTGGGAAGCATCCATTGGAGAAGCTCCGGGGCCACACCGCGCACCGCCGCATCGCGGGTGGCGAGCAGGGCGTCGGGGTCCGGCTCCACCTGTTGCAGCATCCGTCGCCAGTCGGTCTTGTCGGCCAGTGTGCGCTTCAGGTCCACTTCGATGGCCCCGGCCAGTTGGCGGTAGGGCGTGCGGGCGATGAGCACGGCGAGCACCGCGCCCTGGTCGATCCAGCGCACGGGGACCTGCGTGGAGCGGGTAACGCCCACTTTGATACCGCCGGTTTGGGAGAGGTACACGAAATGCTCCTGCAGGTGGTGGTCCTTTTCCCACTGCGGGTCGCGGCCCTCGCCCAGATGCGCGCGGCAGAGCTCGGGCCGAACGATGCACTCACTTGCTTCAGGAGCGCTGGTGAGGCAGGGCCAGCACAGCCCCTGTCCGTAGAACTTCTTCACGCGCTTGCCGCAGGACATGCAGGTGCGCGCACCGGTGAAGCGGATCGTGAACACGCCACCGATCCGCTCGTTCAACGGCAGGGTGGATGCGCCTAGTCGCAATGCGTAGGTCACGTCATTCCCATCCAACCCGGCCAGCATCTTGTGCAGCGGTTCCCCGTCCATGATGGGGCGAACGTACACCAGCGCGGAATAGCCCAGGAGGTGCATAGCGGGCAGCTGGCAGCAGGCAGCACACGCTGCTGTCCTCTGCCTGCTGCCTGCTCCTCCGGACTACTGGCCGTTGACCACCGGATCACCCGCACCGTGTAATTTCCCGCCGCTGAGCGCCGACCATGCCCGTCAACGCCCTCTTCGCCTTCCTCATCAAGAAGCGGTTGCAGCAGATCGAGCTGTTCCGCAACAATCCGCACGAGGCGCAATTGGAGGTCTTCCACAAGCTGATCGGCCATGCGCGGTACACCGAGTGGGGCCGCAGCCACGGCTACGTTGATATCCGCACCCCGGACCACTTCCGTGAGCGCGTGCCCCTGCAGGACTACACCGGCCTGAAACCGTGGGTGGACCGCCTGCGGGCGGGGGAGCAGAACCTGTTGTGGCCCACCGACATCAAATGGTTCGCCAAGAGCAGCGGCACCACCAACGCGAGCAGTAAATTCATCCCTGTAAGCAGGGAGGCGCTGGAGGACTGCCATTACAAGGGCGGCAAGGACCTGATCGCCCTGCACTACGCACACCGGCCGGACAGCAAATTGTACCAGGGCATGAACATGGTGGTGGGCGGCAGCAGCACCATCGAGAACCTCCGTGCCGACGCGTACAGCGGCGACCTCAGCGCCATCATCATCCGCAACCTGCCGGTCTGGGTGGAGATCCGCCGAACGCCGGTGATCGAGACCGCGTTGATGGAGCACTGGGAGGAGAAGATCGAACGCATGGCACGCGAGACCATGCGCGAGGACGTTCGCAGCATCGCGGGCGTGCCATCGTGGACTCTGGTGATCCTGCGGCGCATCCTCGAACTCACGGGCAAGACGAACATCCACGAGGTGTGGCCCAACCTGGAACTCTTCATGCACGGCGGCGTCAGTTTCGGTCCGTACCGCGAACAGTTCGCAAGGCTCTTTCCGGCTGCGGGCATGAATTACCTGGAGAGCTACAACGCCAGCGAGGGATTTTTCGGCATCACCGACGAACGCGGATCGGGCGACTTGCTGCTGATGCTCGACTACGGCATCTTTTTCGAGTTCATCCCGGTGGAAGAGCTGCATCGGGAACAACCGCCCACCAAGCTGCTGCACGAGGTGGTACCGGACCACCAGTACGCCATCGTCATCAGCACCAACGCCGGGCTGTGGCGCTACATGCCGGGCGACACCATCCGGTTCAGCAGCGTGGAACCCTACCGGTTCCGCGTTACGGGCCGCACACGCAGCTTCATAAACGCCTTCGGCGAGGAACTCATCGTGGAGAACGCCGAGCGGGGCATCGAAGCCGCGTGCGCGGCCACGGGGGCGGTGGTGAGCGAGTACACGGCCGGGCCGGTGTACATGGACCTCGACGCCCGCGGCGGGCACGAATGGGTGATCGAGTTCGAACGGCCGCCCGCTGACATCAACGCTTTCGTGGAGGCCCTGGACCGACGCATGCGCGAGCTGAACAGCGACTACGACGCCAAACGCCGGGGCGACATGGCCCTGGTGGCGCCCAAAGTGCATACCGTGCGTCAGGGCACCTTCTTCCAATGGATGAAGGAACGCGGCAAATTGGGCGGCCAGAACAAGGTGCCGCGGCTGTGCAACGACCGCCAATGGTTGGACCAGTTGTTGCACACGATGGACGCATGAAGCCCCTCATTCTTCCCCTGCTCGCGGTCATGGGCGTGGGCGCGCTCGCACAGGACCCCGCTGGCGCCGTGGTCATCAAGGGCAACTTCGACCGGTTCACCAGCGATGAACTGGGCAATGTGTACACCCTGCAAGGCGACGAGATCGCGCTGTGGAACGCGAAAGGCGTGCGACTCCTGCGCAACAGCCTGAAGACCTTCGGGGAGATCACCACCATCGACGCGTTCAGCTCCCTGAAGCCGATGATATTTTCCAGCCCGCAGGGCATGCTGGCCGAACTGGACAACACCCTGGCCATACAGGCCGACCCCATCGACCTGAACCGGAACGGCTTCCCGCAGGTGACCCTGGCCTGCATGAGCGTGCAGAACATGTTCTGGTTCTTCGACGAACGGCTGATGCGCCTCACCCGCGTGGACCACCAATTGCGCACCGTGGCCTCCACCGGCCGACTCGACCAGATGCTCGGTATCAGCCCACATCCGATCCTCATGACCGAGGCGGACAGCTGGCTCTATGTCCTGGATCCCGAACTGGGCGTGTTCGTCTTCGACATCTTCGGCGGCTATGCGAAGACACTCCCCATCGTGGGTACGGCATCCATTGAGGTGCGCGACGGACGGATCCTCTACTTGAAGGACGGCGTGCTGCACAGTTATGACCTGAAGGGCCACACCATCGGGATGCCGGTCACATGGCTCTCCACGTACCGGGAGAAGGGTTTGCGCGATGCGCGGATCGAACGCGGCTTGTTGTACGCGCTCTATCCCGATCGCATCGTTGTGGCCCCTCTCGGGCCATGAGCGCCGCACCGGGTGCGTGGCGCAGCAGGATCACATCCGTTGAAGCAACGCATCTGCTGATCCCGCAATGACAGGTCACGCTGCGCGAGAGGTCCAACGACTTATCCACAGATCGAGAATGCGGCGCGCACGCGGGTAAATTCGCGGCCCTTCACGTCTACGGAACAGGAACATGCACATCGCGATCGCGGGTAACATCGGCGCGGGCAAGACCACGCTCACGCAACTGCTGGCCAAACACTACAAGTGGGACATGCTGCAGGAGGCGGTGGACAACAATCCCTACCTCTTCGACTTCTACAAGGACATGCAGCGCTGGAGCTTCAACCTCCAGATCTTCTTCCTCAACAGCCGCTTCGAGCAGCTGTTGGAGATCCGCCGAAGCGGGCGCAACGTGATCCAGGACCGCACCATCTACGAGGACGCCAACATCTTCGCCCCGAACCTGCACGCCATGGGGCTGATGACCACGCGCGACTTCGAGAACTACACGCGCCTGTTCAACAACATGGACGCCTCGATCGTGCCGCCCGACCTGATGATCTACCTGCGCGCGCGGGTGGAGAACCTGGTGGACCAGATCGCTGAGCGCGGCCGCGACTACGAGACGAGTATCAGCATCGACTACCTCAAGCGTCTGAACGAGCGTTACGAAGCCTGGATCGATACCTACGACAAGGGCAAATTGCTCATCGTGGACATCGACGACAACCGGTTCCACAAGGAACCCGAGGACCTGGGCACCATCATCCACGCCATCGACGCGGAGATCCACGGCCTGTTCCCCAGCGAGAACGGCAAAGGTGCCAAGGTGGGCGTGGTACGCAAGAAGCGGTAGACCGCGTACGCGGGATCAATTCCCGAACATCTCCTTCACGCGCTCGAAGAAGCCCTTGTCCTTGGCGGTGGGCCGGGGTTGGAACCCGGGGCTGGCGCGCAACTTCTCCAGTGCGCCGCGCTCCTCCTTGCTGAGGTTGCTGGGCGTCCACACCATCAGGTGTACGAAAAGGTCGCCGGTGCCATGGTGGCTCACACTGGGCAGGCCCTTGCCCTTGAGGCGCAGCGTGTGGTTGCTCTGGGTGCCGGGCTCGATCTTCACCTTGGCCTTGCCACTCACCAGCGGCACCTCGATGCTGGCACCCAAGGCGGCGTCCACCACGTTGATGAAGGCCTCGTAGTGCAGGTCGTTGCCGTCGCGCTTCAGTTCGGCGTGGTCCTCCTCCTCGATCACCACGAGCAGGTCGCCGGGCACGCCACCGGCCGGGGCCTCGTTGCCCATGCCGCTGATGTTGAGCTGCATGCCATCCTCCACGCCGGCGGGGATCTTTACGGTCACCACCGCCTCTTCGCGCAGCAGGCCGTTCTCATCGCTGCCCGGGGCGCGCTTGCTCACGGTCTGGCCCATGCCGCCGCAGGCGGGGCAGGTGGTCACCGTTTGCATGTGGCCGATGAAGGTGCTTTGCACGCGTGTGACCTGGCCACTGCCGTTGCACGACCGGCAAGGACCGTACTCGCTGCCTTTGGCGCGCACCAGCTTGTTCAGCTTGAGCTGCTTCTCCACACCGTTGGCGATCTCGGACAGGGTGAGCTTGAGGCGCACGCGCAGGTTGCTGCCCTTCACCACGCGGCGGCCACCGCCGCGCTGGTTGAAGCCTCCGAAGCCGCCACCGCCGAATGCTCCACCGAAGATGTCGCCGAACTGGGAGAATATGTCCTCCATGTTCATGCCGCCACCCTGGAAGCCACCCCCGCCGCCGAAACCACCGGGCGCGTGGTGGCCGAAGCGGTCGTATTTCGCTTTTTTGTCCGGGTCGCTCAGGATCTCGTAGGCCGAGGCCGCCTCCTTGAACTTCTCCTCCGCGGCCTTGTCGCCCGGGTTCTTGTCCGGGTGGTATTTGATCGCCATCTGGCGGTACGCCTTCTTGATCTCGTCCGCGCTGGCGCTGCGGCCGACACCGAGAATATCGTAGGGGTCTTTTTTGCTCATGGGATCGGGCTTGTCGGGCGCGACGAATGGGGACGCTTTTACGCGCCGACCACCACCTTGGCGTACCGGACCACTTTGTCGTGCAGCGTATAGCCGTTCTCCAGCACCTCGATCACGCGGCCCTTCAGATTGTCGCTGGGGGCGGGGGCGTTGGTGATGGCCTCGTGCCGGTCCACGTCCAGGGGCTGGCCCACCACGGCATCCATGGGTTTCACGCCTTGCGAACCCAGGATGCTCAGCAACTTGGCGTGGATCAGGATGAAGCCCTGCTTCACGGTAGCAAGGTCATCGGCTTTCTCGTTCACGGCGATGGCGCGTTCCATGTCGTCGATCACGGGCAGCACGTTCTTCACCACGTTCTCCCCGGCGAAGAGGAGCAGTTCGTTGCGTTCCTTGGCGTTGCGCTTGCGAAAGTTGTCGAACTCCGCGAACAGGCGCAGGTGCTTGTCGTTGGCGATGGCCAGTTCGTTGTTCAGGCGATCGACCTCGGCGGCCAGCGCATTGTCGGGCTCGCCTACGGTGTGTTCGGCGGCGGCTTCGCTGGCGTGCTGGAGCTCACTCGCGTCGGGGCTGGGGGGCGAAGTAGACTCGGGGGCACTGGACTGCACGTCCTGGGGGGCGGATGTCGGTTCCGTCATTTTTTTCTTCTTGCCGAACAGGTTCATCGGGGTCACGGTCCGGCCTGGGTTGCGGGGCGCGAAGATCGATCTTTGTGCCACGCGCGCTGCGGTGACGGATCGGCAGGAAGTCACCGGCCATGTGTGGGCATGGGGCCCAGGGTGTCAGGCCGGAACCAGCTTTGTATTTGGCCCGGAACACGAAGGGCTCCCGATGCACGGAAGCCCTTCGCATGATGGGGATCTTCTGTTCAGAAGCTCTTCACGTACTTGTCCAGTTCCATGTCGAGGGCCTGGCCGCGCAAGCTCTTCGCCACAATGATGCCGTTGGGGTCGATCAGGAAACTGGCGGGGATGGAATGCACCCCGTAGAGCGCGGCGGCACGCGACTCCCAGCCGGCCAGGTCGCTCACATGGTCGGGCCAGCTGAGCTTGTCCTTCGCGATGGCCTTGACCCAAGGGTCCTTCGATTTGTCCAGGCTTACGCTGTAGATGGCGAAGCCCTTGCCGGACTTGAACTTGGCCTTGCTGTACTTCTCGTAGGCTTTCACCAGATTGGGGTTCTCCATGCGGCAGGGACCGCACCAGCTGGCCCAGAAGTCGATCAGCACGAACTTGCCCCGCAGGTCGGAGAGTTTCAATGTTTTTCCCTCCGTATTGGCGAAGGCCAACTCAGGGGCCTTGTCGCCGATGTTGATGCCCACTTTGGGGTCGCCGTCGCCAGTGGTGCTGCGGGGCGGATCCACGGGCGAGAAGGCCGAGGAGTTCAGGGCCAGAACGAGCATGAGGGCGGATGCAAAGAGTTTCATCGGTGTGGTTCAGGTGCTAAAATAGGTGCTGGATCGGATGCGCCTTGAGCGAACATCGTGCCGGATCAGGACGGCTACCGCTTGGCCTTCTTCCCGTGCCGTTCCAGCTTCATCGGATCTTTTTCCAGCAGGGCGTTCAATGCGTTGGTAAGGGCTTCGCCGTGAAGGTCCTTGGCCACAATGCGACCCTCCCCATCAACCAGGGCGTTCGTGGGGATGAACCGGGCTCCATACTCTTCGGCGGCCGCGTTCTGGACCTCGTTCACCGCACCCACATGCCATTTCCAGTCGAGGCTGTCCTTGGCAATGGCGGCCTTCCATGCCTCCGCCTGGCCCTGACGGTCCAGGCTCACACTGAAGACCGCGAAACCGTCACCTTTGGTGAAGAGACGGTCCTTGTACGTGTGGTACGCACGGCGCACGTGGGGGCTTTCCATACGGCAGGGACGGCACCAACTGGCCCAGAAATCCACCAGGACCAGCTTCCCCTTCAGTTCGGAAAGCCGCAGGACATCTCCGCTGGGGTTGGCCATCACGATCTCGGGCGCCATTTGGCCCACCTGAACATTGAGAAGTCGCTCCTGTTGGCTGAAGGCGGACAGGGTGGCGGTAATGACCAAGGGGAGGAAAAGTATCCGATTCATGTGGCGAAGATCGGAAGCGGCGAGCAAGGATCGGGCCGTATTCTGCCAGCAGGTGATGGTGGCTGAACGCGATCGAGTGATACGCCTGGTCTGGACGCCATTGGAACACCGACGGATCCAGTTCGTTGCTTCCTTGGAGACGTGCAGTGAATTTCTCAAAATGCAGCAGGAAGTGAGCGAGGCGTATGTTGCGTTCATGCGAGGCGCCGGAACCGGGCATGGTCGGGCACACAGTGAGGTTCCGTCAACGGAACATGGACCTTAGCGACCCACGTGCGGCCCGAAGTGGATCTTTGAAATGTGCTCTATTCCCAGAAGGTCGGTGCTGGATCGGCCTGCTCATGCCTAGTTTCACCACCCAACTGAACCCCCATGAAACGAACTGCTACGCTCCTGTGCTCCGCGCTGATCACTGCGACCACCTTTGCCCAGAACTGGGTTGTGGACGTGCCAGTGGACATGCTGCTGTACACCCAACCTTTTTTCGGTGGCTGCACCCCGGGGCCCGACTACACCTTTACCATGCCCGCCAGCCCGGTGAGTGGCGTGCAGTACAAAGTGGTCATCACGGCCATGGATCCGGAAACGGGCAGCCTGAGTATTTCGCCGGGCCTGGACAACGGCCTCTTGCATGACGAGTTGGTATTCGACGCGGCCGTTGAGCGCACCGTGACCTTCGCTGCCGGTACCACCAGTGCCACGTTGGAGTTCCGTGCCCAAGGCATACCCACGGAGGCGGGCCAGCCACACCCCTGTGGTCCGAGCGCCTTCTGGATGAGCAATTTGATGTTCTGCCCGGAAGGATTGACACCCAATTTCGATGCGGGATGCACCGTGCAGAGCGATGCGACCCTGATCACGGACATCACAGCGTCCGGGCCGACGATCGGCCTGCCTACCGCGCTCAATGGTCAGCACCTCAGTATCGGCCTGCCAACACATGGAACTGCCCAGGTGTTCATCATTGATGCGAGCGGACGTATGGTCTGCTCCCGGGTACTCTCCAACGGAGGTGCCATCGACCTCTCGGGCCTGACCGATGGCGCGTACATGCTGAGACTCGTCCGTTCCACGGGTGGGGTGCTCACGAAGCGGTTCCTGATGAGCAGTCGATAAGGGATCCGCGATCATCAGCCCCACCATGCGCTCCACACTGCTCATTCTGTTCGTAGGCCTCGGCGTTGGCGCCCTCGCCCAAGACCCCATGCGCTCCGGTGTTGCCTATTCGAAGTCGATCAAAGGAGTCGAGGGCGATGGACAACTCGTGGCCAACGCCACCACCGACCTGAACGGCATGCCCGTGCTCTTCATGATGGAGGGCAAGGGCTACAAAGCGGTGCGCCTTGGTGCCGACCTGAGGCCGGCCGAAGAGATCCCACTGGACCTGCAGACCTTCGATGGTGCGGTGTGGGATGCCGCTTCGTCGATCGTGGTGGACGACAAACTCCACATCCTTTTCGTGTCGAACGGGAAAAAAACCGCGGATTACGGGATCGGGCGTCTGAATACCGAAGGTGCCCTCGCCATCCAGGATTTTCATCGGGTGGCCTCATTCGATCATCCGAACACCTTCGATCCGAGCACCACGACCTGCCGGAAAACCCTGCCCGACCTGATCCTTTTCGACAGTGGCGCATTCTACGACCAGGGCGACCGAATTGTCGCTTCGCCGGATGGCAAGCACTTCCTGGTGAACCATTACACCTCCGCCGGGAAGGGGAAAAAGAAGTTCTGGTTCGCCTGCTTGGACAGGTCATTCCAGAAGGAATGGAGCGGTTCGATCGAACTGCCCTTCGAGGATGCGAACAGCGACATCCACCAGATCGTGCTGGACAATAGCGGAAAAATCATTCTTCTAACGTACGTTTTCTGCGGCGACCTTGCGCGCCAGGCCGACAAACTCTGCCACGAAACGCACCTCACCGTCCTCAAGGATCAGGGCACGCGGTTGAAGGACCTGCTGCTCGACAAGGATTTCGTTTCCAGCGCCCGCGTGATGCCCAAGGATGACGGGAGGATCCTTGTGGCCATCCGTTATGGGGCGCTCACGGGCATCCCCGGGGTCGTCGTGAGCATTGATACCGCGATGGCCAAATTGAAGAACACCCCCGTGGTGGACCAGCGTGTGCCGGGGATCCGAAAGACGAAACTCGCCACCTTCGGCCTGCCCGATGACGGCAGCGGCAAAAAGCCATCGGGTTCGCGCGCGGCCAAGGTGCCCGACGAGATCATCGAACTGACGCCCGCTTGGGGCGGTACGTTGTTGTTGGAAGGATTCCGGGATCAGGATCTCGAGGTTGCTATGGGCGACGCTATTGCGATGCGCACGCTGCACGGGGCTGTTCGCGCCACATGGCTCGATGCCACCGACAGTATCCGCTGGCAGCGGACCGTGGACCGTGCTTTCATGACCACATCGGGAGAGTCCTATGGCAGCGTCGCTTTCGCACTGCTCCCCGAAGGGCTCCTGCTCGCTTACAACGATACGCCGGGTGGGATCGCTTCGATCAACAACAGTTACACCGGAGCCAGCGGCAAGAAGAAGGAGAAGGTGCCGGTGGAGAAAAGCCGGTTGAAACTCGCATGGATCCCTGCACAGGGAGGCACACCGAAGGAGGAGGCCGTGGGTACACCCGAGGGCGACTTCACCCTCTGCCCCATGACCATGGTGCGTTCCCGTGCGGGCGATAAGCTCTGGATCAAGGGGTACGATCGGGGCAGTCAGCATCAGTTCGTGCAGGTGGATCCGCGTGTGTTGGAGCGCGAATAGGGCCGTTGTCAGTCCGTCCTTGTTGGTAGCACCTGCGCGCGGTGCCGCATCCCGGTGTGTTGCCCGCGCATTTTCGCGGCCGTGAACGAGCGTACCGAGGATCCCCGTCCGCCGCGTTGGCAGCGGCGTGCCCAGCTCCGGCTCACCGGCGCGCTCGCCTGGCTGGGTACCAAGGCGCGCAATACCAGGCTCAAGGAACTGACCCTCCTCACGCTGCCGTACCAGGTGGCCGCCGTGATCACGGCACTCATCGCCGTGGGCTATGCCAAGCTCTTCGAGTACTTCGAGCATGTGCAGCACTGGATCCTGGGCAAGCATCCCGATTGGATTGTTGTGAGTGTGCCGCTGAGCTTCCTCACCAGTTGGTTCCTGGTGCGGAAACTGGCGCCGCTGGCCGGTGGCAGCGGTATCCCGCAACTGATGGCCGCCATTGAAGTGGCTGATGACACCGGCAAAACGGATCGCAGCTGGCGCTTCCTCAATGCACGCATCATCGGGGTGAAGATCCTGAGCAGCCTGGCCATGGTGGTGGGGGGCGGTGCGGTAGGCCGTGAAGGACCCACCCTGCAGATCGCCGGCAGTGTGTACCGCGTGGTGCATAAACTGCTGCCCCCGTTCTGGCCGCGCGTGAGCCGCCGGGTGATGATGGTGACCGGAGGTGCCGCTGGATTGAGCGCCGCCTTCAACACGCCGCTCGGCGGGATCGTCTTCGCCGTGGAGGAACTGACCCGCTCGCATCTGGCCAACTTCCGCACCGCCGTGTTCACCAGTGTGATCATCGCCGGCATGACCGCACAACAGCTCATGGGCACCTACTTGGGCATGAGCGGTGGCCTGCTCTACCCCAAGGTGGACCGCGTGGGCACAGCCTTCATGTACCAGGTCCTGGTGATCGGTCTGGCCTGCGGGGCGGCCGGGGCCATCTTCTGCAAGCTGGTGCTCTTCTTGGACAAGATCCGGCGCACGCTGAAGACCATGCCCGTGCAGATGCTCTGGTGCCTGCTGTGCGCCGCCGCATTCATCACCTGTTACAAACTCCTCGGCCCCCACGTGCTGGGCAGTGGTCGCGTGGTGCTGCAGTCCTACCTCTTCGATCCGCAAGTGGACCCCACCTGGCGCGACATCGCCGCACGCCTCCTGGCCCCGCTCGCTTCGAGCAGTGCCGGTGGAGCGGGGGGCATCTTCGGCCCATCGCTCAGCAGCGGCGCGGTGATCGGTGGCTGGGTGGGCCAGCTCTTCAACCCCACGCCTGGCGAACTCCGGCTGCTTATGCTCACCGGCATGGTCGCCTTCCTCACGGGGGTGTCGCGCTCGCCCTTCACCAGTGCCATCCTCGTGCTGGAAATGACCGACCGTCACAGCGTGATCTTCCAGCTCATGTACGCGGCCATGATCGGCAACCTCATCGCCACGCTCATCGACAAGAAGCCCTACTACGAGCGCATGAAGGAACGCCTGCTCAAGTCCATCGGTGCGAGCGCGGTGCCCCGGAAGCCCGATGGCGATGGGGAACTCAGCAGGTTCGGCTTGGGCTGAAGACAGCGCCCGCGTGGATCGGGGAACCGTGGTACCGGGAATGAGAACCGCTGAGGCGATCCATCATCGTACACATGCGATCCACAGCCGCTGCCCGGTCCTGGGGTCCTGCGGTTCATCCCCTTTCCACATGCATGGGTCCGTGCTTTTCCCGTGCGGCCACGGCCTGCGCTGCGCGAAGCGTTTTCTTTGCACCCGATGAAGGCCTACCACGATCTGCTCCGGCACATCCTCTACCACGGCACCCCGAAGACCGACCGCACCGGCACGGGCACCCTTTCGTGCTTCGGGTACCAGATGCGCTTCGACCTGGCCGATGGATTCCCCTTGCTGACCACCAAGAAGCTGCACCTCAAAAGCATCGTCCACGAGTTGCTCTGGTTCCTCCAGGGTGATACCAACATCCGCTACCTGCAGGAGCATGGTGTGCGGATCTGGGACGAATGGGCCGATGCCGACGGGAATCTGGGGCCGGTGTACGGCAAGCAGTGGCGCAGTTGGGCCACGCCGGACGGCCGCACCATCGACCAGATCAGCGACCTCGTGCAAATGATCCGGAAGCACCCGGACAGCCGCCGCCTGATCGTGAGTGCGTGGAACCCGGCCGATGTGCCCAACATGGCGCTTCCGCCTTGCCACTGCCTGTTCCAATTCTATGTCGCTCCGTCGGCGGGCTCGGGGCATGCCGGAAAGCTCAGCTGCCAGCTCTACCAGCGCAGTGCCGATACCTTCCTCGGGGTACCCTTCAATATCGCCAGCTACGCGCTGCTCACCCTGATGATCGCGCAGGTGTGCGGTCTGGAACCGGGCGAATTCGTGCATACCTTTGGCGATGTACATTTGTACAACGACCACATCGAGCAGGCGAAGCTGCAACTGACCCGGGAGCCCCGTGCCCTGCCCACCCTGCGCATCGACCCCTCCGTGAAGGATCTCCTCGCATTCCGCTTCGAGCATTTCGCGCTGGAGAACTACGACCCGCATCCGCACATCAAAGCCGCCGTGAGCGTATGATCATCAGTGCCATAGCGGCGGTCGCGGAGAACGGTGTCATCGGCAACAAGGGCCAGCTTCCCTGGAACCTGCCCGACGACATGAAGTTCTTCCAGCGCACCACGGTGAACCACCACGTGATCACCGGCCGCAAGAACTACGAGAGCATTCCCGAACGGTTCCGCCCCTTGCGCGACCGTGTGAACATAGTGGTTACCCGCACAGTGGGTTACGATGCGCCCGGTGCCGCGGTGTGCGGATCCCTGGAGGATGCCATCGCCATCGCCCGTGCGGCCGACCAGAAGGAGGTTTTCCTGATCGGTGGGGGCGAATTGTACAAGGAGGCCTTCGAGAAGGGCATCGTACAACGCATCTACCTGACCACCGTGCATGCCAAGCCCAGGGGCGATGTGAAGTTCCCGGAGATCGGCAAGGGCTGGAAGGAGGTGTGGACCGAACGGCACGAGAAGGACGAGCGGCACGCGCACGCCTTCACCTTCAAGGTGCTCCAGCGCTGAGCCGGGGCCGGGTAACGCATCGGTAAAGGGATCATTGTGACGGATCCTCCGTGTACCCGATCAAACCCTTTCGCCGTTGAACGGTCAGAAAGGCACTAACGCACACTTCCATGAAGAACCGGAGAATATTCCTGCTGCTCGCCTGTAGCACCATTCTGTTCGTCGCGTGCCGCAAGGACACGAACGACAATGACCTCGACCTGGACTATGTGAGCGCGAGCGACAACGCCCGCGCGGAAGACGCCTTCACCGACCTGTTCAATCAGGTGGAGAAGTCGATGGATGAGAACGGCTTGCGCGAGGCCTGCGACCCGGTGGTCACCTTCGACACCATCGCCGAGCCCCATAGCATGACCCTCGATTTCGGCACGGTGGATTGCACCGCACAGAACGGCCGCCAGCGCCGGGGCCGCATCCATGTGACCTGGACCGGACGCTACCGAGATCCGGGTACGGTGATCACCATGACCCCGGACGAATACTTCGTGAATGGCAACCAGGTGCAGGGCACCAAGACCGTGACGAACCTCGGTCCCAACGACGAGGGCAACCTCCAGTTCCACGTGGTGGTGGACGGTAGCCTCACTGCTGGGGACGGGAGTTGGACCGCCACGCACCAAGCTCAGCGCACCCGCACCTGGATCCAGGGAGCGGACACGCCCGGCATCCTGGATGATGTGTACCTGATCACCGGCAGCGGCAGCGGAACGAACCGCAACGGCGTCAACTACACCGTGAACATCACAAGCCCGCTGCGCGTCGAGCTGAGTTGTCCCTTCATCACAGCGGGGTCGGTGGACATCACCCCGGAGAACAGGCCCACCCGCACCATCAACTACGGTAATGGGTCCTGCGACGGTACCATCACGATCACCGTGAACGGCCACACCTTCACGGTGACGATCGGCTGACCGGAGGCTGTACAGGCATGCGAGGGTGCGGGGCATACTTCCCGCACCCTCGCTTTTTCCGGACCACCCCGTCCCCATCCCGGGCGCTAACCGCTCGTCCCGGTCCTGGTCCCTTGTCACTGTTCGTCCCACGGGCGTCGGACCCCGGGCTAGCTTCGTTGCTCTTCGGTGCCCATGGCCTACTTCAGCCGCGTCCCGGTCCGCTACCGCACGGTGCTCATCACAGCGGTGGTGCTCGCCACGCTCTTCCTCGCGCAGGCCTACATGCACCACTATGTGTACAAGGACTTGAAGGACATGGGCGAGTTCAGTTGGCGGCGTGAGGCCCCGGTGCCCTATCTCAATTTCCTGTTCTGGGCCCTGCTATGCCCGCTGGTCCACATCATCCACACCCGCTGGCCCTTCACCGGACGTCCGCTTTGGCGCATCCTGCTCATCCACCTGGGCCTGGGTCTCTGCATCGCCGCCTTCCACGAGCTGGTCACCTCCGGGATCTACTACGCCCTCCTGCAGTACATCGGCGATTTCGACATACGCGACCCGAAGTATTATACATGGGCTTTGCATGCCCTGGTGCCGGCGATCTTCACGCGCACCATGGAGTACGTGGTGCTGATGGGCCTCCTGGTGGCCCTGGAGGATGCCCGCTTGCGCCGGGTTGATCGTGAACAACTCCTCCGCTTGCGCAACGAATTGCACGTTTCGCAGCTCAACGCGTTGAAGAAACAGCTCAGACCGCACTTCCTGTTCAATACCTTGAACACGGTAAGCGCCCTGATGGACGAGCACCCGGCCGATGCCCGTAAAGTGCTCAGCCGCCTGGGACGCCTGTTGCGCAACACCCTGGACAAGACCGAGCGCGATACGGTACCGCTTGAACACGAACTGGACCATATCCGCGATTACCTCGACATTGAGAGCATCCGGTTCCGCGACCGTTTGCATGTGAGCTGGGAAGTGCCCACCGCGCTGCTGGGGATCCAGGTGCCCAGCATGGTCCTGCAGCCGCTGGTGGAGAACAGCATCAAACACGGGCCCGATGCCACCACCGACCGTGTGGAGATCACCGTACGCGGCGAACGGAACGGCGGCCATCTCACGCTGCGTGTGGAGGACAACGGCAAGGGCTGCCCCGATACGGAGCGGGCCATGACCAACGGCGGCATCGGGTTGCGCAATGTGCGGGAACGCATGAAACTGCTCTACGGTGAACACGGCGCACTCACCATCGCATCACCCGAGGGACGCGGCTTCGTAGCCTCCGTGTCGCTGCCACTGGTAACCGAACTGAACAATTGATACCGATGAAGCACATCCGCACCATCATCACCGACGACGAGCCCGCCGCGCGCGAGCACCTCGTGCGGCTGCTCGCACAGGACCAGGAACTGGAAGTGGTGGCCGAGTGCCGCAACGGCCAGGAGGCCGTGGACGCGGTCCGGAAACATCGGCCCGATCTCCTCCTCCTGGATATCCAGATGCCCCAGATGAACGGGCTGGAGACCGTGCGTGCCATACCCAAGGACCA
>JAFDZE010000006.1:22466-22636 GCA_018267155.1 Bacteroidota bacterium | reverse complement strand
GAGCACCTGCATGCCCGCAGCGAACATGTGGAGAGCTTCACCATCCGCGACAAGGGCCGTGAACACCGGGTGCAGGTGGCCGACCTCGTGTACTTGCGCGCCGAAGGCAATTACCTCTGGCTCCAGTTGAAGGAGCGTCACTTCCTGCACCGCCTTACCATGAACGCGGT
>JAFDZE010000006.1:19530-22367 GCA_018267155.1 Bacteroidota bacterium | reverse complement strand
TGGCCAACGGCGAGCGCATCGTTAGCGGACGCAGCTACAAGGAAACGATCGCACGCGCACTTCAGGAACAGACCGTTTGAAAATACTGACCATGAAGAAGGGATCGAACACACGACCGTCCGCGGTATGCCGAACAGTCGCCCTTCTCCTCGCCGGGGCATTGGCATGCGCCTACCCGGTGCGGATCAAGGCGCAACACGGGTTTTTCGTCCGGAGGGGTACCGGCAAGGTCGTTTCCGCAACTGACGTGCCCTGAGGCATGCTCAGGGCGACGTCCCATCGTCGATCGCGCATCGACGGATCCCGGTCCGATCGGGTATGGCACGGGTCGTACCCGACCACGCGGACCGCGGACACGAGCTTGGAACCCATGAACTGCTGCGGCATCCACATCGGAAGAACACGGATCATTCACTTTCCTGATGTGCGTCCATGCATTTCCGCTGATCACGGATCGGGGCCGGCCTCCTGATCCCGACTCCTTTCACCAGTGGTCATTTTGTGGTCATATACACGGCGGTACGCCCTTCGCCGGAGCGCACCAACAGCTTTTCCCGCACCGCCTCGGCCAGGTCCCGGCTCGCCGTGGCTGTACTTATTTCCGGGTACATACGCCGGTAGTCCTTGCGGGTGAAGCGCGACAACCGCTTCTCCTCCAGGAACAACGGAACGCGATCCCCTGATCGGAGTACTGTACGTTGGGCCATGAGCAGTTCCTGCAGCGCTTCATCGATCTGCTCCATCATGTAGGTGATGAAGCCGCCGCAGTCGCCTTGCCGGTCGGCGTACTCCAGTGCGGCGTGGTAGGCGGGTTCGGTCCGAAGGATGAAGGCCTCCACCGGCAGGAAGTTGAAGACCGGCCAGTGCGTCATCAGCGCGCGCCGCTGCCAGAGCCGCGCCATGCGGGCGTTGCCGGCGGAAAAGGGGCGCAGGTACACGATGCCGTAGTGCAGCACGCAGCTGGTGATGAGCATGGGGGCCTCGTCGTTCTCCGTGAAGTGCAGCAGCTCTTCCATCTGGCTGGCCAGGTCATGGGCAGGGGCTTGACGGCTGGCGTAGTGCTCCCCGTACATCACTTCCACCGGCCCGGTCCGATAGGTGCCGGCATCCAGGGCCAGGTTGTGCATGAGAGCGCCATGCGCGCGGCGGAAGTCGTTGGCCATGTAAGGGTCCAGCTCGGGCAGCAGGTCCAGCACGTGGTTGGTGTTGGCTACCTCGATCGCGGTGGGTTCGGGGGGGTGCTGGTGCTCTACCAGCAGGTCGGCCACCGGCTTGGGATCCAGTGGATTGCCGTCGACCGCCACCGTGGCATGCACACTGCTCACGCGGTAGGCCTTTTGGAGCAGGGGAGAGGGGCGCTCAAGGTGGGCCGCCTTCACTTCGCCCAGCTTGTGGGATATGGAAGACAGCAACAGAAGGACCCGGTTATGCAAGGAGTACGTGGTGGGAAGCATGTGAGGAGAGCCTGAGAACCGCAGAACCAGAGAAGTGTCGGGATGGTCGACCTCTACCTGTGCGCTTCAGTTCGACATATGAATTTGTAGGTCGCGTGCGAATGCAATGATATCAAATGATGTCATTGTGATCCAGTTTCGAATGGCGCACCGAGGTATCATCCTGGCTTGGATGCCGACCTGTTCAGGCGTTGGATCAACGTGCTGGCGACCTGTGCAATCCGCTGTTGATCAGATGGATGTGTGTTGATCCGGCTCCTCATAGCGCGGCGTACCAGGTGTTCTCCACAGCGCCGACTCGAATTTTTCCACTTGCCCACGTTCACCGTTCGGGTCAACTGGCTACATTTGCGCCCCCTTTCGCCACCCCTGTGGGGCAAAGGCACTGAACAACAGGACGAAACGCTCACGATGCCAACCATCCAACAGCTGATCCGCAAGGGCCGTACCGCCCCGACCTACAAGAGCAAGTCGGTGGCCCTCACCGAGTGCCCGCAACGTCGCGGTGTGTGCACCAAGGTGTACACCACCACGCCGAAGAAGCCGAACTCGGCCCTCCGCAAGGTGGCCAAGGTGCGCCTCACCAACAAGTACGAGGTGATCGCCTACATCGGTGGCGAGGGGCACAACCTGCAGGAGCACAGCATCGTGCTGGTGCGCGGTGGCAGGGTGAAGGACCTCCCCGGGGTGAAGTATCATATCGTGCGCGGAGTGCTGGATACCGCGGGTGTTGAAGGTCGTGGCCAGCGTCGCAGCAAGTACGGCACCAAGAAGAAGAAGGCCGCCGCCAAGAAGTAAGGCGAAGGTCATCCAACGATAGTCCGACAGCAAGACAACGAACGAGCAATGCGCAAGAAGGCAGTCAAGCACACCACCCTTCCCGACCCACGGTTCGGGGACACGCAGGTGACCAAGTTCGTGAACAACCTGATGTACGACGGCAAGAAGAACAAGTCGTTCGACATCTTCTATGACGCGATCGACATCGTGAGCGAGAAGACGGGCGAAGAGGGCCTGGAGATCTTCCGCAAGGCGATCACGAACGTGACCCCGCAAGTGGAGGTGCGCAGCCGCCGTGTGGGCGGTGCGAACTTCCAGATCCCGCAGCCGGTGCGCGAGGGCCGCAAGCTGAGCCTGGCCATGAAATGGCTGATCGGCTACAGCCGCGGCCGCAACGAGCGCAGCATGGCCCAGAAACTCGCCAACGAGATCATGGCCGCCGCCAAGGAAGAGGGCGCCGCATTCAAGAAGAAAGAAGAAGTCCACAAAATGGCCGAAGCGAACAAGGCCTTCAGCCACTTCCGCTTCTAACCTCAGCCAACGAGAGCACGCCACATGGCCCGCGACCTCAAATACACGCGCAACATCGGCATCATGGCGCAC
>JAFDZE010000006.1:0-19500 GCA_018267155.1 Bacteroidota bacterium | reverse complement strand
GACTGGATGGAGCAGGAGCAGGAGCGTGGCATCACCATCACCAGCGCCGCCACCACCACCAGTTGGAAATACCGTGGCGACACGTACAAGATCAACCTGATCGATACCCCGGGCCACGTGGACTTCACTGTGGAGGTGGAGCGCAGCCTGCGGGTGCTGGACGGTGCCGTGGCGCTCTTCTGTGCCGTGGGCGGCGTGGAGCCCCAGAGCGAAACCGTGTGGCGCCAGGCCAACAAATACAAGGTGCCCCGCATCGGCTTCGTGAACAAGATGGACCGCAGCGGTGCGGACTTCTTCAACGTGGTGAAGCAGATCCGCGAGCGCTTGGGTGCCAACCCCATCCCCCTGCAGGTGCCCATCGGCGCCGAGGCCAATTTCAAAGGCGTGGTGGACCTGGTGAACAACCGCGGCATGGTGTGGAACGAGCATGACCAGGGCATGACCTGGAACGAGGTTCCCATCCCCGACGATCTGAAGGAGACCGTGGAGGAGTGGCGCGCCAAGCTCATCGAGGCCGTTGCCGAGAGCGACGACAGCCTGATGGAGAAGTTCTTCAATGATCCGAACTCCCTCACCGAGGCCGAGATCATGAACGCCATCCGCAAGAGCACCATCAGCATGAGCATCACGCCCGTGCTGTGCGGCAGCTCGTTCAAGAACAAGGGCGTGCAGACCATGCTGGACGCCGTGATGGCCTACCTGCCCAGCCCGGTGGACATCGAAGCGGTCACAGGAACCGATCCCGACAGTGGCGAGGAGATCCTGCGCAAGCCCAGCGTGAACGAGCCCATGGCCTCCCTGGCCTTCAAGATCGCCACGGACCCCTACGTGGGCCGTCTCGCCTTCTTCCGTTGTTACAGCGGTGCCATCCCGGCCGGCAGCTACGTGAAGAACATGCGTACCGGCAACAAGGAGCGCATCAGCCGCATCTTCCAGATGCACTCCAACAAGCAGAACCCGGTGGATGTGATCGAGGCGGGTGATATCGGTGCGGCGGTAGGTTTCAAGGATATCCGCACCGGCGATACGCTCTGCGCCGAGGACAAGCCCATCGTGCTGGAGAGCATGAGCTTCCCCGAGCCCGTGATCGGCATCGCCGTGGAGCCCAAGACCCAGGCCGACCTGGACAAGATGGGCCAGGCCCTCTACAAACTCGCCGAGGAGGATCCCACCTTCAAGGTACACACCGACGACGAGACCGGCCAGACCGTGATCAGCGGGATGGGCGAACTCCACCTCGAGATCATCGTCGACNNATCATCGTGGACCGCATGAAGCGCGAGTTCAAGGTGGAGTGCAACCAGGGTGCGCCCCAGGTGAAGTACAAGGAGGCCATCACCGGCAGCATCAACCACCGCGAGGTGTACAAGAAGCAGACCGGTGGCCGAGGCAAGTTCGCTGACATCCATGTCACGATCGAGCCGCAGACCGACCTGACCAAGGAGGGGCTGGAGTTCATCGACCTGATCAAAGGCGGAGCGATCCCGAAGGAATTCATCCCTCCCGTGGAGAAGGGTTTCAAAGCCAGCCTCCAGAACGGGGTGCTCGCCGGCTTCCCCATGGAGCGCTTGAAGGTGACCCTCACCGACGGCAGCTTCCACAACGTGGACTCCGACGCGCTCAGCTTCGAGATCTGCGCCAAGAGCGCCTTCCGCGAGGCCGTGCCCAAGTGCAAGCCTGTGCTGCTGGAGCCCATCATGAAGATCGAGGTGATCACGCCCGAGGAGAACATGGGCGACATCGTGGGCGACCTCAACCGCCGCCGTGGACAGATCCAGGGCATGGAGGACCGCAGCGGGGCCAAGGCCATCAAGGGCATCGTGCCCCTGAGCGAGATGTTCGGCTACGTGACCAGCCTGCGTACCCTGAGCTCCGGCCGCGCCAGCAGCACCATGGAGTTCAGCCACTACGAGAACGCCCCCAACAACATCACCGAAGCGGTGCTCGCCAAGGTGAAAGGAAAAGCAACGGCCAAAGCCTGAGGAACCGATGACCACCCAGAAGATCCGGATCAAGTTGCGGTCCTACGACCACAACCTCGTCGACAAGAGCGCCGAGAAGATCGTGAAAACGGTGAAGAGCACGGGAGCCGTGGTGAGCGGTCCCATCCCCCTGCCCACCCACAAGCGCATCTTCACCGTGCTGCGCAGCCCGCACGTGAACAAGAAGGCCCGCGAGCAGTTCCAACTGTGCAGCTACAAACGCCTGATGGACATCTACAGCTCGAACAGCAAGACCGTTGATGCGCTGATGAAACTGGAACTCCCCAGCGGCGTGGACGTGGAGATCAAAGTCTGACGGATAGATATGCGGTAAGGACGGGGTTCGCCCCGCCCGACCAAAAACGAACAAACCATGAGCGGACTCATCGGCAAGAAGATCGGGATGACCAGCATCTATGATGCGGCTGGCAGCCTCGTGGGCTGCACCGTACTGGAGGCCGGCCCCAACGTGGTCACCCACGTGAAGACCGCGGAGAAGGACGGCTATAACGCCGTGCAGCTCGCCTTCGGTGAGCGTGGCGAGAAGAATTCTACCGCCGCCAGCAAGGGCCACTACAAGAAAGCCAATACTACTCCGAAGGTAAAGGCACACGAGTTCAAGGAGTTCGAGACCGACCTGAAGCTGGGCGATTCCGTGGACGCGGGCATCTTCGAGGAGGGCGGTTACGTTACCGTGACCGGTGCCACCAAGGGCAAGGGCTTCCAGGGCGTGGTGAAGCGCCACGGCTTCAGCGGTGTGGGCGAGAGCACCCACGGTCAGCACGACCGTACCCGGGCCCCCGGTTCGCTGGGAGGCAGTTCGTACCCCAGCCGCGTGTTCAAGGGCATGCGCATGGCCGGCCGCACCGGCGGCAACAAGGTGACCACCGAGAACCTCCAGGTGGTGAAGATCGACAAGGAGAAGAACCTCATGGTGGTGCGCGGATCGGTCCCCGGGCCGAAAGGCAGCTACGTGATCATCTGGAAGTAACGGAGGCGCCCGCGTCACCCGCAACTGAAGAGAAGAATGGAACTCGATATCCATAGCAAGGACGGCAAGTCCACCGGCAAAAAGGCCAAGCTCAACGATGCGGTATTCGCCGTTGAGACGCCGAACGACCACGCCATCTGGCTGGACGTGAAGCAGCACCTGGCGAACAAGCGACAGGGTACGGCCAAGACGCTCGAGAAGAGCGAGGTGAGCGGCAGCTCCAAGAAGTTGCACCGCCAAAAAGGTACCGGTGGCAGCCGCAAAGGCTCCATCAAGAGTCCCTTGTTCAAGGGTGGTGCCCGCGTGTTCGGCCCCCAGCCGCGCGACTACCACTTCAAACTGAACAAGAAGGTGAAGGACCTGGCCCGCCGCAGTGCCCTCACGCACAAGGCCAAGGACGGTGCCATCACCGTGCTGGAGGACCTGGGCATGAGCGCTCCCCGGACCCGCGAATTCGCCGCGCTGTTGAAGGCATTCGCCATCGCGGGACGCAAGAGCCTCGTGGTGCTGCCCGCCAAGGACTCCAATGTGCTCCTCAGCGCCCGCAACATCCAGGGGGCCCGCGTGGTCACCGCCGGCGATATCAATACCTATGACATCATGAACGCCAGCAAGGTGATCATCCTCAAGGATGCCATCGCCCCGCTGGAGTCCACCCTCACCAAGTAAGCCATGAGCAGGATCATCATCCGTCCCCTCGTCACCGAGAAGATGACGAAGCAGACCGAGAAGGAAGGTCGCTACGGCTTCGTGGTGGACCGCAAGAGCAACAAGGTGGAGATCAAGAACGCCGTGGAAAAGGAGTACGGCGTCACCGTCACCGGCGTGCGCACGGCGATCGTGCGTGGCAAGGACAAGACGCGTTACACCAAACGCAACATCCTGCGCGGTGGCACCAGCACCTGGAAGAAGGCCTTCGTTACGCTGAAGGAAGGAGAGACCATCGATCTGTACAGCGCCATCTGATAACGAGCTTGGAACCATGGCAGTCCGCAAACTGAATCCCGTCACCCCCGGCACCCGCCACAAGGTGATCACCGATTTCGAGGGCATCACGACCAACGTGCCCGAGCCGAGCCTGACCCAGGGCCGCGTGAAGAGCGGTGGGCGCAACAACCAGGGAAAAATGACCATGCGCTACATCGGCGGTGGTCACAAACAACGCTACCGCTCCATCGATAGCAAACGCGACAAGCACGGTATCAACGGCACGGTGAAGACCATCGAGTACGATCCGAACCGCAGTGCCCGCATCGCGTTGATCCAGTATCCCGACGGTGAGAAGCGCTACATCCTGGCGCCCGCAGGCCTGAAAGTGGGACAGACCATCCAGAACGGCAAGGGCGTACCGCCCGAGGTGGGCAATGCGTTGCCGCTGGGCGAGATCCCCCTGGGCACGCTGGTCCATAACGTGGAGCTCCAGCCCGGCAAGGGTGGCAGCTTCGCCCGCAGCGCCGGCACCTTCGCCCAGCTGAGCGCTCGCGAGGGGCGTTACGTCACGCTCAAGATGCCCAGCGGCGAACTCCGCCTGGTGCTTACCGCCTGCATGGCCACCGTGGGTACCGTGGGCAACGCCGAGCACATGCTGCAGAAGAGCGGCAAGGCCGGTCGCAGCCGCTGGCAGGGCCGCCGTCCGCGCACACGCGCCGTGGTGATGAACCCGGTGGACCACCCCATGGGCGGTGGTGAGGGGCGCGCCTCCGGCGGGCACCCGCGCAGCCGCAAGGGCTTGCTGGCCAAAGGCAAGAAGACGCGCCATCCGAAGAGCCGCAGCAACCGTTTCATCCTGGAACGCATCAACGCCAAGAAGGGAGCCTGAGAATAATGTACGGGCCGATCGTGATCGACCCCAACTGAGAGCCAATGAGCCGTTCACTCAAGAAACCACCGTTCATCCACTACAAGCTGGCCAAGCGCGTGGAGGACATGCAGAAGTCGGGCAAGAAGTCCGTGCTGAAGACCTGGTCGCGCGCCAGCACCATCTCCCCCGATTTCGTGGGACTCACCTTCGCGGTGCATAACGGCAACAAGTTCATCCCGGTGTACGTGACGGAGAACATGGTGGGCCACAAGCTTGGCGAATTCGCCCCCACCCGCACCTTCCGTCAACACTCCGGCAACAACAAATCCTGACGATGGGACAGCGCAAAAAACTCGCTGCTGACGCACGCAAGGAGGCCCGCAAGACCGTGGCTCTGGCCAGCCTGAAGGACGTGCCCACCAGCCCCCGCAAAATGCGCCAGAGCGCGGATACCATCCGGGGTCTGGATGTGGAGAAGGCCCTGGGCATCCTCCAGTACAGCACGCGCCACGCCAGCCAGCCCCTGTTCAAACTCCTGCGCAGCGCCATCGCCAACTGGGAGGCCAAGAACGAAGGGCAGAAGGCCGGTGATACCAAATTGGTGGTAAAGACCATCCAGGTGGACGAGAGCACCAGCCTCAAGCGCATGTTGCCCGCCCCGCAAGGTCGTGCCTACCGCATGCGCAAGCGCAGCAACCACGTGACCATCATCGTTGACAAAGCGCCGCAAGAGGTGGCCGAGAACAAAGCCTAATGGGACAGAAAGCACATCCGATCGGACAGCGCCTCGGCTTCATCAAGGGCTGGGACAGCAACTGGTACGGCGGTAACAACTACGGCGACAAGCTGGTGGAGGACGACAAGATCCGTTCCTACCTGATGGCCCGCCTGAAGAAGGCGAGCGTGGCGCGCATCGTGATCGAGCGCACCCTCAAGCTGGTCACCGTCACCATCAATACGGCTCGCCCCGGTGTGATCATCGGCAAGGGTGGTACCGAGGTGGACAAGCTGCGCGAGGAACTGCGCAAGTTCACCGGCAAGGACGTTCAGCTGAACATCTTCGAGATCAAGCGTCCCGAACTCGACGCCCGCTTGGTGGCTGACAGCATCGCCCGTCAGTTGGAAGGCCGCATCAGCTTCCGCCGCGCCATGAAGATGAGTGTGGCCAGCACCATGCGTATGGGTGCCGAGGGCATCAAGGTGCAGGTGAGCGGTCGCCTCAACGGGGCCGAGATCGCCCGCACGGAAAAATACCGCGAAGGCCGCGTGCCCCTGCACACCCTGCGCGCCGATATCGACTTCGCCATCACCGAGGCGCACACCAAAATGGGCCGCATCGGGGTGAAGTGCTGGATCTGCCGCGGCGAAGTGTTCGGCAAGCGCGACCTGAGCCCCAACGCGGGACAGGCTTCCCGTGGACCCGCCGGTCCTCGCATGGGCGGCGATCGTCCGGAGCGTCGCGAACGTCGTGGACCCGGTGGTGATCGCCGCGGTCCGGGCGGTGGCGATCGTCGTGGTGGTGGAGGAGAGCGTCGTGGCGGCGATCGTCGCGGCGGAAACCGTAACAACAGCTAAGAGCCATGTTGCAACCCAAGCGCAGCAAGCGCCGCAATATGCACAAGGGCCGCATGAAGGGCGAGGCCCAGCGCGGTCACCGCGTAGCCCTCGGATCCTTCGGCCTCAAGGCCATGGAGAGCGTGTGGCTTACCGGTCGCCAGATCGAGTCGGCCCGTGTGGCCCTCACCCGGCACATGAAACGCCAGGGACAGGTGTGGATCAAGGTTTTTCCGGACAAGCCGGTGACCAGCAAACCCGCCGAGGTGCGCATGGGTAAGGGCAAAGGTGCCCTGGACCACTGGGTGGCCGTGTGCCATGCCGGCCGCATCATCTTCGAAGCGGATGGCGTGCCCATGGAGACCGCCAAGGAAGCTCTCCGCCTCGCAGCGCAGAAGCTCCCCATCAAGACCAAGTTCGTCGTTCGCGAAGACTACGACGGCCAATAAGAAGCGAGCGCCATGAAGAAGAAAGGAACCGAACTGAAGGACCTCACACTGCTGGAACTGCAGGACAAACTGCAGGACACCCGTGGCACGTTGGACAAGCTGCGCTTCAACCACACCGTGAGCCCGATCGACAACCCGATGCAGTTGCGCACCAAGAAGAAGGAGGTGGCCCGCATCCTCACCGAACTGCGCAAGCGCGAGCTGGCCGCCAATACCGTTAGCAAATGAGCACCGAGGAGACCAAAGGCATCGAGCGCAAGCTGCGCAAGGAGCGCGTCGGCATCGTGACCAGCGACAAGATGAGCAAGAGCATCACCGTGACGGTCGAACGCCGCGTGATGCACGCCAAGTACCAGAAGTTCGTGAAGCGCACCAGCAAGTTCATGGCGCATGATGAGAAGGGGGAGGCCCACGTGGGCGACACCGTTCGCATCGCCGAGACCCGCCCGGTGAGCAAACTCAAGCGCTGGCGCCTCGTGGAGGTGGTGGAACGCGCCAAGTAACAGGAACACCAAGGAGAAGCCATGATCCAACAGGAATCCCGACTCAACGTCGCCGACAACAGCGGCGCCCGCGAGGTGCTCGTGATCCGTGTGCTGGGCGGTACCAAGCGCCGCTATGCACACATCGGCGACACCGTGGTGGTGACCATCAAGAGCGCGCTGCCCACCGGCGGTGCCAAAAAAGGTACCGTCAGCAAGGCCGTGGTGGTGCGCACCAAGAAGGAGACACGCCGCAAGGACGGCAGCTACATCCGGTTCGATGACAACGCCGTGGTGCTGCTCGACGCGGCCGGCGAGATGCGGGGTACCCGCATTTTCGGTCCGGTGGCCAAGGAACTGCGCGAAAAGAAATTCATGAAGATCATTTCCCTGGCACCCGAGGTGCTCTGATCGCCATGCAACAGAAACTGCACATCAAGAAGGGTGACATGGTAAAGGTGCTCGCCGGCGAGGATCGCGGGCGCCAGGGCCGTGTCATCGAGGTGGACCGCAAGCACTTCCGTGCCCTGGTCGAAGGCCTCAACATCAACAAGAAGCACAGCAAGCCCACCACGGCCACGCCCCAGGGCGGTATCGTGGAGAAGGAAGGCCCCATCCACATCAGCAACCTGATGTTGATCGACGCGAAGACCGGCACGCCCGGTCGTGTGGGCCGCAAGGTCAGCAAGGACGGTGGGATCGAGCGCTACGTGAAGATCAAGGGCACCGCCAGCACCAAGAAAACGGCCAAGAAGTGATGAGCACCTACAGCCCCCGCCTCAAAACCACCTACAAGGAGAAGGTCGTTCCGGCCCTCCGCAAGGAGTTCAACTACAAGAGCTCCATGCAGGTGCCCCGCCTGATGAAGATCGCCGTGAACCAGGGCCTCGGCAACGCCGTGGGCGACAAGAAGATCGTGGAGAACGCGATCGGCGAGATGACCATGATCACCGGCCAGAAGGCCGTGGGCACGGTCTCCAAGAAGGACATCAGCAACTTCAAACTGCGCAAGGGCATGCCCATCGGTGCCCGCGTCACACTGCGCGGCGACAAGATGTACGAGTTCCTCGACCGCCTGATCGCCGTGGCCCTGCCCCGTACCCGCGACTTCCGCGGTGTGGCCGCCAAAGGGTTCGATGGCCGGGGCAACTTCACCTTCGGCGTGAAGGAGCAGATCATCTTCCCGGAGATCGACATCGACAAGACCCCGCGCATCCAGGGCATGGACATCACCTTCGTGACCAGCGCCAAGACGGACCAGGAAGCCAAGGCCCTGCTGAAAGAATTCGGATTCCCCTTCACCAAATAAAGACGAGAGATGGCCAAGGAAAGCATGAAGGCCCGCGAGCGGAAGCGTGCCAAAATGGTGGAGAAATTCGCCGCCAAGCGCGCCGCGCTGAAGAAGGCCGGCGAGTGGGACAAGCTGCAGCAGCTACCCGCCAACAGCAGCCGCGTGCGCAAGCACAACCGCTGCGGCATCAGCGGCCGTCCGAAAGGCTATATCCGCCTCTTCGGCATCAGCCGGAACATGTTCCGCCAAATGGCCCTGGAGGGAAAGATCCCGGGCGTAACCAAGAGCAGCTGGTAAGGGCGACGTTCACGTCGACCCCTCATCATCAACAGTAAAGAACATGACGACCGATCCTATCGCCGATTACCTCACCCGCGTTCGCAACGCCATCCTGGCGCGTAAGAAAGTGGTGGAGGTCCCCGCCAGCGGCCTCAAGAAGGACATCACCCGCATCCTCTATGACAAGGGCTACATCCTTTCGTGGAAAGTGGAGGACGACGGCAAGCAGGGCATCATCAAGATCGCCCTCAAATACGACCGCAGCACGCGCCGCAACGCTATCCGCGAACTCACCCGCGTGAGCTCCCCCGGCCTGCGTCAGTACGCCCACAGCGGGGAGCTCCCCCGCGTGCTCAACGGCCTCGGCGTGGCCATCATCAGCACCAGCAAGGGTGTGCTCACCGATAAGGAGGCACGTACCCTGGGCGTGGGCGGTGAAGTGATCTGCTACGTGAGCTAACAGCGACCGACCACCATGAGCCGCATCGGAAAAGCCCCCATCCCTGTACCCAACGGCGTGCAGGTGAACGTGAGCGACAAGAACGTGGTGACCGTGAAAGGTCCCAAGGGTACGCTCACCCAGACCATCGATCCCGCCATAAAGGTAAAGACCGAAGGTGCCGAACTCGTGTTCGAACGCCCCACCGACCTGAAACACCACCGCGCCATGCACGGCCTGTACCGTGCGCTCGTGGCCAACATGGTGAAAGGCGTGAGCGAGGGTTTCGTGATCGAACAGGAACTGGTCGGCGTGGGTTACCGCGCCACCACCAAGGGCCAACGCCTGGACCTGGCCTTGGGCTTCTCGCACCAGGTGGCACTCGAACTGCCCGCCGAGGTGAAGGTGAGCGCCGCCCAGGAGAAAGGGAAGAACCCGGTCATCCGCTTGGAGAGCGCCAACAAGCAACTGATCGGCGCGGTGGCCGCCAAACTGCGCGCGCTGCGCAAGCCCGAGCCGTACAAAGGCAAGGGTGTGCGCTTCGTGGGTGAGAACGTCCGTCGCAAAGCCGGTAAAGCAGCAGGCAAGTAATGGCAGGGGTGGCGCGCACGTCACCCGGATAAAAGACAACGACCATGGCCAAGACCAAAGAATCCCGCAGGGCGCGTATCAAGACCGCCATCCGCAAGAAATTGCGGGGCAACAGCGAGCGCCCGCGCCTCACGGTGTTCCGCAGCAATGCCGACATCTACGCGCAAGTGATCGACGACGACCAGGGCCGCACCTTGGTGAGCGCAGGCAGCCTGAAGGACAAGGCGGCCCACGGCGCCAGCGGTGTGGAACAGGCCAAGCTCATCGGCCGTGCCATCGCGGAGAAGGCCAAGGCCGCAGGCATCGAGCGGGTCGTCTTCGACCGCAACGGTTACCTCTACCACGGACGCGTAAAGGCCCTGGCCGATGCCGCCCGCGAAGCCGGACTCAACTTCTGAACAAACAGCGACATGGCTGATACCAGAGCGAACAAAGTGAAGAGCAGCGAACTCGAGCTGAAAGACAAGCTCGTGGCGCTCAACCGCGTGACCAAGGTGACCAAGGGCGGACGCACCTTCACCTTCGCCGCCATCGTGGTGGTGGGCAACGGCAACGGTGTGGTGGGCCACGGCCTGGGCAAGGCGAAGGAAGTGCAGGAGGCGATCGCCAAGGGCATCGATGACGCCAAGAAGAACCTGGTGAAAGTGCCCGTGCGCAAGGGGACCATCCCCCACACGCAGGCGGGCAAATTCGCCGGTGCACAGGTGCTGCTGAAGCCGGCCGCCCATGGTACGGGTGTGATCGCCGGTGGTGCCATGCGCGCCGTGCTCGAGAGCGCCGGGATCACCGACGTGCTCGCCAAGAGCAAAGGCAGCAGCAACCCCCACAATGTGGTGAAGGCCACCATCGGTGCCTTGGCCGACATGCGGGATGCGAGCGCCGTCGCCTTGCAGCGCGGTGTGGAACTCACCAAGGTCTTCAACGGATAACGAATACTACCGCCCGTGCCCCGGCTACGGCGGACGACCATGAGCAAGATCATCATCACCCAGACCAGGAGCTTCATCAAGTGCCCCAAGCGCCAGAAGGACACCCTGCGCGCGCTTGGCCTGGGCCGCATCGGTAAATCCAACGAACTGGAAGGCAGTCCGCAAGTGCGTGGCATGGTGGCGAAAGTGGCCCACCTCATCACTGTGAAAGAAGCCTGATCCGTACGGACGAGGTTCACCTCGTTCCAACAAACGCAACAGTACCCATGGACCTCAGTCAACTCAAGCCCGCCGAAGGGGCCACCAAGAAGAACAAGCGCCTGGGCCGCGGCCAGGGCAGCGGACGTGGCGGCACGTCCACCAAGGGCCACAAAGGGCAGAAGGCCATCTCGGGCTACAACCACAAGCGTGGGTTCGAAGGAGGTCAGACGACCATGAGCCGTCGCCTGCCCAAGTTCGGTTTCACCAACCCGACCCGGGTGGAGTACAAGGGCATCAACTTGGACGCTGTTCAGGCCCTTGCCGACAAGAACAAGGGCGTGGTGGACATCGCGGCCTTGCGTGCGAACGGACTCATTGGCAAGAACGACCTGGTGAAGATCCTGGGTCGCGGTGAGCTCACGGGTGCCATTGACGTGAAGGCGAATGCCTTCAGCGCATCCGCCAAGGCTGCCATCGAAGCGAAGGGAGGTAAAGTGGAGATCGTGAACCGTTGATCATGAAGGGGCTGCTCGAAACATTCAAGAACATCTGGCGCATCGAGGAATTGCGCAAGCGTATCCTCATCACGCTGGGGCTGTTGCTGGTGTACAGGATCGGCAGCTTCATCGTGCTGCCCGGGGTGGACAGCGCGCGACTGGCCGGCAGCAGCTCGGGCGGCTCCGGGCTGGTGGACCTGCTGAGCATCTTCACGGGTGGCGCTTTCACACGGGCCAGCATCTTCGCTCTCGGTGTGATGCCTTACATCAGCGCGAGCATCATCATGCAGCTCGCCGGGATCGCCATCCCCGCCGTGCAGAAAATGCAACGCGAGGAAAGTGGCCGCCGCAAGATCAACCAGTGGACGCGCTATATCACCATCATCATCAGCCTCTTCCAGGCTCCGGGTTACATCCTGACCTATGTGGACGCCGAAGCCCGGCCCGTGAACGACCCGATGTGGATGCCCACGAGTGTGGTCATCCTGACCTGCAGCACCCTGTTCATCATGTGGATCGGCGAGCGGATCACCGAGCGCGGCCTCGGTAACGGGGTCTCCTTGATCATCATGATCGGCATCCTGGCACGCCTGCCCGAATCCTTCATACAGGAGTTCGTGAGCCGCATGGGCGGTGGTGGCGGTCTGGTGGCCGTCCTCATGGAAGTGGCCTTCTGGCTGTTGATCATCGCGGGTAACATACTGCTGGTGCAGGGAACCCGCCGCATCCCGGTGCAGTTCGCCAAGCGCGTGGTGGGCAACAAGCAGTACGGCGGTGTGCGCAACTACGTTCCCCTCAAGGTGAACGCAGCCGGTGTGATGCCCATCATTTTCGCCCAGGCCATCGTGCTCATCCCCATGTACCTGACCCAGATCCCCGCACTTCGGGATGTGCAATGGATGGCCCGCTTCAGCGACTACAAGAGCGTGGGCTACAACATCACCCTCTTCCTCATGGTGGTGGCTTTCACCTACTTCTACACCGCCATCACGGTCAACCCCAACCAATTGGCGGACGACATGAAGCGCAATGGCGGGTTCATCCCGGGCGTGAAGCCGGGCAAGGCCACCGCCGGGCACATCGACGAACTGCTCAGTCGCATCACCCTGCCGGGTGCCATCTTCCTGGGCATCGTGGCCATCCTCCCGGCACTTGCGGGCGGGGTCCTCGGTATCAAGGACGGCTTCGCGCAGTTTTTCGGCGGAACTTCATTGTTGATCATGGTGGGCGTGCTGCTGGACACGCTCCAACAGATAGAAAGCCATCTCTTGATGCGGCATTACGACGGCCTGATGAAGACCGGTCGTATCAAGGGTAGGCAGAGCGCGACGTACAGCAGCATGGCGGCCGGGTAGCCATGGGGAAGGCGGTGAGCATCCTCAGTGATGCGGAGATCGGGTGTGTGAGGGAGAGTTCTTTGCTTGTTGGCAGGACCTTGGCCGAAGTGGCGAAACGCATCCGTGCGGGCGTCACAACGGCTGAATTGGATGCACTGGCCGAGCAGTTCATCCGCGACCACGGTGCGCTACCGGGATTCAAGGGACTTTACGATTGTCCGAGCACGCTGCTGATCAGCGTGAACGAGGCAGTGGTGCATGGCCTCCCCGGTGATCGCGAATTGCGCGATGGGGACATCGCCAGTGTGGATTGCGGGGTGCTGATGAACGGCTTCTATGGTGACAGCGCCTACACTTTCTGTGTGGGCGAGGTGGCCGAGGAGACCCGGAGTCTGTTGCGCGTGACCCAGGAATGCCTGGCGCTCGGGATCGAGCAGGCCGTGGTCGGCAACCGCGTGGGCGATATCGGTTTCGCGGTGCAATCGCATGCCGAGAAGAACGGATACGGCGTGGTGCGCGAATTGACCGGCCATGGCGTGGGACGCAAACTGCACGAAGGCCCCGAAGTCCCCAATTTCGGACGTCGCGGGCATGGCGCCAAACTCCAGGAAGGAATGGCCCTGGCCATTGAACCCATGATCAACATGGGCAGCAGGGAGGCCAGGCAGTTGGAGGACGGTTGGACGGTGGTGACGCTCGATGGCAAACCGAGCGCGCATTTCGAACACACCGTGGCGGTGCGCAAGGGCAAGGCGGAGGTCCTGTCAACCTTCAGCTACATCGAAGATGTGCTGAAGCAGAAAGGTGAATGGGTGGGGACGGCAACGTTCCCCGCATAACGGATAGGAAAAGAGAAACACGAACGAATGAGCAAGACCGGGAACATCGAGCAGGACGGCGTCATCAAAGAGGCGCTGAGCAATGCCATGTTCCGGGTTGAACTCGAGAACGGCCACGTGATCGTGGCGCATATCAGCGGCAAGATGCGGATGCACTACATCCGGATCCTGCCGGGAGACAAAGTGAAAGTGGAGATGAGCCCGTACGATCTGAGCAAGGGCCGCATCTCCTTCCGGTACAAGACCTGACGAACAAGAACAACAAAGGAACCCATGAAGATCAGGGCCTCCATCAAGAAGCGTTCGGCGGACTGCAAGCTGGTCCGTCGCAAGGGACGCCTGTACATCATCAACAAGAAGAACCCGAAGTTCAAGCAACGTCAGGGTTGATAAACGCACGACAACACCTACGCCGGGCTACGGCGTTCAAAGCATGGCACGTATCGCAGGCATAGACCTACCCAAGAGCAAGCGCGGGGCCATCGGCCTCACCTACATCTACGGCATCGGACGCAGCACCGCCCTCACCATTCTGGAGAAGGCCGGTGTGGATCCCGATACCAAGGTGGAGGACTGGACCGATGAGGACCAGGGCCGCATCCGTACCTTCATCAACGAGAACATCAAGACCGAAGGGGCGCTGCGCAGCGAGGTGCAACTGAGCATCAAGCGCTTGGTGGACATCAACAGCTACCGTGGCCAGCGCCACCGCAACGGGCTGCCCGTGCGGGGCCAACGCACGCGCACCAACAGCCGCACCCGCAAAGGCAAGCGCAAGACCGTGGCCAACAAGAAGAAAGCAACGAAATAACGCAGGGTTCACGCGGGCGTAGACCGAATACGACGAGACAATGGCAAAACAGCAGGAAAAGGGCGGTGCCGCCGTCAAGAAGAAGAAGAAGAACGTGGTCGTGGAGGCCTTCGGGCAGGCCCACATCCGCGCGACCTTCAACAACCTGATCGTCAGCCTCACCAACAACAAGGGCGAGGTGATCAGCTGGTCCAGCGGTGGCAAAATGGGCTTCCGCGGAAGCAAGAAGAACACCCCGTACGCCGGCCAGGTAAGCGCCGAGGAGGCGGCTCGCGAAGCTTTCGAGAGCGGCTTGCGCAAGGTGAAGGTCTTCGTCAAAGGTCCCGGCAGCGGTCGTGAAAGCTGCATCCGCGCCCTGCACAACAGCGGGATCGAGGTCACCGAGATCATCGACCTGACCCCCATGCCCCACAACGGCTGCCGTCCACCCAAAAAGCGCCGCGTCTAATAACCCGTAGGAGCGTGTGGACGCACGCTCCGGTGTCGGTGCGCAGGTCGCACCCCAAAAGAAAAGCACAATGGCACGTTACACAGGACCCAAGACCCGGATCTCCCGCAAGTTCAAGGAGCCCATCTTCGGCCCCGACAAGTGGATGGAGCGCAAGCCCCATGCCCCCGGGCAGCATGGCCTCAACGCCAAGCGACGCAAGAAGGAGAGCGAATACAGCACCCAGCTGCTGGAGAAGCAGAAGGCGAAGTACATCTACGGCATCCTCGAGCGCCAGTTCGAGAAGATGTTCGTTACCGCAGCCAGCAAAAAGGGCATCACCGGCGAGGTGCTGCTCGGCCTCTGCGAAGCGCGTCTGGACAACACCGTGTACCGCCTGGGCATCGCACCCACGCGCCGCGCCGCCCGCCAGCTCGTGAGCCACGGCCACATCACGGTGAACGATCATGTGACCAACATCCCCAGCTTCACCCTGCGCCCGGGCGACAAAGTGGCCGTGCGTGAGCGCAGCCGCAGCCTGGAGACCATCACCAACAGCGTGAACGTGAACAGCAAGCGCTTCGACTGGCTCGATTTCGATGCATCCACCATGAGCGGACGCATGATCGCCGTGCCCGAGCGCGCCCAGATCCCGGAGAACATCCGCGAGCAGCTCATCGTCGAATTGTACTCGAAGTAAGAGATCATCGGTCCGGGCCGTCCGTTGTCAGGCGGCCACGGACACCAACGCAGGACTGACAACGGAGAACAGCCAACGACAACGAACAACCACGCACGAGAAATGCCCATCCTTGATTTCCAGCGGCCCGACAAGGTCGTGATGATCGAATCCGATGAACAGCGCGGCACCTTCGAGTTCCGCCCACTCGAGCCCGGCTACGGCATCACCATCGGCAATGCGCTCCGCCGCATCCTGCTCAGCAGCCTCGAGGGCCACGCCATCACCAGCGTGCGCATCGATGGGGTGGACCACGAGTTCAGCACCATCAAGGGCGTGATCGAGGACGTTACCGAGATCATCCTCAACCTCAAGCAGGTCCGCTTCCGCCGCCAGCTCGAGGACGTGAGCACCGAGAAGGTCTCCTTCACCGTGTCCGGCAAGGACGGGTTCACCGCCGGCGACATCGGCAAGCACACCACCGGTTTCCAGGTATTGAACCCCGAACTGGTGATCGCCAACATGGACAGCTCGGTGAAACTCAACGTGGAACTTACCGTGGGCAAGGGCCGCGGGTACGTGCCCGCCGACGAGAACAAGACCGAGAACGCGCCCGTGGGCACCATCTTCATCGACAGCATCTTCACGCCGATCAAGAACGTGAAGTACAGCGTGGACAACACGCGTGTTGAACAGAAGACGGATTACGAGAAGCTCACCATCGAGATCGTCTCCGACGGCAGCATCAGCCCGAAGAACGCCTTGCAGGAGGCCGCCCGCATCCTCATCCACCACTTCATGCTCTTCAGCGATGAGCGCATCTCGCTCGAACTCGAGGACCGTCCTGCCGCCATCAGCGGTACGCGTGCCACCGAGGACGGCGACATGGATGAGACGAGCCTGCACCTGCGCACCCTCCTGAAGACCAAGCTGGTCGACATGGATCTGAGCGTGCGCGCCCTCAACTGCCTGAAGGCCGCCGATATCGAGACGCTCGGCGACCTCGTCAGCTACAACAAGAACGACCTGTTGAAGTTCCGCAACTTCGGCAAGAAGAGCCTCACCGAACTGGAAGACCTGGTGGAGAACAAGGGCCTGAGCTTCGGCATGAACGTGAGCAAATACAAACTGGACAAGGAATGATCGTACGGGCGGATCATGATCCGCGCCAACGGATACTACAATGAGACACGGGAACAAGAACAATGCGCTGAGCCGCACCAAGGCCCACCGCGACGCGCTGATGAGCAACATGGCCTGCTCACTCATCGAGAACAAGCGCATCCATACCACACTGGCGAAGGCCCGGGCCCTGCGCCGCTATGTTGAGCCGTTGCTCACCAAGGGCAAGGCCGACAGCACCAACAGCCGCCGCGTGGTCTTCAGTTATCTCCAGAACAAGGAGGCGGTTTCCATCCTCTTCAAGGATGTGGCCCCGAAGATCGCGGACCGTCCCGGAGGGTACACCCGCATCATCAAGCTGGCTCCCCGCCTGGGCGATGCGAGCGAGATGGCCATGATCGAACTGGTCGACTTCAACACCCTGTACTCCGCCAAGGAGAAAGCCGGTGCCGAAGTGAAGAAGACCCGCCGCTCCCGCCGCTCCACCGGTGCGAAGAAGGCGGAGGGGACCACCCCCGATGCGGGCGAGAGCAAGGCCGAATGATCGGGTTGCTGACACATGTTGAGAACGAGGCGCCATGGGGCGCCTCTTCTTTTTCCACCCCATCTACTTTTGTGCCCGCATGCTGGTGAGCCACCGTCCTGAAGCCCTGCTGCTACTTGCGGACGGCACCGTGTTCAAGGGCCGGGCCATCGGGGCCATCGGCACCACGGTCGGGGAGATCTGCTTCAATACCGGCATGACCGGTTACCAGGAGATCTTCTCCGATCCCAGCTACACCGGCCAGATCATGGTGATGGCCACGCCGCACATCGGCAACTACGGCGTGAAGGAAGGTGAGGAGGAAAGCCGTGCCTTCACCATCGCCGGGCTGGTCGTGAAGAAGTACAGCGAGGTCTGGAGCCGCCCGGGCGGGACCGGCCCATTGGACGATGCCCTCAAGGCCGCCGGGGTCACGGGTATCAGTGATATCGATACGCGCAAACTGGTACGACACATCCGCGATCACGGTGCACAGAACGCCATCATCAGCAGTTCGGTCCTGGACCTTGACCGGCTGAGGTCCCTCCTGGACGGGGCCCCCGACATGGCGGGCCGGGAACTCAGCTCGTCGGTATCCACGCGCACCGCGTACTCCATCGGCCCGGCCGATGCGCCGCACCGTGTGGCCCTCGTGGATTTCGGTGTGAAGCGGAACATCGAGCGCTGCCTGCTTGAGCGTGACTGCCACGTGCGCGTCTTCCCGATGACCACCACGGTGGAAGAGATGCTGGAGTTCCGGCCCAACGGGTTCCTCCTGAGCAACGGCCCGGGCGACCCCGGTGCCATGCCCGCCAGCGTTGCCCTGGTGAAAGCCGTTGTAGATACTGGTTTACCGGTATTCGGTATCTGCCTGGGCCATCAACTGCTGGCGGAAAGCCAGGGCATCGGTACGGAGAAGATGCACCACGGCCATCGCGGCATCAATCATCCGATCAAGAACCTGGTCAATGGCCGCGATGAGGTCACCAGCCAGAACCACGGCTTCGTTGCCAACCGGGAACAGACCGAAAGGAACGCGGACGTGGGGATCACCCATGTTCACCTGAATGACAACAGCATCGCGGGGATCCGCCTGAAGTGGAAACCCGTATTCAGTGTCCAGTACCACCCCGAAGCCGGCCCCGGTCCGTACGACTCACGCTACCTGTTCGACCAGTTCATCCAACTCATGGAAGGTCCCCGGCCCAGCGCCCCGGCCACTTCCGCCCAAACCAAGACGACAACCCGAGCATGAGCCTCATCGCCAAGATCCAGGCCCGCGAGATCCTCGATTCGCGTGGCAACCCCACCGTCGAGGTGGATGTGTTCACCGATAGCGGCCACATGGGACGTGCAGCGGTGCCCAGCGGTGCCAGCACAGGTGCGCACGAAGCGGCCGAATTGCGTGATGGCGACAAGAAGCGCTACCTCGGGAAAGGCGTACTGAAGGCGGTGGAGCACGTGAACGAAACGCTCAATAACGAACTGCACGGCGCCTTGGTGACCGAGCAGGCCATGATCGACAAGGCCATGGTCGGGCTGGACGGCACCCGGAACAAGGGCAACCTGGGCGCCAATGCCATCCTCGGCGTCAGCCTCGCCGTGGCCAAGGCCGCAGCGAGCGAGGCGGGCCTCCCGCTTTACCGGTATGTGGGCGGATCCAACGCACGCACCCTGCCCGTGCCGATGATGAACATCCTGAACGGTGGGGCCCATGCCGACAACAAGGTGGACATCCAGGAGTTCATGATCATGCCGGTCGGCGCCGGCACCATCGCGGACGCGGTGCGCATGGGTTCCGAGGTCTTCATGCAGCTGAAGAAGGCGCTGCACGATGCGGGGATGTCCACCAATGTCGGCGACGAAGGCGGCTTCGCGCCCGACATCGCCTCGGCCGACCAGGCGCTCGGCTACATCGCCAAGGCCTGCGAGGCCGCGGGCTACCGGCCGGGCGAGGACATCGTCTTCGCGCTCGATTGCGCCGCGACCGAGTTCTACGCGGATGGGAAATACGGCATCGAGGGCAAGAAGCTCGATGCCGGCGGGATGGTCGACTACCTCGCCAATCTCTGCGAGAAATGGCCGATCGTCTCCATCGAGGACGGCATGTCCGAAGATGACTGGGCGGGCTGGAAGGCGCTGACGGATCGCCTGGGCGCGAAGATCCAGCTGGTCGGCGACGATCTCTTCGTGACCAACACCGAGCGCCTGCGGGAAGGCATCGCGACGCAGACGGCGAACGCGATCCTCATCAAGGTGAACCAGATCGGCTCGCT
>JAFDZE010000069.1 GCA_018267155.1 Bacteroidota bacterium | reverse complement strand
GCGGATACCGACACCGATGCCGATGGAATTGCGGATTGCATGGACGAATGCCCGGGGGGCCAGGGAACGATCGGTTCATCTTGCGACGATGGTGATCCGGAGACCGTGAACGACGTGCTCGACTCCGCCTGTACTTGCCATGGTGCCCCGATGAATGACGACTGCGCCGATGCCATCGCGATCACGGTCCAGGCCGCGAACGATTGCCCAGCCAACGCCACGGCAGGGGATAACACATACGCCACAGCCGGAGTCACCCTTCCATCCTGCGCCCCTGATGGCGTGTTGAGTGATGTGTGGTATGTCTTCAATGCTGGCGACAATACCGATGTGACCATCACCTTGGAACACGATACGACCACCAGCATGGGCGTTGCGGTGTACACGGCTTGCGATGGCGCCGAACTCCATTGCGCCGCTGCTCCGTCCACCCCGTTCGCCTTCGCTGTCTCCCCCAACTCCGCCTATCTGGTCCGGGTGTTCACCGCGTTGTCGTCCGGTCAGGCGGGTCCGTTCACCATCTGTGTGTCCGCCGGTATCAATACCGTTGTTCCGGATGTGACCACCACCGTGGGGACCCTCTTCCCCAACCCGAACGATGGGCGCTTCACCGTGCGCATTTCCGGTGCGGGCCGAACGGCCGACCTGCGCTTGTTGGACATGGCCGGACGCGTGGTGTGGTCCGCTCATGAACGCGCGGGCCCCGATGCTTCCCTGGACGTGGATGCTGCTCGGTTGGTCCCGGGTGTGTACACCTTGGAAGTGGATGCCGCTGGGCGGAAGTCCGCCCATCGTGTCGTGCTGAGGTAGGTCGACCAAGCGCGCAGGTCGCATCTTTGCCCGCGTCCCATGCGCAACGGCATCCTATGGTCCATGGTCTTCGCTATTGCGGGCGTGCTACTCGCTGCGCTGGGCTTGTGCATCGGTAGTGTGCATGTGCCGTTCAGTGAGGTCTGGGGCGCGCTCAGCGGATCCCTTCCGGATGGTACGTCCGCCATCATCGTGCGGCAGGTGCGACTGCCCCAGGTGATCACCGCTGCCCTGGCAGGAAGCGGGCTCGCAGCGGCAGGACTCATCATGCAGACCATCTTCCGGAATCCACTGGCGGGGCCGGGTGTGCTGGGCATCACCAGCGGTGCGGGCCTCGGCGTGGCGGTGGCTACGCTCACCGGTGCCGCTACCTTCCTGCCCTTGCCCAAGGACGTCACACTCGTGGCGGCCGCCCTGGCCGGAGCCGCTGGTGTACTCCTGCTCATCGTGCTGGCCGACCGGCGCATCGGCGATGGCCTCACCCTCCTGATCGTCGGCCTGATGACCGGTTACCTCTGCTCAGCCGTGGTGAGCGTGCTCCAATCCTCCAGTACGGCGCAGGCCCTGAAGGACCAGGTGATGTGGGGCATGGGCACCTTTGGCGCGCTACGGGGGGATCGGATCCTGGGATTGGGCGTACCCGTTCTCCTGGGTACCGGCGCGGCTGTGGCCCTGGTGAAACCGCTCAATGCATTGCTCCTTGGCGATGCGTATGCTACCAGCATGGGTACCGACGTCGCCCGCACGCGACGCATCGCCATCGCGACCACCGGTCTTCTTGCGGGTGTGGTCACCGCTTTCTGTGGGCCCGTATCATTCCTCGGCCTGGCCGTGCCCCACGTCGCCCGCCTCTTCGTGCGCACCAGCGATCACACCGTTCTCATGCCAGCGAGCATCACGCTTGGTGCCACGCTCGCGATCGGTTGCGATCTGATCGTGCGGGTGGCAGCAGGCCTGCCCCTGAACGCCGTTACCAGCTTGCTCGGTGCTCCCGTGGTACTCTGGGTGCTCTTGGGCGGGAATAACCGGTTCCGATCATGAGTTCGGCCTTGCAGGTCCGGGATCTGGCCATCGGTCACGGAAATCATTCCTTGCTTTCAGGAATCAATTTTGACATCGGTGCGAGGGAGTCAGTGGCACTGCTCGGCGTGAACGGCTCGGGCAAGAGCACGCTGCTGCGCACCCTGGCCGGCCTTCAACCGGCCTTGACGGGAGAGGTCCGCGTGGAAGGCGTGCCGATCGCTCTGCTCGGAGCAGCACAGCGTGCGCGGAAGGTGGCCGTTGTGCTCACTGGTCGCCCACCAACCGGGCAACTGGACGTGGAGACGCTGGTGGCTTTGGGACGCCAGCCTTGGACCGGTCGTTGGGGCACGCTCACGACCGACGATCACGCCCAAGTGGACCGCGCACTCCGGTTGACCGGTGCGGATCACTTGCGCCAGAAAGCCCTGCACACGTGCAGCGATGGCGAATGCCAGAAGGTGATCATCGCCCGGGCCCTCGCCCAGGACACGCCCCTGATCCTGCTTGACGAGCCCACAGCCTTCCTCGACCTGCCCAACCGGGCCGCCATCGTTCGCATGCTCCGCCAGGTTGCGCATGTGGAGGGGAAAAGCGTCCTCTTCAGCACGCACGACCTACAACTGGCCATCGACCTCAGCGATCGCCTGCTCCTGATCAGTGATGGTGCGCTATGGACCGGCACGCACGCCGAGGCGCTCAACACCGGTACCTTGGAACGGACGTTCGCGGGAAGCGGTATCCGCTTTGACTCGGGCGGCACGCACCGGTTCGAGCGGTGAGGGGAGAAGACGGGGGCGACGCCATCCTTACAACCGCACGAAATGGAACCGCTCCAGCCTTTCCGTGCCGTTCTCGTTCCCGGTGGTGGTCACCTCCCAGCCGCCCGTGCTGTCCCTGACGTAGGTGATGCACTGTGGGAAGTCATGCCCGGGGTTCTCGTACACCAGTGAGTCGGGGCCGCCGGGCAGGGCGGTGAACGGTACCCACTGACCACCGTTCTGGCTGTTGATCCGGGCCGAATACACCACGGCACCGTTGATCGCCTCGATACGCAGATTCTCGACAAAAACGGTATCATTTTTCGCCAGCACGTAACCGAAGCCGTTGAGCATGCTGTCGCCCTGTGCGCTCCAGTGTTCGAAGCAGGTGAAGCGGGGCGAGCTCCGGTCCACCCAATCGCCAAGGAGCCCCCGGTGGAGCGCCAATGGATCGGCAACGGCCGGAAGCTCCGGAGCGGGATCCGTACGGGGTGGGGGAGTCGGCGCTGAGCAGGCCGTGGCCCACACCAGCATGGCCAGTGGAATGCGGCTTTTCATCATGTTGGAACGGTCTGGATGCGTGCGATGGCCGCTCGTACCTCCTCGGTTATAGGGATCTTGCTACTTGCCCTGTAGTCGTACATCACCTGCACACTGGTCCCGATGGCCACCGTCGCTCCTTCCTCATCGGTGATCAGGTAGTCCATGGTGAAACTCGTGTTCCCGATGCGGCTCATACCTGTCCGGATGGTGAGTCGTTGGGGCCAGGTCACGGGTTTCTTGAAATCGCACGTGGTGCTGGCCAGGATCACGCCGAGGCCGCTCTCCGCGTGTGTGCGCAGCACGCCGATCCGCTCCAGGTAGTGCATGCGCACGCTTTCAAAATAGCGGAAGTAGACGATGTTGTTCACATGCCCGAACAGGTCCTGTTCGCCCCAGGCCACGGGTACTTCCAAGCTGACAACGAGGTGCGCTGAAGACCTCACACGGATCAGGAAGCTGTCGCTTCGGTGGCTTGTTCGCCGGCCGGTGGAGTGATGGGTGCAACGGTCTCCTCCGCAGCGGGATCAGGCGGCGACGGTACAACGGGTTCCTCCTGAGTGGACCCCACGGATGCGGCGGTTGCGTTCGTGGCCGGTTTGGGCGCGGCCTCACCGCGTATCTCCCGCACGAGTTCGCGATGCTGACCGCGCAGCCGTTCGATGTCCTGCCGTGCCCGCTCGATCTTCTTCTCCATGTCCTTCTTCATGGCCTCGCCACTGGCGCTCTTGAAGTTGAACATGCCCATGTTGCGGTCCATCTGTTTCATCTCGCCCTCGATCTCCTCGATCTTCCGCTTGATGAAACGCGCCTCCTTCTCCAGGCGATGCTCGCCATCGGGCGCGGCCTTCAAATCGTCAACACGGCTCGTGAATGCCATGCGTCGGCGTTCCTCGGCGTTGACACGCAACAGCCCGTACTGCTTGTCCATGGCCGCCCGGTAACGCGCGTTCATCTTGTCGAACACCTTGGGGCCCACCCGGCCGCTGTTCATCCAGCGGGCACTGAAGGCCTTCAGCGCGTCGAGCGTGGCCGAACGGTCCGGGAGATGTTGGAAATTCTCCAGTTCTGAAAGTAGTTGCTCCTTGTCGACCACGTGTACGGCCTGCTCGGCGTCCAGCGCATCGAAGTGGGCCTTGCGGTGCTGGAAGAAACCGTCGCACGCCTCGCGGAATCTGCTCCAGAGCTTGTTCTCGTCTCGCGGACCGGCGCTCCCGGCTTCCTTCCATTGCGCCTGCATCACCTTCAGCTTGTCGGCCGTCTGGCGCCAGTCGGTGCTGTCCTTCAGCTTGATGGCCTCCTGCAGGAGCGCCTGCTTCTTGTCGTACGCCGCCTTGTACTGCCCCTTCAGCTCACCGAAGAACGTGTTCTTCTGGTCGAAGAAGGTGTTGCAGGCGTTGCGGAATTCCTTCCACACGCGCTCATTGTCCTTCTTGGTGGCGAAGCCGATGGCCTTCCACGCGTTCTGCAGCTCCAGTATCTGGTCGGTGAGGGCCTTCCAATCCTTGGCGTTGTGCGCCTCCATGCCGGCCACCAGGGTCCGCACCTTCTCGATCAGGGCTTCCTTGGCTTGCAGGTTGGCGTCATGTTCCGCACGGCGTGCGCGGTAGTGTTCGTTGATCCGATCGTACACCACGCGCGTGGCGTTCCAGAACCCGTCGCGGATGCTTTCCCACTCCTCCTTCACCACGGGACCGATCTGGTGCCATTTCTCCTGGTATTCTTTCACCCGGAGCTCGGCTTCCTTCACGGTTTCGGCCTTCTGCACGGCCTCCATGTCGGCGATGAGCGCTTGCTTGAGCGCCGTGTTCTTCTTGAGGTCGTGATCGCGCAGTTCCTTGTAGATGCGGATGTGGTAGAAGAACTCGTCCCGCAGGTGGCTGTAGTCGCGCTGCAGGTCGCGGTAGTTCTGCTGCGGCACGGGGCCGATGGTCTTCCACTTTTCGCCCAGCTCGTTGAACCGCTGGAAGGCCGAGCCGATGTTCTCCTCGGAACTTATCATGGTGCGCAATTCCTCCATGATGGCCTGCTTCGCGGCCAGGTTGTCGGCCTCCTGCTTCTGGCGCTGACGGCGGATGTCGTTCACCTTCGTGTTGAAGGCGTCGAGGAGCTGCTTGAATTTTTTGTCATCCTCGTCTTGCAGTATGGCACTCTCGATGGGTTGCGAGGGGACCTCGGGCACTTCGGGCTCCGCGACCGCCTCGCCTTCGGCGCTTTCGATGGCCACGGGTGCTTCGTGCTGCGCAACGGCTTCCTGGCGGGCCGCCGCCACGAGTGCTTCGTAGGACTCCTTCAGGGTGTCCACATGTTCCTGGGCCTGTTCCACATCGGGACTTTGGAGCAGGGCCTCCATGCGCTCGATGAGCGCTGCTTTCGTTGACATCGGATCGGCTGCGGCGAAAGGGAAGGGCGGCCGCACGGCCAAAGATAGGAGGTGGCCCGCTACCAATGGGCGCGCGTCCTATCGCCGTACGCGCCGCCACACCGCCATGCCCGTACCAATGGCCATGAGCACGCAGCCGATCCATAGCACGTTGATGCCCGGGAAGACGATGGCTTGCATGATCACGAATTCGCGCTCGTACACGTTGATGCCGATGACACCGTCCTTCACGCTGGATACATCCAGCTTCATGTTCAAGGCGGGGATCCCGAATCCCTTGCTGCCTACCACCTGGTCGTGCCGGTAGATGATCACGGGTCGTGCTTCGAACCAGCGCGTGGGGTCGTACAGGTCGCGTACCTTCAGGATGGGAGCGTATGCCACGAATTCCGGTCCCAGCCGCCGGGCGATCACGCTGTCGCGTACCGCACGCACGCTGTCCACCACGATCAGGCAGGTGGGTGTGATGATGGTGTCGCCCACGCTTTTCTCGAACAGGCGCGGCGGCATGAAATCGGTGGTGTCCTCGGGGTCGAGCTTGGCGTAGCGGATGTGCGTGTACAGGTCGCGCTGCGGCCAGTGACGGGTACTGGGCTCGGCCACGTTGCCGAAGCGTGGGTTCAGTTGCACGAAGGGCTCCAGCGAGAACTCCTTCCCGGCCGGTAGCGTGCTGCTCCATGCGGACGCGTGCCAGTACACCCGGTGGGCGGCGCTGTCCAGTGGACGCCAGTGGGTGGGCTGGTCCAACAGGAAGCTGTTGCCCGCCACGTGGTCGTCGGTGGCCACGAAGATGGAGTTCCGTACCCGCACCGTGTCGCCCGCCTTGAAGTGGCGCGGTACCGCACGGAGGTAGTCCATGTCGAAATGCAGGTTCACCCCGTCCTTGCGCGAGCCCGTGTAGGTGACGAAGCGATCGCCGATGGGCACGGTGTCTCCCTTGTACAACAGCATCTCCTCGCTGTCGTTGAACTCGTTGCTCATGGTGCTCAGCCGCGGGCCCTTCACATTACGGCTGATCGCTTCCTGTTTACTGGTACTGATGGTGGCGCCCAGCAGTACCAGTGCGAAGCCCGTGTGCGCGATGCTCGGGCCGGCGTTGCGCAAGCTGCCCTTCAGTACACGGAAGATGTACGCCGTATTGGCCAGCGCGGCGAAGGATGTGGCGAAGATGAGCGCGACCACCGTGGCCTCGTTCGCGCGGTAGCGGAGCAGCCACACGCACAAGCCGGTGATCAGTACCGAGCCCAGCAACGAGAGGGCCAGTTCGCGCATGCAGCGCCGTACGTCGGTGCTCCCGTAACGCAGGTATTGGCCAACGGCAACCAGCAGCGATACGATGAACGCGAAAGGGATCTGCCATTTGTTGTAGTGGGGGATGGACTCCACCGGCGGCGCGCGCTTCACGGCATCGCCCAGGGGCTCCAGCAGCAGGTTGTACACCGGGATGGAGGTGGTCCACGTGATCTGCACGGCGCTGAGCAGCAGCACCAACGAGCCGATGAAGAGCCAGAACTCGCGGCTGGTGACCTCCTCCTCGCCGGTGTCCTTGAAGGCGGTGCGCGATCCGTAGGCCACCACCGTGGTCGCCAACGTGAGTCCGGCGAAAATGAGGATGGCGCTCGAGAGGCGGTCCGTCCACCATCCGAGCAGCAGCAGCACGGTGCTGAGCCCGGTGTACCACAGGCGCACCTGCCGGTCGCGGTTGAGCATGACGGTACCCAGTACCACGAACGTGAGGATGAGCGTCAGCAAGCCCGGCATCATGCCCTCGCCGGTGAAGCTGTGGACGCTGGTATCGCCCAGCACGCCGCTGCGGGTGAGGAAGGTGCTGTACAGCACGAGCAGCCAGGTGCCCAGCACCAGCAGGAGCGTGGTGAAGAGGGAGGTGGGCTTGCGCTTGTTGATGAGCATGAGATGCCCCGAACCCACAAGAACGATCCATGGAACAAGGGATCCGTTCTCCACGGGGTCCCAGGCCCAGAAGCCGCCGAAACTGAGGGCCTCATACGCCCAAGCACCGCCCATGAGGATGCCCGTGCCCAGCACCATGATGCCGAAGAAGGTCCACGGCAGGGCGGGGGTGATCCATTCCTTCAGCCGCTCCCTCCACAGGCCGGCAACAGCGTAGGCGAAGGGCACCAGTGTGGCGCTGAAACCGAGAAAGAGCGTGGGCGGGTGGAGCACCATCCAGTAGTTCTGGAGCAGCGGGTTCAACCCGCGGCCATCCTTGAATTGCGGGATCTTCGAGAGGTAGTCCGCTGAACGGGTCCACGGCAGGCCGATGTTCTCGGGCAGCTCGCGGATCAGCAGGAAGGGACTGCTCCCGATGCGTACGAACGCGTCCTGGGCCTCGCCGTGGATGATGTGGACACCCAGCAGCATGCTGGCCAGGAAGACCTGCGCCAGTGCGAAGACGGCCAGCACCGGACCTTCCCACTCCTTCGCCCGGAAGATGAGGATGTTGCCCAGCACCATGTTCCAGAACGTGAAGAGCAGGAACGAGCCCTCCTGACCTTCCCAGAAACAACTCGCGATGTAGCGCAACGGCATGGACGAGTTGCTGTGCTTCCACACATAATCATACTCGTACCAGTGATTGAAGAGCATGATGAAAAGCGTGACCACCACGCCGATCACCGCAACCGAATGGAGCCGGAAGAAGAGGCGCCCCAGCGAGCGCCAGCCCATATCGCCGTTCCGGCTGTTCAACAGGAAGGCCAGGCCGGCAAAGACCGCGCACACGAACGAGGTCAGCGTGAGCCAGTGGCCCAGTTGCCCGGCGAAGGTGTGCTCACCCGTGTAGGTCACCGGATGTTGATGTTGTAGCGTGCGATCGGGAGCAGGCAGCAGGTAGCAGGCAGCGGGCAGCAAGCAGCGGGCAGCAGGCAATATGCCGCATGCCGTGCAACGTGCCCTGCCTGCTGCCCGCTGCCTGCTACAGGTAGTACGTAAACTCTGCTCACCCCGCGATCCGGTTCTCCTCGTTGTACTTGCTGGGGCACTTCAATAGCATGTCCTTGGCGTCGAAGGTGCCGTCGGGCCCCATCGACCCGATGAGCACGACACGTTCGCTCCGGTCCAGGTCGTTGGGCTTGGGCATGGCCAGCCTCACCCGGCAGTTGCGGCCATCGAGGTCGTTGATCGCGAATTCGGTCAAACTCGCGTTGGTGCTCGGCTCGTAGATCACCGGTTGCGAGCGGTCCAAGGTGCCCACCACATGGAACTCCTCGTCGGGCTGGGCCGCGGCCTGGGCGATGTTTGCGTAGGTACTGCTGTCGTACATGGAACCCACCAGCATGGCCACCGCAATGGCGATGATCGTGATGGCGATGATGTGGCTGCGTTTCATCGGTCAGTTCCGTTGCTGTTGTTCGCGCTCCATGCGCCGGAGCTTCCGGTCCATCACGAACATCCATGTGGCCAGCCCGGCGATGAGCACCGCCACCACCGCCAGCACGCTGTTGATCTTCCCGCTCCTGTACATGGTATCCACCAACCAGCCTTGTCGGCCGTCCTGCGCGAAGGTAGCTCCATGGATCAGCAGAAGGGCGATGGCCATCAAGGTCTTAACGGTTGTTCGCATCGGAATGAGCGTGTTGGAGGCGGAGCATCCGGTTCCGCAGGTCGTACATCCAGAGGCCCATCAGGATCCAGCCGATGCACGCGGGATAGAAAACCGTGCGCAGCCGATCGTCCAGGTCGTAGGTATTGAAGGCCGGGTTGCCGCCGTTGCCGGGGTGCAGCGAGTCGTTCAAACGAGGCAGCACGAAGAAGAACAGCAGCATGAAGGCGAAGGCGAAGATGCTGTAGATGGCCGAGAGTCGTGCCCGTTTGGCCGGCTCGGGTACGCTGCCGCGCAGCACCATGTACGCCAGGTAAATGAGCACGCCGGCTGCCGCACCGTTGAGCTTGGGATCGGAGGTCCACCAGGTCTCCCACGTTACGCGTGCCCACAGCGATCCACTGGTCAGTCCCAGAACGCCGAAGACCAGGCCCGTTCCTACAGCCGCGGCCGCCTCACGGTCGGTCTCCAGGCTGTTGGTGCGCAGGGTGCGTATGCTCTTCCACACGCCGATGGCCATCAACGTCACCATGGTGAACCACATGGGCACATGGAAGAACAGGTTGCGGATGCTCTCGTTCAGGATGTCGCGGTTGGGAAAGGTGAAGCCCAGGTGCAGCGACTTGCCCGCCGGGCAAGGTTCCTCGCTGATCCCACGTCCGAGGCTGTCGGTGTAGAAGGCTGCGTGGCGCACCACAGGGCCATCTATGGCGTTGAAGATCCCCAGGTCGGTCATCGCAACGCGCAGGCCCGCGGGTACCGTGAAGCTTGCCCGCATCCGATCCTCGGCCAGGACCGAAATGCGTGTGGCGCAAATGCGCTGGCCGTCGTTCACCAACCAGGCGTGTTGCTGGTCCGCATGGAAGTGTGTGCCGTAGCCCTGGATCTCCAGTTCGAGCGGCCCGGGAGCGATGCGCGTGGTGGAGGTGGCAACGATCGAAGGGCCCAGCGGCGTGCGCAATCCGATGATCGCCGTGAACAGCAACAGGAGCGTTGCCAGCAGCTTCCACCAGAGGCCCTTCATCAGTCGCGCCAAAGGTAGGGGAAGAGGATCGCGGACAAGGCGACGGCCAGCACGTCCATCGCGAGTATGGCCAGCAGGTAGTTGCCGGTGACCGACCAGGCCACGCCATCGAGCGCCAGTTTGCTCGCGCGCAGGATCGCCAACAGCAAGGGCAGCACGATGGGGAAGCCCAGGATCGCCATCAGGCCGGGACCACTGCCCGCGCGAGCCGCTATGGCCGCGATCAACGTGAGTGTACATGCAAGGCCGACCGCACCCAGTAACACGGTGGTGATGAACAGGCCCGGGTCCGCAGCTTCCAACGCACGGTCCCCGATGAAGAGCACGTACGTCACCAAGCTGATGAGGCTGAGCACGACCATGGTCGCCGCGTTGTACAGGGTGCGCGCCAGCACCACGCTGCGTGGGTGGACCAACGTGTGGAGGTAGAGTTGCCGTCCGCCCTCCTCGCGCTGGAACGATCGGGACAACGCGTTGAAAGCAGCGAAGAGCAGGATGATCCAGAACAGCGCGTTCCACGTGGGCACGGCGCTCAGCCGTTTCACCCCAAGGTAGCAGGTGTACACGGTGCTCACCACGTACAGCGCCAGGCTGCCCCAGGCGTGTTTCTGACGGCGATCAAGCCGCCATTCAAGCGTGATCAATGCGGCGATCTCCCGTAGGTCCACGGGGCGAAGCTATCCGGACTTATAGAAGGGCACCATCTTGCGACGGTGGAAGTGGACATCGCGCCCGGCCCGGTGCTATTTCTTCTTCACATCCACCGCGCTCTTGTTGTACACCAGGTACAAGTCCACGAAGGGACGCATGAGTACCGGCTGTTTGCGGTTCTTCTCCACGGGAATGATCAGCAGCACCTTGTCGTCCCACTTGGCACCCACATAAGCCTTGTATTTCTTGAATTTTGGCAGAAGGGCTTGCCGCTCCTCGAAACTGTCGATCCCATCGGGCCAGTTGCGCTCGATGCTCCGGAAAACGACCGCGTCGATCTCGGGCTGGCTCATACCTTTCTCCTGCAGCGCCTTCAGTGCGGCACTGTCGGTGCCCAGATCATACGTGGCGTAGAGTTCCTCGGGCACCAGGATCCGCGCTGGGGGCAGGTTTTTCCACTTGGGCCCACGACTTATTTCCGGTCGTGCTTTGCCGGGCTGCACGTTCGTGATCGAACTGTCCGGAACGATCACGTACAGGTCGCTCAACGGCCGCATCACTTCGGGCATGTGGATGTTTTCCCGGGCCGGTACCATGATCACGGTCTTCGGCAGGCTGTCCTCGGTAAAACCCGCCACGCGGAAACACACGTAGTTCTGGATGTAGGGCTGGTTCTTGGCGCGAAGACTGTCCACCTTGATCCCTGCGGGCCAGTGTTCCCGATCGCCGTAACTGATCACCTGGTCCATCTGCTCGGCTGTAATTCCACTGGCCATCAACGCGGCTTGGGCCGGTTTGTTCCTGTGTACGGCCCCCGGGGCATCCAGCACTGCGGGTGCTGTGATCTTCACCTGTTGGGGCTGAGCCGCGGCGGCCAGGAACAAAAGGAGGGGTGCGAAGGAGATCGGGGTACGCATGGAAGGTGCTCTTACGCAAGAACCGTGGCGAAAGGTACCCTCCAACCTTTGGGCTGCGGTCGCGCCCCCGTCCAAGGTACTTTCGCCGCGGGCATGCCATCGGTGGCTTGCGCCTTGTCCAACTGATGAAACAGCCGATCCTCAACCTTGTTTCCCTGGCCGCCATGGTCTTCGGCTGCGGCCGTGGAACCGTGTACACCCAACCGCCCGTGCAGCCCTTCCACGCCCTGAGCGCTACCGACATCAATGGCGCACCGTTCTCCTTCGCCCAATTGAAGGGCCATAAGGTGATGGTGGTGAATACCGCCAGCGAATGCGGTTTCACCCCGCAATACGAGAAGCTGGAGCAGTTGTACACGAAGTACAAGGACAAGGGGTTCATCATCGTGGGTTTCCCCAGCAACGATTTCGGCAAGCAGGAACCGGGCGACGAGAAGTCCATCGCCGCGTTCTGCGAAAAGAACTATGGCATCACCTTTCCCATGATGAGCAAGGTGGTGACCAAGGGCGATGGACAGGACCCGGTGTACCAGTGGCTAACCCACAAGGACAAGAACGGCGCCAGCGACAACGAGGTGCGGTGGAACTTCACCAAGTTCCTGATCAACGAGGACGGATCATTGCACACCGTGCTCGGTTCGCCAACCAGCCCGTTGAGTGACCAGGTGATCGAATGGATCGAGGGAAGGAAGTGATGGCGGAACAGGTGGACATCCTCTGTATCACGGCGCATCCGGACGATGTGGAGATCAGCTGCGCAGGCACGGTCCTCAGGCATGTGGCCGCGGGCAGGCGTGTTGGACTGGTCGAACTCACGGCGGGCGAATTGGGAACCCGTGGCACCCCGGAGATCCGCGCGCAGGAGGCCGAGGCCGCACGCAAGGTGCTCGGTGCGGAATTCCGTTACGGACTGGGCCTGCCCGATGGCTTTTTCCGTGCGGACGAACCGAGCCTGCGCAAGGTGGTCGCCGCGATCCGTCGCCATGCCCCGCGTGTGGTCATCACCAATGCCGTTCGCGATCGCCATCCGGACCATGGGCGGGCCGCCGCACTGGTGGCTGAAGCCTCCTTCCTCAGCGGCTTGCGGCGTATCATCACCACGCACGAAGGCCGCGAACAGCCCGTGTGGAGGCCGGTGTCCGTGCTGCATTGCGTGCAGGATCGTTGGATCGATCCGCATCTCGTGGTGGATGTGAGCGCCTTTTGGGACCGCAAGCGCCAAGCCCTTGCCTGCTTCAAGAGCCAGTTCCACGATCCGGGCAGCACCGAACCGGTCTCGCCCATCAGCGTGCCGGAGTTCCTGCCCACGCTCGAAGGTCGTGCCCGCGACATGGGCCGCATCATCGGCGTGCCCTTCGGCGAGGGCTTCACCTGCGCTCGGCCACCGGGCATCAACGATGTTCTCGATCTTACCTGAAACAATTGATCTTTCATTTGAGCTTCGCACATTCCCCCTGGATCCCATCGCCTCAACTGCCCGATGATCCCAAGCGCCTCTGCATCGTCGAGGTCCACCATGCCAGGTTCGATCGCAAGTGCTTCGAGTTGCTCCACTGGGACGGGCTCAAGTGGCGATTCCAGGACAACACCGCGCTGACCAACAACGCTGTGGTGTTGCGCTGGGCACTCATCGAGAGTTAGCCGCACGACGATCCGGAAGCCGGGGACCGCACGCTGTTTTCCCGTGGTCATTGTTGGTGACCGTGATCGTTCGTCCGGTCAGGGTGAACGGAAAAGCAACTTTATTCGGCCCGGCGGCAACCATCCCCTTCGGGTTCCGTCTATCCATCGCTCCTGAAGATCCCATGATGCAACGCTCCACCACTGCGAACCCTGGCCGATCCACCCTCATCCTGACCAGCGGCATCATCTGTGCCGTGCTCAGCGCCACGATGTTCTGCGTGGCCTATCTGGTGCTCTGACGTTCACTCTTCACCCGCTTTGATCACGTCCATCCGGCAAACGATGGCGCGGTGATCGCTCAATTCATCGGGCAGGGTCCTGGATCCCCAGGAGCGTAATCGTGGCCCGTGCATGATGTGGTCGATGCGGACCCCGGGGAAGATGCCCAGGTACGTGTTGCCGGTTCCCGAACCACTTTCCGTGAACGCATCCTTGAGCCCGACGCTGCGCAACTGCTGATAGCTCCAACTCATGGGTGTGTCGTTCATATCACCGCACCAGATGATCGGGTAGGGACAGGTGCGCATGTGCGCGGTGATCCGGTCCACTTGGGAGGCGCGCCGCAGGAAGCCGTTCTTCAACCGCTGGGCCAGGCGTTTGCCTCCGTGCTCGAATTCCTCCGTCGATGTGCCATCCTGCACTTCTTTCACGAAGTCGTACTCCGCTTCGGTGAAGCGCAAGCTCGCCAGATGCGCGTTGTACACGCGAACCGTATCGTTCTTCAAGGCGATATCACTCCACAGGCACAGGTTGTTCAGATCATCCGGGAAGTGGATGGCTCCCTGCGCGATGATGGGCATGGTGCTGAACGTGGCGATCCCGAAGTGGTAACCATGCTTCGTGTGCGAGGTGTACGCATCGGCCACCCGGGTGAAGCGCATGTCCCGGAGCAATTCATCCTTCACTGACCGGCCCCAGCGCGCATCGTTGTCCACGAACTCCTGCAGGCACAGCACATCGGCGTCCTCCATGCGGATCAGGTCCAGCATCTCGTCCTTCGTATTCACATTGTGGCTCCAGTTGTACAGGTCGAAGATCCGCGTGTTCCAGCTCATCACCTTGATAGGGGAGGTCGTGGTGCCGGGTGGTCCGCCCCGGAAAGGCAGGCCGATATACTCTCCGAGGTGACCGGCACCCAAGGCCATGGCGATCACGCTGGGCCATACCCGCTTGCGCAGGAGGATCAGCCAGATGAGGATGAAGACGCCGTTCAACAGCATCAGCACCGGCCAGGCGATACCGAAAAAGGCCAACGGCCAGAACGTGACCGGGCTCACGTGCGGGCTCAATTGGGAGAGGAGCAGGCCGATCACCGCCAGGCCGTTCAGCCACCACAGCGGCAGCAGCAGGCGGCTCGGACGCCTGGCCCCGCTGCCGGGACCACCCGCTGGCGAGGCGCCGCGTTCCCTGGGATCGGTCACTGGATAACGGGATAAAATATGCTCAGTCCTTGCTCGCGTGGAAGAGGAAGTCACGCTCGTCCTTGCTCAAGCTGTCGTACCCCGAGCGGGAGATCTTGTCCAGGATGGCATCCACCCGGGCTTGTTTGTCGTGCTTGGCGGCGTTGAAGTCGGCATCCGCCAGGACGCCCCGTCGTACCGGTCGCTTTTCCACCCGCAGCCGCGATGACCCCCGCGCGCGAAGCATGCCGAGCAGACCTTCGAGCCATTGGATGAGGGACTTGTTCCAGTCGCCCTTCCCGCTTTTGAGCGCCATCATGGCCAGGTATCCGTAGGCCGCGCCACCGATATGGGCCAGGTGCCCTCCCGTGTTGCTGCCCTGCCGGATGCTGATCAGGTCGAGCACCAGCACCACCAGGGCCACCCACTTCAGTCGCACACCGCCGATGAACATGAGACTTACCTCCATTTCGGGATGATAGGTGGCGATCCCGATGAATACCGCCATCACCGCCGCCGAGGCCCCCAGGAGCATGCTCGTGCCCCCGAGTCCAAGATGCGCGGGCAGTACGGATGCCAGCGCGTAGAACGCGAATCCCGAGAGACCGCCCAGCAGGTACATGCCGGTCAACCGTTTCCCGCCCAGCAGGTCCTCGAACAGTCGACCACTGAACCAGAACATCACCATGTTCCAGAACAGGTGGAAGGGATCGAAGTGCGTGAACATGTACGTGAGCACCGTCCAGGGGCGTCTCAGGAGCACGGGCCAGTTGTTCGTGGCCATCAGCCACTCCAGCACGCGCTCATCGTACGCGCCACCATTGGCCGCCCATGCGATGAGCCCGATGAGGTGTACACCGAGGAATACGCCCAGGTTGAGGAAGAGCAGGCGTTTCATGGCACCTCCCGTGCGCCACTGTGCCCTGATATCGTCCGTGATCGCCATTGTTCAACGCCAGGGAAGGTCCTGTTGATGTCCTGCATTCCCCCGATCGCGCCGCTCGAACCACTTGAGCAGCACGAAGCCCGCCACCATGCCGCCCAGGTGCGCGAAGTGGGCCACGTTGTCGCCCGAGCGGTTGGCCACCCCGCTCACCAGTTCGATCACCGCGTAGATGACCACGAAATACTTTGCCTTGATGGGTACGGGGAAGAAGAGCATCATCAGGCGCACATCCGGGAAAAGCAGGCCGAAGGCGAGCAGCACTCCGAAGATCGCCCCGCTGGCACCCACCATCGGCTCGCTCCACAAGCGCAGGATGGCCGCCATGTCCGGTGTGATCGCCCCGGTGATCGTGCCGCCTTGGGACCACTGGATGAACTGGTCGCGCAGCAAGGCCAGCTCATCGGGACCCAGCGTGGCGAAATGCTCCCTCGATCCGTACCACAGCCAGCCCAGGTACAACAACGCCGAACCGAGGCCGCACAGCAGGTAGTACGCCAGGAAGCGCTGGGATCCCCAGCGGTATTCCACCTGCGGCCCGAACATGTACAGACCGAACATGTTCAGCAGGATGTGCAGGTACCAACCGTCGCCCGGTACCATGGGGCCCGCATGCACGAACATGTGCGTGAGGAACTGATACGGACGGAACAGCGGCGAGGACGGGTAGTGCAGGCCGAACAGATCGTCAAATTCGGGTATCGAAAGCCCGGCGATCCCGGTGAGCTTCACCAGCATGACCAGGCCGTTCAGGATGAGCAGGTTCTTCACCACGGTGGGGATGCCACCGAACACGCCGCCAGAAGGGTTGTAGCGCATCATCGATCGAAGCGTTCGTCGAGTTCCTGGAGCGACCAGGTGATGAGCACAGGCTTGCCGCCCGGCGTGGTGTACGGCATGCCGCATGCGAAGAGCCGGTCGATCAGGTCGTGCATCTCCGTTGCGCTCCATTGGCGCCCCTCGTTGCGCACCATGCTCCGCGCCATGCCCCGCGCAATGGTCGCGTGCCGTTCGGACCGCAACGCCCCGCTCTCGTTCTTCACCTGCTCCAGCAATTGTTCTACCAGTTGTTGCGGATCGCCATCGCCGCTCTCGGCCGGCAGCCCGTTCACCGCGAAGCTGCGGCCGCTGAGCGGCTCCAGCCGGAAACCGAGCGCCCCCAGTTCGGGCAGGATCCCCGTGAGCAACGCGTGGTCCGCCGCATTCAGCCCGATGCTCACCGGAAAAAGCTGCGCCTGGCTCGGTCCCTGGCCTTTCTCCAGGGAACGCATCGAGCGCTCGTACACGATGCGCTCCTGCGCGCGCCGCTGATCGATCACCACGAATCCGGAGCGAAGTTGTGCGAGGATGTAACGCCCGTGCAGTTGGAACACCGGACGAGCCCCGAGGTCCATCGTTTCCCGCATGGGCAGCACGTGCTGTCCGCCCACAGTATCCGTGGGTGATGCTTCCGGATCCGCCCCCGACCGCTGCGGGGCATCGTCGGGCAGATCGAACAAACGCTGCCAACCAGCGGGTATCGTTTGTCGGGGCAGGTCCCGGGGGCGCCAGTTCGCACCGGCGTTCCCGGTGGCGGGAACCGGGGCCGTGTCAACGCCGCTCATGGCGAGGAGCGCGGGCTCCGGCTCGAAGTCGAGGCTGGGTGTGATGCTGTGCCGCCCCAAGGCCCGCCGTGCCGCGGCATGCAGGATGGCGTACACCGCACGGTCGTCCCGGAACTTGATCTCCGTTTTGGTGGGGTGGATGTTGATATCGATGAAGGCCGGGTCGATGTGCAACAACAGGAACCAGCCCGGGTGATGGTCGCGCTGTACCAGCTCATCGTACGCACGGCGAACAGCGTGCTCCAGGTAACCGCTGCGGATGTAGCGCCCGTTCACGAAAAAATACTGCTCGCCCCGGGTGCGCCGCGCGAACTCCGGCTTGCAGATGAAGCCTTCCACACCCACGATCCCGGTGGCCTCGCTCACGGGTACCAGCCGCTCGTCGTACTTGCGGCCGAACAGGTGCGTGATGCGCTGTCGCAGGTTGGCCACCGGCAGCCGATGCACCTCCTGGTCGTTGTGGAACAGGTCGAATGCGATGTCCGGATGCGCCAGCGCCACGCGATGGAATTCCTCGATGGCGTGCTTCAATTCGATCGGGTCGCTCTTGAGGAACTGGCGACGGGCCGGCACGTTGTAGAACAGGCTGCGTACGCTGAGGACCGAACCCGTCGCACAGGCCACCGTTTCCTGCGACTTCACACGGCTGCCCTCGATCAGGATCCGCGTACCCAACTCGTCCTCGGGCCGCCGGGTCTTCAATTCCACCTGTGCTACCGCCGCGATGCTCGCCAAGGCTTCACCCCGGAAGCCTTTGGTGCGCACGGCACTCAGGTCATCGGCACTCCGGATCTTGCTGGTGGCGTGCCGTTCGAAGCTGAGCCGTGCGTCCGTGGGCGACATGCCTTGGCCGTTGTCCGTGACCTGGATCAGCGTGCGCCCGGCGTCTTTCAGCACAAGGGTGATGTCCGTGGCGCCCGCATCCACGCTGTTCTCCAGCAGTTCCTTTACCGCGCTCGCGGGCCGTTGCACCACTTCGCCCGCGGCGATCTGGTTGGCCACATGGTCGGGCAGCAGGCGGATGATGTCGGACATGTCGGAGCGCAAATATCGCAGCGCGGAGGGCCTGTCGGTGGATCCGGATCACATGCACGGTCCTGTCCGGCGGCATGCAACGAAAAACCCCGATCCTGAGCGGCACTCAGGACCGGGGCCATCCGGCGCGATGGCCGCGATCAGGCTTTTTTCTTGGCGGCCTTCTTGCCACGCGTGGCCTTGGCCGTAACACCCGCGGCCTTGCGCTTGGCGAGTTTCAAGGTGGCTTTGCGTTTGGCGTTCAAGCGGGCGTTGCTGTCCTGGGGCATGGTCGGTCGGTTTGTGGTGTTCCCGGTATCATCCCGGAAAGCGGCGGCGAATGTAGGCGGTGGCGTTCATCCCGGATATGGATGCGGCCGCCATGTCCTGAATGATGGTTCATCGTGGGCGGTCGGGCACCACGTTGTCCTCGAATCGCGAGCCCCCACCGGGCGCCGGTGTTGCGCCATCGCTTTTTTTATCGCCCCTCCCGAGCGGCCACAGGTGCTTGCCCGTGAGATCCGGACAAGGGATCCCTTTACGGCGCGTTGCCGAGGTCTCACAGCGCATCCGCCACTGCACGGCGAGTTCGATCGTGAAGGGCTGTACCACTCCTTGGGGTGCGCCCTGGTGGTTGTACGGCAGATCGGTCAGGGTGCGGGCCGTGGTGATGTCGGTACTCAGGCCAAGGGCCATCCGACCGGTTTCGTAACCTGCCAGTACGGTGATCGCGTTGCCGAACCGGTATCCCGCGCCAAGAACGGCTGGCCCCCGGTTGATCCGCAAGGCCAAGTTCCGCTCCCAGTACCCCGCCTGCCACGACACATGGACCTCCGGACTGAGCGTGAGGACGGGCCACCTGCTGTTTTTCCCGAAGCCGTGGATGGGAAAAAAGAGTGCGGCGTGGGCAGTGAGGCGACGGGGGATCCACCAGCGCCCACCCGTGAAGGAATCGTACCCGTCGCTGCGATCGGCCAAATGGTCGCCGCTGATGCCAACGGACCAACTGGAGGAGTAAAGCAGTAGGCCCGCCCCAAGGTCGGTGCCGTTCAAGCGCGTGGTGAAGATGTCCTCGCCCGATCGGTAGATGAAGCCCATCCCATCGTGCGTTTCGATCTGATCGCGGAATTGCAGCTTGTTCGGGTCGATAACGCGCTGCTGGTAGTTGAAGCGGAAGCCCATGCTGGTCCACAGGCTGCGGCCCAATCGGGTCCGGTACGAGAGCAGGCCACTGATCGTCAGGTCCCGGAAGGTGTACGCGGCCCCACCATCGTACATGGCCTGAATGCCCACGCCCCAATTGCGGAAGCCATGGTCCACACTCATGGCCGAGGTCTGGTAGCGACCGGACAGCTGGCTCCATTGTGTACGGCTGTTCATTACAACCCTCCAGCAATGGTCGCCCGTGAATGCCGGGTTCAAATGCAGCGGGTTGCTGCTGAACTGCGTGAAAACGGGGTCCTGGGCGCAGAGCCGCAGACCGAGGAGCAGTGCGGGGAGCAGTGCGAGGAGCGTGGGGATGCGTCGTGTATCCGGTTGTTTGTTCACATGACCCGTTGTGGTCCGGGCCCGATCCCCGTACGCGCGTGGAACTGAATACCGACAAACAGTGATCTTCCAACCGCCTTCCGTGGAATTCCGCTCGTTGTGCATCCTGACAACCGCGAAGATCGGGAGCGGTAGCATACTTCAAATGGTTTTTCGCCAAATTGCCGACCTTTCCATCGACAACGTGCCGTTCGAGACCGGGATCATCCCACCTGACCACCACCTGGCACCTCCTGGTCGTTCGTCGCCATCATCCGTCCCGGGTCATCGACCAAGGCTGTTGATGGGAACGACACTGCTACGGCGCTTTGGATCCCTGCTGGTCCTGTTGGTCCTGACCACGGCGGCATCCGGCCAATGCGGGATCACAGTGGAGGCGGGTGCGCCGTTCTGTGCGGGCGAGTCCGTGTCCTTGGGTGTGGATGCGGGTCCTGCGGGGACCACGTATGCATGGTCGGTCCCCGGATGCCCGGGATGCTTGCAGGGCGCCAATACCGCGACCCCGGTGTTCACCGCCCCACCGCCCAGTGATGGCACCGACTTCACCGTGAACCTCACGGTCACTGAACCCGGGGATACACCATGCGTTGCCACATCGGTCCAGATCCCCATGGAGGTCACTCCGTTCGCCAATATCAGTGTGAACGGTTATTCCGCCACGGCGTTCAACGGCCTCATGGTTTTCGCCGACTGTACGGATCCCGCCTCGGTGGATTTCGCGGTACAGGATGCATGCCAACAATGCACCGGCAGTGCGCTTTCGTTGAGTATGAACGCCGGTGCGTACAGCGCGGTGGGAACAGGCTGGTCCCAGAACGTCACGGTCGCGGGTGATATGCAGACGCTCACGTACGTGGTGAACAACGGCGCATGCCCAGATACTGGATTTTTCGGATTGTTCGTGGGGAATACGCAGGCTCCGCCCGGGTCCTTCACATTGGACCAGGGACAGGTGACCACGATCTGCAGTGATGGGTCCCTCTCGTTCGGGCTGTTGCCCGGGCTTGGTGTGGTGGGAACGACCTATACGGTGTACAACGGGGAGTCGACCACACCGTATGGACAGTACCAGTATCCACCACCCAACGCGATCGACTTCGTGTACGGTTCATCGAGCTGCGGCAATTCAACGCCGTTCATCACCTGTCCGGGCGGGCAGGCCTGTCTCGCCTCGCCGGTCGGCAGCTATTCCATCGCGTGTTGCATCACCAATCCCTGCGCGGGTATCTGCTACACCACTTCCGTCACCGTCCTGGGAGCCCCCAGCGCATTCTTCACCCATCAGGATCCGGTTTGCGAGGATACCAACGTGCTCCTCGATGGAACCGTGACCGGTACCCAGGCCAACTGTGCGCCGGCCAATGTGCAATGGTCCATAACGCCCGGTACCTACACCCCTGTGGTGCTTCCCAATTCAGCGGATATCTCGGTCCAATTCCAGGAACCAGGTACATATCAGGTGCAGATGTCGGTGACAACACCGGCTTGCGGTGATTCGGTTTGGACAGACGTGATCTGCGTGGAAAGCCCTCCGGATCCATCCTTCAGCCTTGTGCTGGCCTCCGATTGCGCACCCACCAACGCGACCGTCGCCTTCGACACGCCGAACACGGAGGATTGCCCGGACCCGATGGAATTTCTCTGGAGTGTTTCGGCCTTCGGCAACAACCCCTGCCAGGATACCGGAACCTTCGCCATTTCCGACCCGGATGGGCCGGTGCCCGGTATTTCGTTCTCCGGCCCAGGTACATATCTGGTGGACCTGGATGTGGAGGACCCCGGCTGTCCGGTCCAGAGCGCCCAACAAACGGTCACCGTCCATGGACCTCCGGAGCCATTGGCCTTCACCGTGGACCAGGACACGATCTGCGAGGGGGATCCGGTGGTCGTGAGCGGTACGGTCCAGAATTGCGATCAAGGAAGCCCCGCCATCAATTGGACCATCGAGAACGGAACTCCGGCCAGTTTCACCGGTGCGAACCCGGGCCCCATCTCCTTCAGTGGTACCACACCCGGGCAACCCAATACCATCACCGTTACCGCTACCAATGGATGCCCCGGCACGGTCAGTCAGGATATCGACATCTGGGTCGTGCCCGCCTCGCCTCCGATCGACCCACAAGTGGATGTGTTGCAGATCTGCCCGGGAGACCCGGTCGAAGTGACCTTCACCGCTTCGCCGGGTGTCACCTATGGATGGGCGATCACCGGCACCGCACTTTCCGGGAGCAACGTCAGCAGCCCGTTCACCATCACGGGTACGGACGGCTTGCTTCCGGATGACTATACGATCCAGATCACCTCGGACAATGCCGGTTGTGGTGCGGCCGACGCCAGCGTCAATTTCCAGGTGCAACAAGCTGAAAGCCTGCTGATCATCGGGCCCGAGGCCGTTTGTGAGGGCGCTGAGGTCAACCTTACTGTAACGGGAGCCACCAACCCGCAGTGGAGTATCAACGGTGTTCAGGGGGGCACTGGGAACAGCATGACCGATGTGCCTGCCGGTACCACGACGTACGCGGTCACATCCGCCGGGGTACCGGGCTCGTGTCCCGGCCAGGCAGAGCTTGTGGTGAGTACCATCGCCTATCCCGTACCCGGTTTCGACCTCCCTGGTACCCCTTGCGCGGGATCGCCCGCAACCTTGGACAACACCACGGCCGGGGCCTTTGGTTGGGAATGGCTCGTGGATGGCAACGGTGTGCCGAACAACACCGTGGAGGATCTGGTGTACACGTTCCCTTCCACGGACCCGTTCACCGTGAGCCTGATCGCCTCGACCCAGACCTCGCCGGCCTGTCCCGATACGGCCACTATGACCATAACTCCCGTGGAAGGCCCCAGCGTGGCCATCACCACGTTGGATGCCGCCACCTGCGGCAGTACCATCTCGGTGGACCTGCAGGCCGATGCCACAGGGAACAACCTCGCCTTCAACTGGCAATGGAGCGGTGGATCCGCCGGGATCGAGGATCCTGGTGATCAGGTATTCACCATGAACGGTGGCGTACTTACCACCTATACGGTCTCGGTGGGTGTGACCAGTTCGGGAAGTACTTGTGCGGAGGTGACCGATCAGATCACCGTCACCCTTTATCCCGAACCGGTGGCCGGTCTTGTTGTCGGACCGGCACCATGCGTTGGGCAACCATACGTGTTCACGAGCTCCAGCATCGGGGCCGACGTCATCGGTTGGACCGTGGACGGGACGGTACAGCCGACGGGCCCTGACCTGACCCACACCTTCGCCACTGGGGGGCCTCATACGGTGGGGATCGTCGCTTCCACCAACACGGTCCCCGCCTGCATCGATTCCAGCGAGCTGGTGGTCCAAGTGGCCGACCAACCATTCGTGGACCTGCCGCTCACGGCGATCGACACCTGCGCCGCGGAGCTGCTGCTGGACTTCGCACCGGTTTTCAGCGGGACGGACCCATCATTCTCCTGGGATTTCGGTACTTCGGCCGATCCCGACGATATCATTTCGCCCGCACCCACCAACGTGCTTTTCCCGGGGGACGCGTTCGCTCCGGTCACATACCCGGTCGTGGTCTCCGTCTCCGTTCCGAACAGCGTCTGCCCCTCCGTTTCCGATTCGACCACGGTGATCCTGCACCCTTTCCCCATCGCCATCGTCAATGCCGATCAGAATACCTATTGCGAAGGAGCGGAGGCCCTCTTCACCCAGGTGGGAGAGGGGATCATTGACAGCTGCCAGTGGGTGTTCAGCGACGACCCTGCGGATACCATCACCACGGTTTTCCCGCTCATCCAGACCGCTCATCTTTTCCCCTTGGTGGATGTTCCGACACAATTCGTGGTGACCTGCCTCGTGTACAACCCGTGCGGCGTGGCAACGGATGTGGACACCGTCACCATCGTGCCGTCGAACATCACCATCGCCACGAACACCGATCCGCTTATCGGTTGCGCACCCCTCACCGTGACCTTTCAGAACAATACCGCTTCGGACACATCTGCCGCGTGGTATCTGCCACTGCCCTTCGGCATGGTCGTGGCGGATACCGTGGTGGTCACCTTCGATCAGCCCGGTGTGTACCAGGTGATCGCGCGCTCGTATGCCTGCGGATTCGATGAGGATACCATCACGGTTACCGTACTCGAGGCGCCCGTACCGGTGATGAATGCCGCCCCCGATCCGTTCTGCTCCGGTACGCCGATCACCTTCACGAGTACCGCTCCAGGCACCAACGTGCTCGGTTGGCTTTTCAGCGATGGGGATTCCAGTGCCTTGGCCCAACCTTCGCATTTGTTCGATGGACCGGGCAACTACATGGTGACCCTGGAGGTCGGCTGGGCACTGAATCAATGTACCGGCTCCATCACCACTCCTGTACCGGTGTCCGCATCTCCAACGGGAGGTTTCACCTTCGGACCGCCGATCTGCGCGCCGGACACCGTCTGCTTCGATGCGACGGCCCAATCGACCGACAGTTACACATGGGACTTCGGGAACAGCTCCACGGAAGAGGATCCGTGCGACCTGTTCACCGCTCCGGGGGTGTTCCCCGTGTCCCTGCTTCTCGCGAACGCCGATGGTTGCACGCTCCTGCTGGATACGGTGCTGGTGGTGGATACCCTGCCGCAAGCAGTTTTCTCCGCATTGGTCCTGGATCCCTGCCATTCTCCTGCCCCGGTCACCTTCGCGAACAACTCGACCCATGCCACAGGCTACCTCTGGGATTTCGGGACCCTTGGCGCATCCACGGCAACAACGCCCGCATTGAGCATCCCGCAACCCGGCAGTTGGCCCGTGCAGCTCACCGTTTCAGGCACACCGGGCATTCCTGCCTGCATCGCCGTTGTGGACACGACCCTCGTGGTTCATCCCGAACCACTCGCGGTGGCTCAAGTGCTCACCGATCCGGCCTGCACCATGCGTCCCGTTCAGTTCGATGCGAACGGCTCCCAGAATGGGCTGCCCGTGTGGTCCTTGGGTGATGGGAATACGGCGGAAGGGATGATGCTCACTCATGTATACGATTCAACAGGTAGCTATGTGATCCAACTGATGATCACCGGTGCCGGGGGATGCACCGATACGCTTGATGTGCCGCTCATGCTCGTGGTGCATCCTTCGCCAACAGCGGCCTTCACCTTCCATGCGGAGGAGAGTTTGCCCGAGCTCATCCATTTCACCAACACCAGCATCGGTGCCACCGTGCTGGAATGGAACTTCGGGGACGCTGGAATTAGCGGCGAGGAACACCCGCAGCACCGGTATGACCTGCGGTCCGATGGTTGCGAATGGCCGGTGCGGTTGTCCGTCATGAATGCGGAAGGTTGCGCGGACACCACGTACCGGACCGTGCATGCCGAGATCAGCGTGGTCCACTTCATCGCCAACGCATTCACACCGAACGGTGCGGGACCGGTGATCAACGAACGCTTCCGTCCGGACTTCGTGGTGGACATGGACGTGGTGGCCCGGTGCGACTACCGTTTCACCATTTTTGACCGGTGGGGCCACAAGTTGTTCGAGACCACCGACCCGTACGCCGAATGGGATGGCCTGTTCCCCGATGGCAGTGCGGTTCCGCAAGGTGCGTACGTCTGGGCCGTCCACATGGTGCATCCGTGCATACCACCTTCCATACGCGATCGCGAGGGCCATGTGAACCTTGTGCGCTGAGCCGCGACCTCGGATCCCAAGGGGGAGGCACACCCGGCCATTACACCCCTTTTCGCTGGACGGCCCTTCCGATCCTCCCACTGGTAGCTTTACGCGCCATCACCTGCTCCATGAACCAGTACATCGCCGTCCTCGCCCTCTGCATGCCTCTGGTCGGCTACCCGCAGTCCGTGGAGAACATGGTCTGCACCCCGCCCATAGCGGCACAAGTGATGAAGGGGAACTATGATCCCTCCGCCTTCGCCGCGAGCATACCCATCAGCGACCACGCCACCATCCTGTGCGATCTGCGGACGGCCATCTCGCCCGACTCGCTACGGGCCCATCTGGAAGGCCTCACCTCCTTCCACACACGCCATGCGTTCTCGGACACGCTCTCGCCCGACACGGGGATCGGTGCGGCACGGCGTTGGGCATTCGCGAAGTTCCAAGCGTTCAGCAGTGCGAACGAAGGTCGTCTCATCCCGGCCTACCTCAGCTTCGACTACACCGGCGATCCCTGCGGCGTGGACGGTTTTGGCTGGCGTGATGTACTGGCGGTGTTGCCCGGTGCCGACACTTCGACTTCGAGCATCATCCTCATGGAGGCCCACATGGACAGCCGCTGCGCTGATCCCTGCGACAACACGTGCCTGGCACCCGGGGCGGAAGACAACGGCAGCGGCTCGGCCCTGGTGATCGAGCTGGCCCGGGTGATGAGCCGCTGGACCTTCGATCATACCATCGTCTTCATGCTCACCACCGGCGAAGAGCAGGGTCTGGTGGGTGCCGAGGCCATGGCCCAGTGGTGCGTGGACGAAGGAGTGGCGATCAAGGGCGTGCAGAACAACGATGTCGTCGGGGGGATCTGGTGCGGTGCCACGGCGAGCGATCCTGGATGTGAGGTAGAGAATGAAGCCGACAGTTTGCGGGTGCGCCTCTTCTCCAACGGTTCACCGCCCCGGCCGCATCGTGGTTTCGCCCGCTCCATCAAGTTGTGGTACGAGGAGAAGCTGCGTAACAAAGTGCCCGTACCCATGACCATCAGCGTGATGGGACTGGAAGACCGGGTGAACAGGGGAGGGGACCACATCCCGTTCCGCCAGCGCTTTTTCCGCAACGTGCGCTTCACGGCCTCGCATGAGCATGGCGACGGCGATCCGGAGGACACTACCTACCACGACCGGCAGCACACCGACACCGACATCATCGGCGTGGATACCGATGGCGACCTGGCCATCGACAGCTTCTTCGTTGACTTCAATTATCTGGCGCGCAACGCCGTCATCAACGGAATGTCGGCCGCGCTCCTGGCCCTGGGCCCCGAACCACCGGCCTTCGAACTGCTCGATGAGCCCGACGGACTTCGGGTGGCCATCACGCCGGAGTCCGGAGCCTCGGCCTACCGGGTGGGTGTTCGCCTCACCAATGCCAACCTGGACTTCGACCAATTGTACCGCACAACGGATACCTCATTCGTTGTTCCCGGACAGGTCGCCGGTACGCAGCGCTGGGTGAGCGTGGCCTCCATCGATGCGGAAGGTATCACCAGCCCGTTCTCCGGTGAGCTGGTCCGCACGAGTGATATCGATACACCTCCGGGCACGGTGGACGATCTGGCCTACGGCCTGTCCTGCGGGTCCATTGCCGTGCCTGAGGCCGCCCGGGTGGAGAAGCTTCCGCCCGTGATCACCTTCAAGCCGAACCCGTTCGCCATGTATACTGAATTGTCGGTTCAATTGCCTGCGACCGCCGCGTGGGGCCGGGCTCAACTCCTGGTCCGGGATGCGTTGGGGCGGGAGGTGGCCATCGTGGCCCTGCGTACGGGCCCGGGCAGGAACACGTTCGTCTATCGGCATACCGCCGGTGCCGGGCTGTTCCACTTCTCGCTCGTAGCCGAAGACCGGGTGTTGGCCTCGGGCCGGGCCATGGTGGTGCGCTGATCGGGGATAACGACCCGCGGTGAACCGTCGTTCATCGCTTCAGCACGCGCCCGATCTCCTCGCCGCCATCGTCGAAATATACCCGGACCAAGTAGGTGCCGCTCTCCAGTCCGCCGAGGTCGAGCGTGGCGACCCCGTTCGCACAGGTGAGCAGCCGCGATGCCACGATGCGGCCGCTCGCATCGCTGAGCATGATCCGTTGCACCCGTGCGGTGTTGGCCGTCCGGATCGTTACCGGACCTTCCACAGGGTTGGGCCAGATGCCGATCATGTTGCCCTCCCTTCCACTGACGGACGTGCCGATGACCATGACCGTGGTACTGCCGGTGCATCCGGCCGAGTCCGTGGCGGTCACGGTGTATGTGCCGGGATCGAGCCCATCGGCGGTCTGGGTCGTGTCGCCATTGCTCCAGGCCCACGTGAAGGGCGGGGTACCGTTGCTCACTGCGGCCGTTGCCTCGCCGGGTCCTGGTCCTTCGTTGGCCGTCAGGATCAGTGTGGCCCCACAGATCCCCGGTGCGAAGCTGAGACTGACCGTGAAACAGCTATCGCTCATGTTGTAGGCTTCGCCGCAGATCGTGTCTTCCGCTGACTCGTCGTACAGACGCAGGAAGTACGAGGTTCCCGCTTCAACCGACCACGCGCCCGTGAGGTTCCCGCCGAAGCAGGCCTGCCGCTGGAATGTACCCATGTGCTCCAAGGTGAATGGCGGCCCCGCGTACAACCCGGCGCGCAAGGTGATCCCTTCGGGGATCTCCGTGACCGCGATGTTCAATGTGCCACCCTCGGCTCCTGTGTTCAGCGCATAGATGTCCTGATCCTCTGCTCGGCCCAGTACGCTGTCCGTCGCGAACTGCTCGTTGCGCCCCCAGAGCCGGGTGGTGAAGGCCGTGTCGAGCATCAGGGGTGTGGCGATGGCCGGCAGGTTGTTCGCCTCGCCACCATCGCATCCATCGCATCCACTGGTGAAGTCCAGCGTTACCTGGAAGCAGTCGGGTGACAGGTCGTATGAACTGTTGCAGTTCTCCTGTTCGGTGCTCTCATCATGGAATCGCAGCCACCAGGTCTTGTTGGGCTCCAATGTCCATGCGCCGTTCAGGTCGCCACTGATGCACCCGCTCCGCTGGAATGACCACACGTGCAACGGAGCATCGGGCGTGCCCTCAAAGCAGCTCACACGGAGCGTGATGTTCCACGGAATATCACTGACCTGGATGCTGAGTGTGCCACCGCAGGCACCGGTCTGGAGCGAATAAAAATCCTGATCCTCGGGGATGGGGAAGGCGGTGCCCGACGCGATCAACGCGTTCTGGCCCCACAAGCGGGTTTCGAAAACGGTATCCAGCGCAGTGAGCGGTGTGGCCGTGGACATGGTGTTGTCACATTCGGTCCCGCACTCGCCGCTGTTGGTGATCGTGGCCGTGAGCACGTACGCTATGGGTGCTGTGCCCGTGGCGCGTGATACGCCTACGAACCAGGCACCGGGGCACACCACCGCCACCGCCCGGTTGTCCTGCCCAACGAGGCCGGTAGCACTGGTCGCCGACGCGCAGGATCCATCCCGGATCTCCACCACGAACGATGCGCCCGGGGAGGTGGAACTGACCGTGGCCTGCAGCACCCCGCCCACGGGCACTTCCACGCGGAAAAAGTCCATGTCCGTGTTCAGATGCAGCCCTGCGGTATCCGGGATGTCCAGTGCGATGGCGTCATAGGAGACCGGGTCGCAGGTGTTGTTGAGCCCTCCGGTCTCGGTGTCGATCTGGGCGGAGGTGGTGATGGCCGCTACAAGGGCGGGAAACAGCAGTGCTCTTTTCATGGTCGTACGCGGCAACAATAGTACACGGCCAGGGAAGCGGCGTGCGGCTGTTTTGCACGATCGTGGATAAGTGGTCCGGGTGATGTGTCCTTGCGATAAAATACAATAAAACAGATAGTACAATGACCTCTGGACGTTTTGCCGAACCCGGTCGGGTCAGGGGCTTCCACGGTCGTTCTGTTGACAACTGCGTGGATCCCTGACCGGTCACGGCACCCCGCCCGGGTAGTTTCGCCCGTTGTTCCATTGATGTGCGGCACGTTCCTGGCCGAACACCCATGATGAAGCGCCCCTTCCTCACCCTCGCCCTGGCGGTGCTGGCCGCCTTGTCCATCGGCAGCGGTTCGGCGCGCCCACAGGCCCCCGAGCGCGGCCCTGCCCGCCCGGACCTGTTGCCCGCCTTCCTCGACCGGCCCACACCTTGGGCCGACAGTGTGATGGCCTCGCTCGACCTCAACGACCGCATCGCCCAGTTGATGATGGTAGCGGCGTACAGCAACAAGGGACGGGAGCACGTGCGTGGCATCGAGGACCTCATCCGCCAGCGGAACATCGGGGGACTCATCTTCTTCAAAGGCGGGCCCATGCGTCAGGCTGAGCTCACCAACCACTACCAGAAACTGGCCCGTACGCCATTGCTGATCGGTATGGACCTCGAGTGGGGTCTCGCCATGCGGCTGGACAGCACAATGCGATTCCCCCGGCAGATGACCCTCGGGGCAATGACCGATGACCAGGGGATCGAGGACATGGGACGAGAGATCGCCCGGCAGATGAGGCGGCTTGGCGTGCAGGTGAGCTTCAGTCCCGTGGCCGACGTGAACAACAACCCGGCGAACCCCGTGATCAACGACCGGAGCTTCGGTGAGGACCGCGAACTGGTGGCACGGAAGGCCATCGCCTACATGAGGGGTTTGCAGGACGGTGGGGTGATCGCCACCGCGAAGCATTTTCCGGGACATGGCGATACCGATGTCGACAGCCACCTCGGCCTTCCCCTCATCGCTCAGACCCGCGCACGACTGGATTCACTGGAATTGTACCCGTTTGAACGGATGGTCAGCGAAGGTCTGGCCGCCATGATGGTGGGCCACCTGGAGGTACCCGCCCTGGACAGCACGCGGGGACTGCCCAGCACGCTCAGCAGGCCCATCGTGAACGGTGTGCTCGAACGGGAACTCGGATTCAAAGGTCTTGTTTTCACCGACGCCCTCAACATGAAAGGCGTGGCCAAGGCCGACAAGCCCGGGGAGATCGAACTGCGCGCGCTGCTCGCCGGCAACGATGTGCTCCTCTTCCCGCAGGACCCCGCAGGGGCCATCGCCCGTATCCGCCAGGCCGTGGACAGTGGAGAGGTTCCTGTTGAACGCATCGACCACAGTTGCCTGAAGATCCTCCGGGCCAAGGAATGGGCGGGGCTCGAACACCTCGGGCCCATCCGGAAGAACGGCCTGCTGGCCGACCTCAATACCGATGATGCCGCGGCCCTGCGCCGGTCCTTGTTCCAACAGGCGATCACCGTGGTCGGTGATGGCAGGACGCTTCCACTTCGCGGCTTGGACACCCTGCGTATCGCCTCGCTGGTCATTGGCGACAGTACTGGCTGCGCCTTCCAGCGCTATCTCGGCCGCTATGCGCGCGTGGACCGCTTCAGCTGCGCCAAGGTCCTCGATGCCGCCCAACAAGTCGCGGTGCTGGCTTCGCTGAAGCCGTACGACCTGGTGATCACATCCGTTCATGGCACCACGTTCCGGGTGGACAAGGAGTTCGGTATCCCGCAGCTGACCCTCGATCTCCTGCGGCGGATCGGTGAGCAGAACCGCATGGTGTTCGCGCTTTTCGCCAACCCGTACCGGTTGACGAACGCCTACGGCGCGCGCAAATGGAGCGGGATCGTGTGCGCGTACGAGGAGAACGACGATACCCAGGACCTCGTGGCGCAGGCCATCTTCGGTGCGATACCGGCCGGTGGTCGGCTGCCCGTGACGGCCACATCATACTTCAAACAGGGTATGGGAAGCGTCCTTCAAAGCACGCATCGCCCGGATTTCGTGCTCCCCGAAGCCGATGGCATCCGCAGCGGCGCGTTGCGCACCGTGGACAGCATCGCATGGGAAGGGATCCGCAAGGGGGCATATCCGGGCTGCCAGGTGGTCGTGGTCCGCGACGGCCATGTCCTGCTGAACAAGGCGTTCGGAAATACCATGTACGCAGGTGGCAGGCCGGTGCGTACGGACGACCTGTACGATATCGCGAGCGTGACGAAGGTGGTGGGAACCACCCTTGCCCTGATGAAGTTGTACGATGAGGGGAAGATCGATCCGGATGCGACCTTGGGAACGTACCTGAAGGACCTGTCGGACGAACATCCCGCGCATGCCCGGTTGGTGTTGCGCGATATCCTGACGCACCAGGCCGGCCTCGCGGCATTCGTACCGTATTACACCAAGTTGCTTCGCAATGGTGCCCTGCGCCCGGATGTGTTCGCGGTCACCCAGGGTCCGGAGTATCCGGTGCGGGTGGCCGAAGGGGTGTACATGAAAGCCGCTTACCAGGACAGCCTGTGGGCCGCCATGCTTGCCGCGCCGCTCAAGCCGCGGGGCACCTATCTGTACAGTGACATCGATTTCCACATCCTCGCCCGGGTGGTGGAAGCCGTGAGCGGGGAGAGGCTGGATGCTTTCCTTGAGCGCGTATTCTACCGGCCCATGGGTCTGGCCACGATCGGATACCGCCCACTGGAACGTTTCCCGGTGGATCGTATCATTCCGACGGAGGATGACAAGAGCTTCCGCATGCGCCTGCTGCGGGGCGACGTGCATGATCCGGGTGCGGCCATGCTGGGTGGGGTGGCCGGTCATGCCGGCCTGTTCTCGGATGCGACGGACCTGGCCGCGATCCTCCAGATGCTGCTCAACGGAGGCTCATACGGTGGGGTTGAATACCTGCATCAAAGCACCATTGATGAGTTCACCCGCTGCCAGTTCTGCGCGGGAACCGGGCCGTTGAACGGGGAGAACCGGCGTGGACTGGGTTGGGACAAACCGCAACCCGTGGGCAAACCCGGCCCGGCCTGCGAATGTGTGAGCCTGCTCAGCTTCGGGCACACCGGTTTCACGGGCACCCAGGTTTGGGCCGACCCCATGGACCGCACCATCACCGTCTTCCTGAGCAACCGCGTGCATCCCAGTGTGAACAACCGGAAATTGAGTGACCTGAACATCCGCACCCGCCTCCAGGAGGCTGTTCACGATGCGGTCGCAGGAAGACAGTGAGCGGACCACGAGGACTGATCATTGCTATCCGGCTTTCCGCCACTTGCTCGTTCTGGTACGCCACTTGCTCAACAGGGTATACGCTCCTCTCCATCGCGCATTTGTTTTGTCATCACAAATGATACGGAACCCAGGCCCGTAAGCCTGGCGCACGAAGGACAAGACCGGGCCCGTAAGCCCGGCACAAGCAAGCAAGTTCAGGCCCGTAAGCCTGGCGCACGAAGGACAAGACCGGGCCCGTAAGCCTGGCGCACGAAAGACAAGACCGGGCCCGTAAGCCCGGCACAAGCAAACAAGTTCAGGCCCGTAAGCCTGGCGCACGAAGGACAATACCGGGCCCGTAAGCCCGGCACAAGCAAGCAAGTTCAGGCCCGTAAGCCTGGCGCACGAAAGACAAGACCGGG
>JAFDZE010000068.1:1186-24090 GCA_018267155.1 Bacteroidota bacterium | reverse complement strand
GCAGGCCGCCGGACACCTTGTAGCTGTCCTTGTCGAATTTCCCGCCGGCATGCAGCACCGTCATCACCACCTCCAGCGCACTGCGCTTCTCCTTGGCGTGCATGTCCACGGGAATACCCCGGCCATTGTCCTTCACACGGATGCTGTTCCCGGCCAGGATGCTGACCTCCACGGTATCGCAATGCCCCGCCAGCGCCTCGTCGATGGAGTTGTCCACCACCTCGAANNTTGATCCCGATGTCGCCGATGTACATCGCCGGGCGTTTGCGCACCGCCTCCAGCCCCTCCAATACCTGGATGCTGTCGGCCGAATAGGATGCCGCCGCCTTCTGCTTCGTCTCGCTCATTTCCACTGTTTCTGCCATGTTACAACGAGGTCAAAATGCCCCTTTTTGAAGGGCACGCGAAGGTACCGCATCCACCTCGTCCGCCGACCGGAAACGCCCAACAGGGACGGGCAGTTTGTTGATAATTAACGCTTGCCCGGAAGAGGTGTTTTACAGGTACCCGGAACACCTGTGATCCGCCCCGGAACGGCCTTGTCAGAACGCGTAGGTGGCCCCACCGACGAGCAGGACGCGCTGCACCGGATAACGGTACCACCGCTCGTATTTGCTGGCACTGAGGTTGCTCACATCCAGGAAGAGGCTGAAGCGCTTGGTGTAGCGGTACTCCGCCCCCAGGTACAGGTCCACGTAGCCTTTCAGGTCGTGCGACTCGAATGCCATGTACGGCTCGCCCGTGATCCCGTTGGTGGCCGCGTATGCCCGTGCCCCTTTGCGCGCCCCCAGGAACTGGGCCTCGAACTTGGCGATGAGCTTGTCGCGGAAGTCATAGCGGGCCCCCAGCGACAACTTGTACGGCGGCAGGTTCCATGGTTCGGCCTGGTAGCTGGGCGTGTAGGTGTACACATCGATGCGGCCGGTGAGGTCGATGTGCTCATCGTGGCTGTACGTGAGCGCTCCACTGATGTCGAGTTGTTTCACGTCGTCGTACACCACCAGGAAACGATCGCCGATGGCCGTGACGCTGTCGATCATGGTGGTGCTGTTGACGTACAGGGGCCAATCCTTGGTGCGGCTGGCGCTCACCCTCACGTCGAAACCGATGTCGCTGCTCACGTTGCCGCGCAAGCCGCCGTAGATGTCGTACATCAGGCTGTAGTTCCTGATCGCCGAGCGATGGTCCACTGTGGCCATCAGCGGTGCGCCGTGGAGCCAAGGGTTCTCGCGTGTGAGGCTGCGGAAGTTGTTGCGGATGCGTCGGCCATCCACGCCCGCGTAGGGCACCAGGATCTCGCCGAAGAGATGGTAATCGAGGTAGGCCTGCGGGTAGAAATGGAAGGTGGTCTCGCCTTGGGAATCGAGGAAGATGCCGGCGCCCACTTTTACGCTGTACTTGTCGCCACGCGTGCTCACGCAGGGTTCGGCCCCGATGAGGATGCCGTTGATGCGATCGTCCTGCAAGCCACCGCCCAGCACGCCCCGGTACGCATTGTTGTCGATGAGCACCTTGCCCCCGTACGTCTCGTGGCCCTGCTGGTAACCGAGCCGCGCATCGAGGCGAACATTGGTCTCGTTGCTGCCCGTGAGGTTCCGGTAGTTGTGTACTTCCAAGCCCACATCGTGCGCGAGCTTGGTACTGTCGGGGTACAGGCTCCTGACGCGTGCCGCGAAGCCGATGTCGTTGTACACCTGCTTCCGGTCGTCCTTGTCCAGATCCTTGTCCTCGAGCACGTCCTTGATGCTGTCGTTGCTGGTGTAGCCGTAGTAGCTCACGCGCCGACGGTCGTACATCAGGCGACCGGTCACTTCGTGCTCCTTGAGGTAGGCGCTGTAGAAGGCGTCGCCCTGGTTGAAGCTGTAGGCGCTCGGCCCGAGGTCCTTCAATCCGCCAGCGCTGCTGAAGTGCTTGTAATGGACGCCATAGCCGCTCTTCTTGTTCCGCGTCTGGTCGAAGTACAGTTCGGCCAGTGGCGTGACGTACAGGCCGAAGCCGGCCTTGGCGAAGCCCTTGTACAGGCGCTGCTGGGCGAGCTGGATGTTGAGCTTGGCCGCCTCGATGCTGTCCACGCGCGCGGGCACTTCCCCACGCACGGGGATCATATCGTAGGTCATCGGCGTGTTCGGCAGCACGGTGTCGATCGGCTCGGGCCGCAGGTCCTGCTTCCTGGCATCGGCGATCACCGGATTGAAAATACCGTTGATGTAGTACTCACCCCCGGGGGTGGTCTGCGCCATCGCCCGTGTGGCCCCCCACATCATCGCCACACCCAGTACGATGCGCGATCCTGTTCGGGCGATCCGTTCGACCATGTTACGGCGGGGACCGGTGGATATCCTCCTGTTCATTGGCCGTCGTTCGGTTGTTGCACCTCGCTCTGTTCGATGAGCGTCAATCGTCGTCGGGCCTCCTCCACCAGTTCGGGCGAATCGCTGTGGTCGATCACGCTCCGCAAGGTGGCCTTGGCCTGGAAGCGGTCGTCCATCTGCACGTACACGTCGCTGAGGAGGATGAAGCCTTTGGCCTTCCAGAGGTCGTAGCTGGCGAAGGTCTTGGCCAGGTCGAATACTTCCGTTTCGGCGTCGCTCCAACGTTTCTGCAGGTAGCGGACATAGGCCATGTTGTACTTGGCCTCGGCCCCGGTGGCGTTCCGGCCCTCCTTGGCCACGGCTTTCAAGCGGGTGTACGCCCCGTCCAACTCGTTGCGGGCCAGCATGGCCAGCCCGGCCACCAGTCCTGCCTCCTGCTTCAAGGCCGCGTTGGCCTCAGCGTTCTTCAGTACCTTTTCCGCAGCGGCTCCCGCGGCGTCGGTGCGCTCCAGGTTCTTCAGGCAGCGCATCTGTCCCACCTGGGCGGCCAACGTGTTCTGTGGGGTGCTGGCCACGTTCTCCAGCCGCTCGAACCACGAGAGCGCGCCCTCCCAACGCTCCTCGCGGCTCAGGATGTCGCTGGCGGCCACCAACGAGGGCTCCAGGAATTGCGCGGGGTTGCGGGCGATCACCTGCTCGAAGCGCGGCAGCGCGTCGGCGTCCTTCTTCGCCCGGTACAGGCAGTCGGCGCTGAAGAAGAGGGCGTTGAGCGTGAAGGCGCCCTTGGGGTATTTGGCCAGGTAATCATCGAAGGCGCCCACCGCCTGGTCGCACTTGTCCGACTGGTACAGCCCCTCGGCGCTCCGGTAGTATTTCTCGTCGAGGTCCAGCGAGCCCTTGTCCACGAAGTTGAGGGAACTGACATAGCTGTCATACTCCGCCACACGGCCCTGCTCCACATAGATGCTCTCCAGACCCGCCAGGGCCTCGCGGCTCTCGTCCACCGTGGGGTACCTGGCCACCACCGCCTTGAAGCCGGCGATGGCCTCCTCGGTACGCCCTTGCCGCTGGTGGATGAGCGCGATCTGCAGCATGCTCTGGCGCATGTGCGGTGAGTTCGCGTGGTTGTCCACCACCTGCTTGTAGTACTTCAAGGCCTCGTTGTCCTTCTCCAGGTTGATGTACGTTTCGCCCAGCTGGAACTTGGCGTCGGCCGCGTACTGGCTGTTCGGCTTCTCATCCAGCAGCTTCTTGAGCGTAACGATCTTGGCGTCGTACTGCTTCTGCAATCCCTGGCACACGCCTTTCTGGAACATGGCGTAGTCGCGGGCGGGCGTGCCGGTGGCGATCGCCTTGTCGTACCACTGGATCGCCGTGGGTTCATCCTTCTCCACGAAGTACGCATCGCCGATGCGCAACATGGCATCGGCCTTGCGTTCCTTGGGTATGCCCGGCGCATCGGTGTACCGCCGCAACGAGGTGGCGGCCTCGGCGTATTCCTTCAACTTGAAGTAGCAATAGCCCTGGCTGTAGCTGGCCTCTTCGTACAGGTCCGTGGCGTACGCGCCACTGCTGTTGCGGATGTCGTCGTATTTCTTCAGCGCCTCCCCGTATTCGCCCATGGCGTACCGGCACTCCCCTTCCCAGTAGTGCGCCCTCGCATTCACCTCCTTGTCCACCGGGAACACCAACGCCTTCTGGAAGAACGGTACCGCTTCGGCGTACTTGTGCCCTTCGTACAGCTCAACGCCGCGGTTGAAGGCCAGCTCCTGGTATACTTCCTGCAAGCGGGGATCCTTGTCGCGGATGGCGTCCAGAGCCTGCAAGGCCGCCTCGTAGTTCCTCGTTTTCAGGTACACGTTCATCAGGAACTGCTGCGCCTCGTCGTGGCGGCCGGAATTGGGATAGGCTTTCAGGTAGTCGCGCAGGGCGATGATGGCCTCGTTGTACGGATCGAAGCTCAGCTCGTACGCGAGCTTGGCGTAGTTGAAGAGCGCATCCTCGGTGACGCGCTGGTCCACACCGATGTCGTAGGCCCGCTTGAAGGCGTTGCGTGCGTAGTTCTTCTCGTTCAGGCTGAGGTAGCAGTCGGCCATGTGGTACGCCGCCAACTGGGCCAGGCTGTCCTCCACCGGCTGGTTCCCGGGACTGGCCACCAGGTTGAACTGTGCCAGGGCTTTCTTGCAGTCGCCGTTCTTGTAGAAGACGTAGCCCGCGATGTAGCGGTCGCCGCGCTCCACACCGGTGCCTTGCACACTCTTCTCCAGATAGGGCTGCGCTTCCTTGAACTGGCCGGTCCGGTAGTACGCTTCGCCCGCCAGCCGGTTGATGTCACCCTTCGACTTCACGCTGCCGCCCTCGGCCAGCAGTGGCTTCGTGTATTCGAGGAGCGCATTGTAATCGCCCTGCAGGAATTTGATCTGCGCGATGTAGTACGGCACCGTTCTGGCGAAAGCCTCGTCGCTCTGCAGCTTCTCGAATCCTTCCAGCGCGGCCGTGTAGTTCTTGCGCGTATAGTTGATGTGGGCGGTGTAGTAGGTGGCCGATGGTGCGTAGGCGCTGCTGCCATCCTTCACCTTGCTGAACTCGGCCAGGGCCGGATCCACCTGCTCCTCCTGGAAGTACGCATAGCCCCTTTTGAAATGGAACTCGTCGCGGCCGCTCTGCGAAAGCCCGAGGTCGTCCACCTTCATGGCGAAGGCGAGCGCTTCCTTCCACTCCTTCTGGTTGAACCAGTTGCGGAACAATTCGAGGTTGACGGCCCCGGTACGGAAGCTCTCCGGATGCTCCTCCAGGAAGGCTTGCAGCCGCTGTCCGGCATCGTCGTTCGAGAGGCGTACGGCACAGATGGCGCTGTAGAACTCGGCTTCGGTGCGCACCGGATCGTGCGGATCGCGGATGCGGTCGCGCACCCGTTCCATCTCGTAACGTGCAGCGCCGTACTTGGCCATGTCGAACAACTCCTGGGCATGCACAAGGTCGGCGTTGGCGTGCTCGTAATGCGCCGGGCGCTGGGCCATGAGCGCGGCCGCCATGGGGATCGCGTAAAGTGCTGCGGCCAGTCGCCTGTGCGCGGCCGGGTACACGTGGTTCTTCACGGGATCAAAGGTGCCGGGGCACAGGGGATCGGTCGGACGATGGCTTCTGAACTTGTCCACGCGGTGGTGTTGGCCCGGGATGATCCTCATGGTGACAAGAACGCGGAACGGGGCGGTGGCATTATCCCCCTTCGGATCGTGGATATCGTGCCGCGTTGGCCGTATGCGCCGCTGAGCCGCCGCTATTTTCGCCGGTCCAATACCGCCGCATCACGCGATCATGACCACCGACGGCCCGATCATCGAATTGAACGCGGCTCGCATCTTCCAACGCGAGAACCTGATCCTGGATGATGTGTCGTTCAGTGTGCGCAAGGGCGAGTTCATCTACCTCATCGGTCGAACCGGCAGCGGCAAGAGCAGCTTGATGCGCACGTTGTACGGCGATCTGCCGCTGACGCAGGGCGAAGGGCATGTGTGCGGCTACGACCTGCGCAAGCTCAAGCGCAGGGAAGTGCCCTACCTGCGCCGCAAGCTGGGCATCGTCTTCCAGGATTTCCAGTTGTTGGGCGATCGCAACGCCAACGCGAACCTCGTCTTCGTGATGGAAAGCACGGGTTGGAAGGACCGCAAGGAGATCGATGCCCGCGTGAAGGAGGTGCTGGAGCAGGTGGGCCTGGGCAACAAGGGCTACAAGATGCCGCACGAGCTGAGCGGTGGGGAGCAACAGCGCGTGAGCATCGCCCGTGCGCTGGTGAACCGCCCGGAGCTGATCCTGGCCGACGAGCCCACGGGCAACCTGGATCCCGAAACCACGGGAGAGATCCTGGACCTGCTGTACACCATCAGCCAGTTCGGCAGCAGTGTGATCATGGCCACGCACGACTATACGCACATGAAGAAGTTGAACGCGCGCGTGGTGCGCTGCGAAGGCGGCAAACTGCTCGAGAAGACGGCGGAGGTGGCGGGGTAGGCCACGATGATCCCGGACCGGACCGGCGAAACGGTTCGGCAGGCTCGCCGTGACAATCGCAGGTATCACTGCGGGATCCCGGCGCAGGCCCGTCATCCCGGCGGACATCCGCCCTATCAGAACATGGCTTTCAGGATCGCAGCAGCGTTCTTCCTGTTGCAGAACCGCTGCTCCAGCACGGCCATGCGCTTCTCCACCAGGGCGCCATCGGCATGCTGGGCCATGCAGGCCTGTATGCTCAGTCGCATGCGCCCGGGGTCGTCATGCACATGGCACAGGTCCTCCAGTCCCGTGTCCTGCACCATGGGCGTGTTGCACACCACATGGCGGCCCACGAAGAGGCAGAGCAACAACTTCAATTTGATACCGGTCGACTGGAATGTCGGCAGCACGTTCACCTGGGCGGCCTTCACCAGGGCGGTGATATCCTCCGTGCCCAGGTGTTCGCGCAGCTTCACGTTGTTGCTCCGGGCCACCGCACTCTTCAATTCGCTGCTGGCGCCGCTGCCGGCGATCACCAGCGGCACGGGCAGCCCCTTGAACACCTCGCGTACAAGGTACAAGGCCGCCTGGTCGTTCTCGGGCACGCCCAAGGCCCCATGGTAGAAACAGAAATCGCCAAGACCAGGTGGCGTTTCCACCCGCTCGTTGGCGTGGAAGGCGGGCACATGGCGCGCGTGGCGGAAGTGCCGGCTGAAATAGCGGTGGTCGTTCGGCGAGATGGCGAAGATGCCGTCGGCCTCGCTCAGCACCGGTTCGAACTTCTTCAGCTTGCGCGCCTCGTTCACGAAGTACGTGCGCTTGAAGGCCCCGCGCTCCGCATTGGCCAGGCCCTCGTAATAATCGTGTTCCACATTGTGCGTGCGCACGAAGCGACGGCGGCCGGCCAGCCGATTGTCACCCAGGTGGTAGCACGAATGCAACCCCTCGAACAGGATCGGGTGGTCGTCCTCCAACAGGCGCTCCACCAACTCGTCGCTCCGGCGGCTCACCACCACGTAAGGCAGGCTGTTCAGCAATTGGTGCTTGCCCGTGTGCCGCTCATAGAAATGTACTGTTTCGCATATAGCACCCAGCTCGGAGGCACGGGCCCGGCCGTACTCGAAACAATGCAGATGGACCCGCACGCCCATATCGTGCAACGCCTTCACCTTGTAGTACACATCAATGACCCCTCCGTAGTTGGCGGGCCAGGGAACATCGAAGCTGACGATATGGATATGACGTGCCGTCACGCGTTCATCAGCACATCAACGAGCTTCCTCATCTCCGTCTCCCCGTTCAGTTCACGGGCGGCGAAAGTAGCGTTGGTACGCGTGAGCCGCATCCGTTCCTCATCGGCGAAGAAGGCCGTGACCGCCCGGGCGATCAGCGCAGGGTCCGCCGTGGGAATGACCAGCCCAGCGTTGTACTTCCGGACAATACCGGCCACCTCGGGCAGGTCCGTGGCCAGTACGGGGATACCCGCGTTCAAATAGTCGAACAATTTGTTCGGAAGACTGAAGCGGTAGTTCAAGTTGCTGTCCTTGTCCAGCGTCAGCCCCAGATCGGCGTTGCGCGTGAAGTCCATCATGCGCTCGTACGGCAACCTGTCCACGAACCGCACGCGATCGGACAAACGATGCTCGGCCACCAACTGCTCGGCCACGGGCAGCACGTCACCACCACCGATCAGGAGCAAAAGGTATCCGGGCAGGTCCTTCATCGCCAGCACGGCCTCTTCCACACCCCGTTGGATGTTCAGCCCCGCCCCCTGCATCACCAGGATGCGCCGATCCTCGGGCAGGCCAAGCGCGCTGCGGTCCGGCACCGGCCCGAGTTCGCGCTTCATGGGGATGTTGCGCACCACATGCACGGTGTTCCCGTACCGGTCGCGGTAGGCCTTGGCGATGCTGTCGTTCACCGTGATCACGGTCCTCAGCTTCGGGAAGATCCACCGCTCGATGGCCAGCCAGACCCGGCGTACCATGGGCCGCCCCACCAGTTCGGGCACCTCGGTGTAGAATTCGTGGGTGTCGTACACGAGCTTGCGTCCACGGCGGGCCAGGTGGTTGGCCAGCAGCGTGTCCAGGTCGTTCGCCAGCAGCAGGTCCGCGCGGGCGAACAGCAGTAGAATGAAGAGCCGCAGGTTGTACTCGGCGTAGAAGAGCGGCCCTGTGTTGAAGAGCAAGCGCATCCGCTTCGTGCGGTAGGGCCTTTCCAGCGGTGCGCTGCCGGGAAGGATCCGGCCCACGAGCAGCACATCGTATCCCAGTCCGACCAGGGCCATGCTCGTGCGGTGTACGCGGTTGTCCGTCACCAGATCGTTGGTGACACTGACAATGGCGCGTTGATGCGGCGGGGCCATGCGGCGAAGTAACGGCCCGCCCACCAGTAAACTTGCGCCCCGATATGCCGATCGAACGCAACGCCGACCTCAAACCTTACCACACCTTCGGGGTATCCGCCCGTGCAGCTGCCCTGGCCGGATTCGCCTCGGAGGCCGAACTCCGCGCCTTGCTGAACGAGCCGACGCTGCTCGGCCTTGATCGCCTGATCCTGGGTGGTGGCAGCAACCTCCTCTTCACGCGCGATTGGCCAGGCGTGGTGCTGCGCAATGACGTGCCGGGTATAGAAGTGCTCTCCGAGGACGATGAGCGCGTGACCGTGCGCGCAGGAGCCGGTACCGTGTGGCACGACCTGGTGTTGCACACGGTGGCCCAAGGCTGGGGTGGTCTGGAGAACATGTCGTTGATCCCCGGCCGGGTGGGCGCGGGGCCCATGCAGAACATCGGGGCGTACGGCACGGAACTCAAGGATCATTTCGACCATCTCGAAGCGTTGCGCATCAGCGATGGTGAGGTGATCCGCTTCAGCAAGACCGAGTGCCGGTTCGGCTATCGCGAGAGCTTCTTCAAACGCGAGGGCCGCGACCGCTTCGTGATCATGCGCGTGGCCTTCACCCTGAACAAGCGCCCACAGGTGAACGTGGGCTACGGCAGCATCAAGAGCGAGTTGGAAAAACGGGGCATCGCCTCCCCCACCATCCGCGATGTGAGCGATGCGGTGATCGCCATCCGCAGCAGCAAACTGCCCGACTTCCGCGTGCTGGGCAACGCGGGCAGCTTCTTCAAGAACCCCACCGTGCCCGCAACCGAGGCCGATCGGATCAAAAGGATCCTTCCCGATCTGGTGACCTTCCCCGGGGAGCACGGCACCGTGAAGCTGGCGGCCGGCCAACTGATCGAGAAGGCGGGCTGGAAGGGTTTCCGCGAGAATGGTTACGGCGTACACAAGGACCAGGCGCTGGTGCTGGTGAACCATGGTGGAGCCACGGGCGGCCAGATCTTCGACCTCAGCACACGCGTTCTGGAGAGCGTGCGCGAACGGTTCGGTGTGGAATTGGAACGCGAGGTGAACATTTTTTGAGCCTCGGGACCCCCATCTTGCGTCATTCTGGTCGTGCCCATCCATGCGGCGTTCGTTCCGCGATACCGAGCTTGGCACCGTGACCCTGCTCCACATGCGCCCGATCCACCCCACGTTGTTGTGCCTGCTCGGCTTGATCCTGCTGTTCGGCTGTCGGAAGGAGTCCTCCTCCAACGACGATCCAGGATCCGGAGGGCAAACCCCGTTCACATTGCACGTACCGATCTGGGTGGACACCGCGGTCGGGCCACAGCACGAGGCGCCGGGCAATCCACTCACGTTCGAGGGCATCGCATTGGGGCGTCGCCTCTTCCATGATGTGCTCCTGAGCGACGACTACACGCAGAGTTGCGCCACCTGCCACAAGCAGGCGAACGGCTTCAGCGATCCCGCACAGTTCAGCACCGGAACGAATGGCGCACACGGCACACGCAACGCCATGGCCGTGATCAACCTGGGCTGGGACGGGCGTTTCTTCTGGGACGGACGGCGCAACACGCTGGAAGAGCAGGCGCACGACCCCGTGACCAACCCGATCGAGATGCGCAACACCTGGCCTGAGGTGGTCGCCCGGCTGCAGGCCCACGCGGACTACCCCGGGCTGTTCGAGCGGGCCTTCGGCACACCGGACATCGACAGCAACAAGGTGGTGATGGCGATCGCGCAATTCGAGCGCACCCTCCTCTCCTTCAATTCGCGCTTCGATCGGCTGCGTTACATGGGCGATAGTTCGGCGCTGAACGAACAGGAATACCGCGGGCTGGATATCTTCATGCGCGACGGACATTGCGTGGATTGCCATACCGAACCGCTGTTCTCCGACCCGGGGATGCGGAATACCGGTCTGGAATTGATCGCTGTGGACAGCGGTCTGGCCGCCATTACCGGTAACCCTGCTGACATCGGGAAGTTCAAGGTGCCCACGCTCCGCAACATCGCACAGTCGGCCCCCTACATGCACGATGGACGCTTCGCCACCTTGGAAGAAGTGGTGAACTTCTACGCGCACGACGTACAGATCACCTTGCCGAACCTCGATGGGCACATGGATCCCTGGCGCTTCGGCCTGGTGAACCTTTCGCCCCAGAATGAAGCGGACCTGGTGGCCTTCCTGCACACCTTGACGGATACGGCGTTCCTGACCAACCCGGCACTCGGTCCACCGTAGGTCCCCTCGCTGCGCTATGCGCGGCACGTTCCCACGTACTTCGCCATCTTCGCCAACCCCTGGTTCCTCCATCGGCCAGCAGATCCATGCACATGCGGTTCTCCCTTCCGGTTCTCTTCCTGCTCTCGATCGGCGCACACTCCAGCGCGCAGGAAAAACTCAAGGATCTTTCCCTGAGCGACGCCATCACCAAGGCATTCAGCACCTACCGGCCTGAACATGTGGACGCACTCCAGTGGATACCCGGTACCGACCGGTACAGCTTCGTCCAAGGCGACTCCCTGATGAGCGGCGGCATCGGAAAAGCGGCCGATCGCGTGCTGGTGGACCTGGCCCGGCTGAACGAACGGATCACCGACGAGGCCCCACGGCTGAAGCGATTCCCCTTCATCACCTGGGAAACCGCCGATCGATTCACATTCGAACACAACGATGCCGTCCAGGTCTTCTCCATCGGCGATGCCACCCTGATCCGGCGGCTGGAACTGGACCCGGAGGCGGAACGCTCGGACATGGATGAGGTGCAACACCGGGTGGCCTTCACCTTGGGCGAGGATCTGTACATGCGCGCTCCCTCCGCGAAGGAAGCGGTGCGCATTACCAGCGACGGGGCCGATGGCATCGTGAACGGCCGAAGTGTACACCGCGAGGAGTACGGCATCACCAAAGGCACGTTCTGGAGCCCCACCGGGAACAAACTCGCCTTCTACCGCATGGACGAAAGCATGGTGACGCCCTACTTGTTGGAAGACATCAGCACCAGGCCCAGCACCTTCAAGAAGATCCGCTACCCGATGGCTGGCCAGACCAGCCACCAGGTGAAACTCGGGGTGTACGACGTGGCCAGCGACCGCACCACCTTCATGCGGACCGGCGGCGCGGCCGACAGCTACCTCACCAACATCAGCTGGGACCCTACGGGCAGGTATGTTTTCATCTTCCACCTGAACCGCACGACCGACACCTTGCGCGTGGTGCAGTACGATGCGGCCACGGGCGAAGCGTTGCGCACCGTGATCGAGGAAACCGACCGGAAATGGTTGGAGCCCCAGCACACCCTCCGCTTCCTGGAGCGCACCCCATCGCAGTTCATCTACTGGAGCCAGCAGGACGGCTACATGCACCTCTCCTTGTACGATGTGAACAAAGGGCTCGTGCGGCAACTCACCAAAGGCGCCTGGGTAGTGAAGAACATCATCGGCTCCGACGCCAAGGGATCCGCGGTTTTCGTGGAGGGCACCGGCATGATCGACCCGAAGATGCCGACCGGCGCCATGGAAACGCACATCTATCGGGTGGAGATCGGCAGCGGAAAGACCACGAAGCTCACCCACGAACCCGGCACGCACCACGGACAGCTCGGTGGTGATGGACGCTACCTGATCGACACGTGGAGCAGCCTCTCGGTCCCTGGCCGGACGGAGATCATCGACGCGACGAAGGGCGCGGTGCTGAAGACCTTGGTGGACAGCAAGGACCCACTGGCCGGCATGAAGGTGGGCACCATCGAATTCACCCGCGTGCCAGGCGAGAGCGGCGACTTGCTCAACGCCCGCTTGATCAAGCCGCGCAACTTCGACAGCCGGCAGAAATACCCCGTGCTTATTTATGTGTACAACGGTCCCCACGTGCAACTGGTCACCAACTCGTACCTCGGCGGGGCCTCGCTGTGGATGCTGCACGCGGCGGAGCGCGGGTACATCGTGTTCACGGTGGACGGCCACGGTAGCGAGAACCGGGGCAAGGACTTCGAGCAGGTCATCCATCGGCAACTGGGTGTCACCGAGGTGAAGGATCAATTACACGGCGTCGACTTCCTGAAGGGTCTTCCGTACGTGGATGCCGACCGCATCGCCGTGCATGGCTGGAGCTTCGGCGGGCACATGACCACCGCCATGCTGCTGCGCGCACCCGATGCGTTCAAGGTGGGCGTGGCCGGCGGCCCGGTGATGGATTGGGGCATGTACGAGGTGATGTACACCGAACGCTACATGGATACCCCTGCCGAGAACCCGGACGGCTACACGCTCACACGGAACACCGACAAGACCGAAGCCCTGCGCGACAAGCTCCTGGTGATCACGGGCGGAATGGACGACACCGTACTGCCCGAACACAGCTACACCTTCCTGAAGCACTGCGTCGACAAGGGCGTGCAGGTGGACTTTTTCGAATACCCCGGGCATGGTCACAACGTCCGGGGCAAGGACCGGGTACACCTCTACACCAAAGTGCTCGACTACATCGATACCGCCCTTGGCCTCACCGAGTGATCGGCGCTCCGTACCACTTCTTCGACAGGAATGCCCGTTCGGTCGTGTTTCTGTTCGGCGACAAGCTCCACAAGGCGTTCATTTACCCCAAACAAACGAAGCATGAAGACCCTTTTTACACTGCTGGCGCTCGCCCCGACGGCTCTTACCGCGCAAACCACCTGGGAAGTGGTGGCTGGCGGCAGCATGGGCCCGGGCCAAACGGACCCCTACTACGCCCCCGATTCGATCACCATCAACATGGGTGACGCCGTCCATTGGACCGTTGTTTCCGGCAGCCACAACGTGTACGGCATGCATGATGCGTTCCCGGACAACCCGGAGGAATTCACCTCAGGCCAGCCCTCCCAGGACATGGACTACACGCACGTGTTCAACATCCCCGGGATATACGGGTACCACTGCACGCAGAACGGTCATGCTGCCACCCAGCACGGCATGATCATCGTGCAGGAGGGCACCGGGGTGCATGAGGCCGTGGCCGACCCGGGTGCCATCACCCTCTTCCCGGTCCCCTCTTCGGGCCGTCTGAACGTCAGCCTCGAGGGAAAAAATTACCGGATGGCACAGATCATCGGTGCCGATGGCCGGACCATGGACGAGCGCAGCATCCAGCCCGGCGTGCTGAACGGGATCGATATTTCAAAACTCCCGAACGGGCGGTACATGCTCCGGCTCATGGGCGACAACGGGAACATCATCCTGCGTCCATTCGTGAAGGAATAGCATTGACGGCTCCGCCCGGCAACGGCCTCCGCCCCGGGCGGGGGCTGTTCCGTTTCACGGGGTACGCACCACCGGCAGGCTCGTTACCCGGCCATCGCGGACGGACCGAAGCACATACGTTCCCGGAGCAAGCGCGCTCGCATTGACCTGGTACAGTCGACTGTTCCCGCTCACCGCCCCTGGTGTGAGGTCCAGCACATGCCGACCCATCGCGTCATACAGGTCCAAGCCCGTCAGACCGGGCCCCGGTGGTATGCGCACCGTGACAGTACCCTCCATCGGGTTCGGATACACGGACAGTCCGGGATCTTTTCCACTGGTTGCTGTCACCTCCATGGGATCCTCGGGGACCGGTCGGGCCAATACCGCCGTGGTTCCTATGCCGAGCCGCGCAAGCCCGTGGAAATACGGTTCATCGATGAATTCCGGCAGGTCCGTGGTGGTGTGGTAATGCGGGTTCGCATCATCATCGAAATCCTCGATGATCAGGATCGCGCCGATGCCTCGGCTCCAGAAGGAGGCATGATCGCTGTACGTTGCCCCGGGCAGGTTGATCCCCATGGGCAACTGGAGGCCGGTGTAGGTCTGGTTCACCAGCACGGCGGTGTCCTTCAGCGCGATGCTGTTGGCGATGTTCTTCGTATGCACGCGCATCAGGCCATCCCCATCCCCGTCATAGGCGATGGCGTCCAGGTTCACCACCCCCACCACGGGTGTCTCGTCCATGTCGATACCGTTCGCGTAGTTGATACTGCCCAGCTTACCCTGTTCCTCCATGTCCCAGAAGGCGAATACGATGGAGTTCTCAAAGCTGTGCTGCGTCAGTACCCGCATGGCCTCGAGCACAGCGACCGTGCCGCTACCATCATCGTCGGCGGCCGGGGAGGCTACCGGTCCGGCAGGCATCGAATCGTAGTGGCCGCAAATGATCACCTTCCGTTCAGGGTGTACGGTCCCGGTCCATTCGGCCAACAGGTTCTCGCCATTGCCGGCACTGAAGATGTCGAGCTGGGGCACGAGCCCCGCCTCTGCGATCCGCTGTTGCAACCAATCCGCCGCCAGCGCATTGCCGGGTTGTGCCTCGTTGCGGCTCAGGATCGTCTGCGCTCCATTCCCGACATCCACCTGCGCCTGACCGCTCAGCGTGTCCAGGTCGGCCATCATCCGACCGATGTCCACGGCGTTGATGATGGACTGCACCACGGGATCCTGCGCGCGGCCCGCGAGCGACATGAACGCGGTGATCACAAGAAAGGAGGATCGCATGGTACAGGGTCGGTCCAGGATGCGACCTATCGTGCCACCACGACGCGTTCCACGAAGGAGCGATCCCGCGTGCGCACCACCACGATGTAGGTGCCCGCCACGGCCCGCAGCGGGATGAAACTCGTGGTCCCGTTCCGTGTACCCCGATCAGCCACCCTGCGACCTGCCGCATCGTACACGTCAATGCCGATCACCCGCTGGTCGAGCCCGCTCACGATGATGCGGTCCCCGGACGGGTCGTAGCGCACCAGCGTGCCCAGTTCCGCCAGGTCGTCCACAGCGGTGCTGATATCGGTGAACAGTGTATCCTTTACCAGGAAAGGCGTATTGTCGGCGGCGTCATACATGTCCCGGAAGGCGTCGATCTCCGGAGTGTGCTCACCGAACATCTCCTCCATCCATTTCGGGGGGGCACTCTGGTACCAAACGTTCACCTGGACGTTCACGTTACCCGCGTATCCGCCCATCGGCGCGTGGTAGTGGATGATGTCCGAACCGCTGCCCTCCACGCCGAGTTCATCGTGGTTGAAATCCGTATCCGACACGGGAACGTTGGCGATGTAGCTCGTGTCGTAGGAATAGTGCCCGACCGTGAAGCCCAATGGGGCAAGCCGGTTATCCTTGAGCTTGACGGACGAACGCCCGAGCACGGTGGTCTTGTCCCCGTTCACGTCGGCCATCACCATCTCGTAGATCTGCGCCTGGTCAGGCTGGGTGATCACGTCGTAGTGGGGTTCCCATTGGGTGTCGTGGCCGATCACCTCCCAGGTATCATTCCAACCACCGCTCCGGAACAGCGTGTCGCCACCCTCATCGGTAAGCACGAGTTCAACCCATGCCCGGCGCGAGGGGTAACCGCTCGGGAACTTATGGCCGGCGGTGTTCAACAAGGTCACATCCACGAAAGCGGTATCCGCATCGCGTGACACCATGCGCGCATCGAGCACCAGGCTGCTGCGCAACATGCGCTCCGTGCGGTTGATCGTGCTGTCGAACTGGGTCTCGTTGGCGAAGAGCCCCAGCGTGCCGATGTTGTTCTTCAACATCTCCAGCATGAAGGTGTTGGCCCCGGAAAAGTGGTGGCGACCGAAGGGCGAGCGCGGCGTCAGGAACATATAATTGGCCGAGAGCACCACGCCGTCGTTGGCGATGAGCGGAAGGTGGCATCCCTGGCAGGTGATCCCCTCCTCCGGATGCTCATCGGTATTGAAACTCGAATTCAACCATTCGTGGTACGTGGCCTGTTCGGTGAAGACCTGACCCGTGGGTTGGCCGTTCAGGTCGACCACATCGGTCTGCAAGGTGTGGCAACCCGCGCACAGGCCCGCATCGTTGATATGGGCGCCGTATTGCGGCTCGTAGCCCACGAAAGCGGTCATGGGCGCGCCGAAGATCGGAACGCTGTCATTCGGCCCGCCGAATGGCCCGTACAACGGGTGGTTCAAGGTGTCGAAACGCAGGTTGCCCGAGAAATGCAGGCCGATGCTGTCCGCGCTCTGGATGTGGCACGCCACACAGCTCACCCCATCCTGCCCCAGCATATCCTGCGCGAGCTCGCCCATGGAATAGTGCCCCATGCCGGTGAGGAACTTGTCGTGCCGCCCCATGGGCGCATGGCAACTGGTACATTTATCCTCCAGTTCGGACTGGTGCGTTGGATCCAGCAGGACCTCGTGGCTCACCTTGGCCCGCCAGAACGGGTCCTTTGCGGAGTTCGCCATCATGGTGCTCCGCCAATCGTCCACCACGTTCACATCCTCTCCACCATCCTGCGTGACCATGGCGAACGCCAGCGGGTCGTGCCCATGACAGCCGCTGCAGGTCCCACTTCCCTTGAAATACGTATTTGAACCCGTGGCCAGACCGGCACCACGACCGAAGGCGGCCAGTTCCTCCTCGGTATGGAACGCGTGGGCCTTCGGCACCGAACCGGAGGACCATGCGATGAACAGGGCCACCGTGCCCAGCAAGGCGGCAAGTGTGAATGACCGGAGGAGCAGAGTGGAGCGGTGTTTCATGCCTTGTGTACTGGATCCAGGTCCATTATGTTGTACGATCGTGTTGCCGCAAGATAGGTTCGACCGGACGCGTGGGCAAACCCGTTCGCGAAAGAAAGGATCCTGGGGTCGCCGTGAACCGGACTGATAAAAATCATGCGTCCTTCCCTGAGAAGGCGCTCATAGGATCCTCCTCAGCTGCCTCCACTGAGCGCGTTATGCCCCACGTTGGCCACCCCGCCGTACGGCGGTCGCCTTGCTGGCTCCGGAAGGCTTGGTGCTGGCCTTCTTGGTGCCTGTTCCGGTGCTGGCACTGGTGGCCTTCCCCGCCGACTTCTTGGACTTGCTGCCCTCCTTGGGCTTCTCCTCGCCGTCGTCCTCCGTCTTCTCGTCCTTCTCTGCGAAAACCCCGGCCTTCAGCAGTTGCGTGTACCACAGGAACAGTTTGCGCACGTCGCTGGGATAGATCCGTTCCTTGTCCGCATTGGGCAATGCTTCGGTAAGGGTCTTCCATAGCGAAGCCTCATCGCTCTTGGGGTCGGCCGAGGCCCCACCCTGGGCATTTTTGTAGAGCTTTTCCAGGATGTTCTTCAACGGCTCGTCATCCCCGGTGGTGAACATGCTGATCTCGTCCAGCGAACTCACACGTACGCTGCTGGGCACCGCCAGACGTTTACCGTCCTCCAGCGATTCAGCGATGATGGCCTGACGGCCCGGGGCGATCACGCGGTACAAGCCGCTTTTGCCCGTGATGGAGATGATCTTTGAGAGGTCCATGTTGAGGGATGACGGGGCGAATGTAGGGTGCTGTGGGCTCGGCTTCACGCCCGTACATCGGCGTATTCCTCCTTGCGCCGGTCCATCATCTTCAGGGCGAACGGGCATTGGGGCACGATCCGCAGGCCCTTGCTGCGTGCGAAGGATACTGCAGCCTCCAACAATTTCAGGCCCACTCCTTTTCCCTCCGAACCCGGGAAACCCTCCGTATGGTCGATGATAAGCTTGTCCTTGTCGGCCATGGAAAAGGTCATTTCGCCGAGTTCCATATTGTCCTCGAGCGCAACGAAACGGTCCTTCAAGCCCCCCGATCGATGTTCGATGGTCATGATGCGAAGTACGTTTGATACCACTCCTTTTCCCAGTGATCGCGCTCATCGGTCAATGTGTGCGTGCCGTCCAACAGGTCGCGGAGCATGCGCAACGAACGGTCATCGCGCTGGGAGATCACCGGGATGCCCGCACGGATCAACGCTGCAGCCGCCACGCCCGGGCCTTGTTGGTACAGCTTGTGCTTCGCGAAGCGTGGGCCCAGGTAGGTCACCGTGCTGCCGCAGGCCCCGCTGATGTCCATCAGGATCGCCAGGTCCACCTGTTCACGCAAGGCATGGTCGCGCATGGCGAGGGCGGCCTTCACCATGCCGGTGGTCCAGTCGGTGCCGTCCTCGGCCACGGACCGTGCCTTGCCGTCCAGCACATCAAAGCCGTTGCCGCCATGGTTGTCGGGCGTCATGCGCGGCGTTCCGAAGGAAAAGTCCTCGGGGCAGAACATCACCAAGCGCACCTCGGGCCGGGTCAGCCAGCTACGGAGCGATGCGTGATCACCATTGGTGCCACCATCAACACCGCAGCCCACTCCGCCCAAGCAAGCGCTCAGCATGATCACCAGCGGGTGGTCCACCGTGGGCCGCGAGCGCACGAAAAAGTCCGAAGGGGGAAGGTGAGCGGGCCGCTCCATGCCGCAAGGTAGTTGTGCTCTTCGCTTTCAGATCCGCGTGCGCAGCATCCCCTTGATCACCTCGGTCTGCCTCACGTCCATCTCCGCCTTCTTCGCGAAGGTCTTCCACTTCTTCACCCCGGCCACCACTTCATCGATGATCGCATCGGCCTTCTTGATATTCATCTCCTTGGCCACGGCCAGCAGGTCGTCGCGGGTGATGTCCGAACGCTTGCCGCACACGCTCATCTGGTGCTGCTTCAGCCAGAGGTTCGCGGGGTTGTACGCGAAGGTGATGTCGTAGGCGGGACTGAGGTGCCACTCGCCTTGCGGGTCCATCAGGAAGGAGGTGTTCTTGGTGTGGTCGTCGCAATTGCGGGCCACCACGTTGAAGCACATCCGGCGGAAGAACTCCACGGCATCTGGGTAGGCCAGGCCCAGCAGGCGCATCACCGCGAAGGCCTCCTCGTAGCTGTAGCGAACCGGGTCATTGAAGTCCATGTGGGCCACCCCGCAGAGCGTGGCCATGTGCAGGCGCACCGTTTCGCCGGTCTTCGCATGTTGCACGCGGTCGAAGCGTTGCGTGAGGAAGTGCGCGCGGCCCCGTTCCTCCAGCAGGGTGCTGGGCATCATATTGATACCACAGGCCACGGCCATCAGGTGGTAGGCGTACTCGATGCGCCCGTAACCCTTCGGATCGCCCAAGGCCGCATTGGTCACACCGTCGAACTTGATCAGGCAGTAGGAAAAGCCCTCCAGCCCGTCGATCTGGCCGCTGCGCACCTCGCCGGTTTTGTGGTTGTACGCCACGATCGCCTTGGCACGTGCGCCGCCCGCCGAGGTGCCTACCTGGATGATGTCCAACAGCGCCTCCTGCTCGCCCTTCTTGCGGCTGGTCTTGAACTTCTCCTTCTGCGCAAGCACCTCGCGCGCCACGCGCACCAGCTCATCCACACGCAGGGCCTCGCTGCTGGCCTCCAACTCGGCGTGGCTCGGCTCGAACTCCAGCGCACCCATGCCCCTGTGGCCCAAGAAACAAAGCTTCTCCACCGGGTTCGCCGAACCCAGCGGACGATCCTGCTGCCGCAACCAGGCATTCAACAACGTATCGCCGAAGCGATCGGGTAGCGCATCGGCCAGCAGGCCGGGCAGCCCCTTGAAGGTCTCGTCGCGCAGGTTGCCGAAGGCAAAGACCTCCTCGCCGTTGCGGGCCTTGCTCAATGGCATCTGGATCGGCGCCACCTCCAGCCCGCTCCGTGTAAAATCGCGGTCGTACTGGAACTGGGCGCGGTGGCGCTGCTCATCCCAGACGACCAGGCCCACCCTTCGACCCCACAACAACACGCTGGCATGGGTTACCATGTGCTCTTGGGTTTAGGAGTTAAGACATCGGGCTTCTTGCGGCCGGCGCGTTTGCGCTGTTTTTTCAGGTATTTTTCCTGGGCCTCCACCAGCATATAAGGCGTGGGTTGCGGCTCGGCGTGGAAAGGATCCAGCAGTTCCAGCTTGCCCAGAGCCCGCAGCACCTGCACCACGGTGAGCAGCGTGGCGGCCCGACCGGCCTCCAATTTCCCAACAGTGGTGCGGTCCAGGCCGGCGCGTTCGGCCACCTCGGCCTGGCTCAGGTTGCGCTCCAGGCGGATCCGCTTGACCTCCTTGCCCAGCCGTGCCACGATTTGTTGGTTGCTCAGCAGATTCCAGTTAATGCTGTTTATAGGCATCGCAAAAGCGTATTTAGCTTTATAACGCAGCTTTTACCCCACAAGTATACGTATTTCTTCTTCGACCAGTTCATTATCAATGATGTTTAACAGCATCATTGATGTCATCAATCTATCATATTGATGCTTTTAAGCACTGTAAATGCCTATAACTTATATCGCTTGTGGAGGGAATGAGCGAACGAAGGGCGCTACTTCACCCGCTTTCCCTCCATCTCACCGCCCTGCCGGAAGGTGAGCCTGTTCACCGCGCCATCGGCCTCGGGGTGGAAGGTCATGCTGGCGTCCACCACGGTGAGAAAGAACTCGTGCGGCGCGGAGCCGAATACCTCGAACTCCTGCTGGCCGGTGGCGCGTACGAAGAAGCGGTCGCCCTCAGTGCGGAACGTCAGCGTGAAGCCGGGTGCCAGTTCATATTCGCCCACGTAGGGTTGCAGATCGGCATGCTGCAGTGCGATCGCCTTGCGCACGGGCAGGGGCTTGTCGGTCCGGGTCAGCTTTTCTTCACGGTCGCGTCCTTGGAACAGGGCTCCGGTCACCTTGCTGTCGGCGCGTTGGAAATGCAGGTTGATCACATCATGCGTGTAAATGAAGCGGTCCTCACCCAAATACCGGAGATCGAAGCGGCCGCCCCCTTGGCGCTGTGCATGCAAGCCATGGACGTCGGCCGTGATGTAGCGCTCCACACCGTCCGCGTTCACATACACCCCGGTGTATTGTTGCGCCAGTTCGGCCGGTAGTGGCTGTTCGGCTCCACCATACGGTTTGCCCAGGGCGATCGCCGCCAGCTTGGGTGCCAGCGCCGAAGCATCTGAGGATTCCCGGTTCACCAGCACCGCCACGAAGATCTCCTCCTGCGGCAGGTACACCACATTGCTCGTGGCACCGTCGATGCCGCCACTGTGCTCGTGCGTGGGACTTCCCTGCACGTTCATGAACATCCAGCCGTAGCCGTAATGGGAAAGCGAGCCATCCGCCAACCTGTGGTCCGTGAAGGCCTTTTCGCGCATGGCGGGTGAAAGCAAAGGGCCCTTGTGTACCGCCGTGTTCCACTTCCACAGGTCGCCCACGGTGCTGCGGATCGCGCCTGCACCGCGAGGCCAGGTGAGGCTGACCGGGGAAGCCGGTATCCAACCATCGCCTTCGGGCTGGTAGCCAAGGCCCGGTTCGTTCGGCAGCATGGCACTGGCCAGTGATGCGCTGCTCTCCGCCATGCCCGCCGGGCGCAGCAGGTGTTCCGCCACATAGTCCGTCCACGACATGCCGGAAGCCCGTTCCACGATGGCCGTGAGCAGGATGTAGCCGCTGTTGCTGTAGCTCCACTTCGTGCCCGGCTCGAATTCCAGCGGCAGGTCCTTGAAGTACGCGATCAGCTCGGGCAGCGTGGCCTCCTTGGCATAAGCCTCCGCATGGTACAGCGGAAGGTCCGTGAAATTCGGTATGCCCGAGGTGTGCGTCAGCAGGTGCTCGATCGTGACCGGGTGCTCTTTCCTCGGGAAGTCCACGTACTTCTGGATCTCGTCGGTCACCTTCAACTTGCCCTGTTCCGCGAGTTGCAGGATCGCCACGCCGGTGAACTGCTTGGTTACGCTGCCGATGCGCAGTTGGCTCGCCGTGGTCAACGGCTTTTTCGTGGCCAAGTCGGCCAGGCCTATCGCACGTTCGTACAGCACCTGATCGCCCTTGGCCACCAGTACCACACCACCGGGCGCATCGGCGGTGAAGTGTTCGGCCAGGGCGGCGTCGAACAGGGCCTGATGGTCCGGGGTGGACTGGGCCGTTGCGAGGATCGGCGCGGCCAAGATGGCCGAGGCCAGGATACGGATGGTGCCGGTGATCATGGTCATGCCCATGGGACGCACATCCGGCATGTGCCGGTTACACGGGTTGGAAGGTGGCATTGGCAAAACGCGGAGCATCCACCTCGGCATGGATCACCGCGTTTGCGGCGTGCCCGGGATCAGGTCTGCATCAGCCTGGTAATGATCCCCTTCGCCGCCTTCGGGATCTTGGTTCCCGGCCCGAACACATCGAAACAACCAGCCTGCTTGAGGAAGTCGAAGTCGTTGGGCGGGATCACGCCGCCGGCCACCACCAATATGTCTGGGCGCTTCCAGGTCTCGCGCAATTCCTTGATCACCTCGGGCACCAGTGTTTTATGGCCACCGGCGAGGCTGCTCACACCCAGCACATGCACGTCGTTCTCAATGGCCTGCTTGGCCACTTCCTGCGGCGTTTGGAACAGCGGGCCGATGTCCACGTCGAAGCCGATGTCGGCGAAGCTGGTGGCGATCACCTTGGCGCCGCG
>JAFDZE010000068.1:0-1173 GCA_018267155.1 Bacteroidota bacterium | reverse complement strand
TCGTGGCCGTCCTGGCCCATCTTGGCCACCAGGATGCGCGGGCGGCGTCCTTCCTGCTTGGCGAATTCATCAGCAAGGCGCATGGCCTCCTTCATCTCCGGATCTTGCATGGCTTCCGCAGAATAAATACCACTGATCGTACGTGGCACGGCAGCATAGCGGCCAAAAGCTTGTTCCAAGGCGTCGCTGATCTCCCCCAAGGTTGCACGGGCACGGGCGGCGTTGACGGCGAGTTCGAGGAGGTTCCCGCGCGCAGGTCCATCGCTGATGTCCGATGTCTTATGTCCAATGCCCTGAGCATTTGGCATAGGACTTAAGACATCGGACAGCCCTGCGCTCCGCGCAGCACTCGTCAATGCTTCCAGCGCTTCTTTCACTTTCCCCTCGTGCCGCGCCGCCTTCACCCTCCTCAACCGTTCCACCTGCTGTTCGCGCACCTTCGCATTGTCCACTTCCAGCAACTCGATCGGGGTCTCCTCATCCACCTCGTAGGCGTTCACACCGATGATCTTGTCCTTGCCGGTATCGATGCGGGCTTGTCGCTTCGCAGCGGCTTCCTCGATGCGCATCTTGGGCAGGCCGCTTTCGATCGCCTTGGCCATGCCGCCGAGTTCTTCCACTTCCATGATGCGCTCCCAGGCCTTGTGTACGAGTTCGTGCGTGAGGCTTTCCACATAATAACTACCGCCCAGCGGGTCGATCCACTTGGTGATGCCGCTGTTCCTCTGCAAGTACAGCTGTGTGTCGCGCGCGATCTTGGCGCTGAAGTCCGTGGGCAACGCGATCGCCTCGTCCAGCGAGTTGGTGTGCAGCGATTGCGTGCCACCAAGCACGGCCGCCAACGCTTCCACCGTGGTGCGCGCGATGTTGTTGTAGGGATCCTGCGCGGTGAGGCTCCAGCCGCTGGTTTGGCAGTGGGTGCGCAGGGCCAGGCTCTTTTTGTCCTTCGCGCCGATCCCGTGCAGCATCTTGGCCCAGAGCAGGCGCCCGGCGCGCATCTTGGCCACTTCCATGAAGAGGTCCATGCCGATGCCCCAGAAGAAGCTGAGCCGCCCGGCGAATTCATCCACCTGCATGCCGGCGGCCATGCCCGTGCGCACGTACTCGATGCCATCGGCCAGCGTGTAGGCCAGCTCGATGTCAGCCGTCGCTCCGGCCTCCTGCATGTGGTAG
>JAFDZE010000067.1 GCA_018267155.1 Bacteroidota bacterium | reverse complement strand
CATGTCGCCGATCTCATCGAGGAAGAGCGTGCCGCCGTCCGCCAGCTCGAACTTGCCCTTGCGTTGCGCGATCGCTGAGGTGAAGGACCCCTTTTCGTGGCCAAACAGCTCGCTCTCGATCAGCTCGCTGGGGATCGCCGCGCAATTCACTTCGATGAAGGGACCTGAGGCACGGCCGCTCTTCTCGTGGATCATGCGCGCTACGCCTTCCTTGCCTGCGCCGTTGCCTCCCGTGATCAGCACGCGCGCATCGCTCGGAGCGACTTTCTCGATCATCGCGCGGATCTCGCCCAGCGCCTTGCTCTCGCCGACCATGCGGTTCACGCCGGTCTTCTCCTTCTGCACTTTCTGCCTGAGCGTTTTCGTCTCTTGAACGAGATTGCCCCGGTCCAGCGCATTGCGCACGGCCACCAGAATCCGGCTGATGTTCGGCGGCTTCTCGATGAAGTCGAAGGCGCCTTTCTTCAACGCGTCCACAGCCGTATCGATGTTGCCGTGCCCGCTGATCATGATCACCGGGATCTCGTCGTTGTGCGCCATCAGCTTCTGCAGGAACTCCAGCCCATCCACCTTGGGCATCTTGATGTCGCAGAGCACCACGTCGAAACTGCCCTTCTTGGCCTTCTCCAGCCCGGCCGCACCGTCCTCGGCCTCGTCCACCACGTGCTTCTCGTGTTCCAGAATGTCCCGCAGGGCATTGCGGATCGCTTTCTCATCATCAACCACCAGGATCTTCGCCATCGTTTTCGGTTAGGAGGCGGTGAAGTTGGTGACTGAATGCCGAACCCTCTGTTCCGACGGCGGGGATCATCGGCGACGTGGTAACTTTCCGGCAACCGGCCGGGCTTCTGGCGTCTTGGATAGGATCGGCGGCCTCGGACGCATCTTCTGCCCTGACCGCCGCTCAAGGATCAGGTTCACGGGACCAGGAACCATATCTTTACCCAGCAAAGGCACCACGATGACTCGTTACCTGCTCTTCCTGCTCGGTTGTTGCCTGTCCTTCACATCACGGGCCCAATGCGTCTTCCGCAATGCGTTTCAGTCGACCCTTGCGGACTGTTCCGTCGGCATGACCTGGCTGGAGCTTCAGACCATAGGCTGGCCGCCGACCGAGCAATGGACCTTTTCCGTTGATTTTGGCCCCATTCAGCCTTTTCTGTCCCACTGGACGCAGATCGGCGGGAAATGGCGCTATGCGGTGCCCTTGAACGCGGGCGTACACACGCTGGATCTCCCGGGATACACGGACCAGCTTGGGACCGAGTACTGCTGGGACACCTACGTGTTCCCCACTGATCTGTCCGTAACGCCCGGGGACTGCGGCATCAACCTGAGGATCCGTGCCGCACTGGATGGGGCACTACCCTCCGGTGCGCTCATGACCGACGGGCTGCGATCGGCCGGCCTCCTTCCGCTGGCACAACCCTATACGGGGCTCGGATACACTTTCGTCGGCTCACCGACGAACATGAGCATCACGCCATCCCTGCTGGCCGTTTCGGGGAACGATGCGCTCGTGGACTGGGTGGTGGTGGAGGTCAGGGATGCCGCGGCACCCAGCACCATCCTCTACTCCAAGCCTGCCCTGCTGCAACGCGATGGAGATGTGGTCGATGCCGATGGGGACAACTATGTGAATTGCCCCATCGCCCCAGCGGTCTATCACGTCGCCTTGCGGCATCGGAACCACCTCGGCGTGATGTCGGCCTCGGCGCACTTCCACAACGTGGACCCCAACATCAGCCGGCACGACTTTACAGGCACGCTGACCGGGTGGTACCAGGGAGCCTATGGTACGAACGCGCAGGTCCTGAAAGGCGGGATCCAACGCCTCTGGGCGGGCGATGCAACGGGCAATGGCCAACTCCGGTACACAGGCGCCGGCAACGACCGCGACCCCATCCTCACCGCCATCGGGGGTACCACACCGAACAACATGGTGAGCAATGTGTACGACCGCCGCGATACCAACCTGGATGGCGTGATCAAATACACCGGCACCGGCAACGACCGCGATGTGATCCTGATCAACGTAGGAAGCACCACGCCGAACAGTACACGCATTCAACAGTTACCGTAGCCGGCGACCTCGTCGCGCTCCGGCTTGGTCGGATCCGCGGGCACGGCGTTCGCCAAGGCCTAGTTTCGCGGCACCAACCTGCATGAAGCTGCTCCGCCTCATTGCGGCCTTCGCGGTCGCTCTTCTTTCGTCCATCTCCACCTTCGCCCAGCGCGGGTTACCTCATGGGTTGGCTTCGCACGAGGCGGATCTCATTCGTGCCTACCGCGATTCTCGGGCCTCGGATGACCGGGGCGTCACCACGCCGCCGCCGTTCGCGCCGCGCACCATGGCCGAGTGGGAGGAGGTACAGACCTTGTGTGTGAGCTGGATCAGTTTCCCCAGCATCCTCAAGCAGATCGTGCGCTATGCCAAGGAAGAGTGCCAGGTGCTCATCCTCTGCTCAAGTTCAGGCAGCAACTCACAGGCGAGCATCAGCAGTTATCTGCTGGCCAGCAACGCCGGTGGACCGGCGCTGGCGAACCTCAATAACATCTCCTTCCTGGTCACCCCCTACAACAGCATCTGGATGCGTGACTATGGTGCGGAGTGCATCTACCAGAACGAGGTGGACAGTCTCTATCTGCTCGATTGGATCTACAACCGTCCACGCCCTAACGATGACGTGAGCCCGGATGCCATCGGCACCTTCAAGAACAAGGCGGTGTACAGCACCACCAATGCGCCGAACGACCTGGTGCATACCGGCGGCAATTTCATGGCGGACGGTTTCGGCACGGCCTTCAGCAGCAACCTCGTGATCGATGAGAACGGTCCGAGCGGTGTCTACAACCAGACGGACAAGACGCCCGCACAGGTGGATGCGATGATGAACACCTGGATGGGCATCAACCCCGGCCGCTACATCCGCATGGCCACCCTGCCCTACGATGGCATCCATCACATCGACATGCACATGAAACTGCTCGATGAGGAGACCCTGCTCATCGGACAGTTCCCTGCTGGGACCAGCGACGGTCCACAGATCGAAGCCAACATCGCCGCGATCCAGCAGAACTACACCAGCGTTTATGGTACGCCCTACCGCATCGTACGCGTGCCCATGCCTCCGAGCACCGGAGGCGCCTACGCACCGAGCGCAGACTACCGCACCTATACGAACAGCATCTTCATCAACCGTACCATCCTGGTGCCCACCTATCGGCCGCAGTACGATACCACCGCCCTGCGCATCTACCGTGAACAGCTGCCGGGCTACCGCGTCATCGGCATCGATTGCGACGAATCCAACGGGAACATCATCAGCCAGAGCGGCGCGCTGCATTGCATCACCAAGGCCATCGGAGCTTCCAAGCCGCTGCTGATGCGGCACCAGCGCCTGAGCGATCGCACGAACACCGGCAGCGGCTATAGCGTGAGCGCATACCTGCGTCACCAGAGCGGCATTGCGAACGCGCAGGTCTATTGGACCACGGATACGCTTCAGGGATACGCCGCCCTTGCGATGCTGCCCACCGGCGGGAACATCTGGAGCGCGACCATTCCGGACCAGGCGGTCGGCAGCATGATCTACTATTACATAGGTGCGGTGGCGAACAACGGCAAGGTGCAGATGCGTCCGATCACGGCGCCGACGGGCTGGTGGCGTTTCCGTGTGCTCGCAGGTCCGCAATTGCCCGTGAACATGAAGCTTTTCCTTGAGGGGGCGTACGACAGTGGCACAGGCCTCATGCGCGACGACCTGCGCACGCAGGGACTGGTCCCGCTGACTGAGCCGTACACTGCGGCCGGTTTCACGCTGGTGAACAACACCACGCCTGGCACCTCGGCCCCGGTAATGGCCATCACGGGAGGAAATGCGATCGTGGATTGGGTAGTAGTGGAAGTGCGGTCCGCGACCACGCCCGGGACCGTGCTCCGCTCGCGCACGGCCCTGGTGCAACGCGACGGCGATGTGGTCTCCATCGATGGTGTATCACCGGTACAGTTCGATCTTCCTGCCTCCAGTTACCACATCGCGGTACGGCATCGCAACCACCTGGGTGTGATGACCGGCGCTGCGGTCGCACTCTCCAATGTGCCCACCTCCATCGACCTCACCAGCCCGGCCTTCGGTACGTACGGCTCGGATGCGCGCAAGGCGATCGGTGCTGTACGGGCGCTCTGGGCCGGTAATGCGTTTGCCGACGGCACGTTGAAGTACACCGGTGGCGGCAACGACCGCGATCCGATCCTGCTGGCCGTTGGCAGTATCGCACCGAACAACTCGATCGCCGGATACCGGACCGAGGATGTGAACCTGGATGGTATCGTGAAATACACGGGGAACGGTAATGATCGCGATCCCATCCTGGTGAACCTGGGAAGTACCACCCCGAACAATTCGCGCCCCGAACAACTGCCCTGAGGGCCATACCCACCCGACTGAACACCACGACCATGCGCAAACTGCTCATCCTTCCTGTACTCTGCGTCTCCGCTGTTCTCCTGGCACAGCAGCCCAAGATCAACGGTCCCGGGGCCGATCACGTGGTCGGCGACCTGCTCATCGGCCTGCAGAAGGGAAGTGATGTGCAGGCCGTGATGCGCGACCTGCTTCGCGCACCGGATGCGCCCCCCGGCCTGGTGGTGGATCGGGTGGTGAGCCTGCCAGCGAACATCTGGTTATTGAAGCACGACCCGGACTTTCCGGGAGCCCGCGCATTGGAAATGGTGCGCAGACATCCTGCCGTCGTAGCTGCTCAGTTCAATCACCTGGTACATGAGCGGATCACACCGAACGACAGCCAGTTCAGCCAGCAGTGGCATCATGTGGACCCGCAGGACAACGACATCGACAGCGACCTGGCCTGGAACATCACCACAGGGGGCAACACGGCCTTGGGCGACACCATCGTGGTGTGCGTGGTGGAGGGGTTCGACCGGAGTCACAGCGACCTGAACGCCAACGCGTGGGTGAATCGTGCGGAGATCGACGGGAACGGGATCGACGATGATGCGAACGGCTACGTGGACGATGTCTTCGGATGGAATCCCTCGGCCGGCAACGACAACTCGCTTTTCAGCGGAAGCCACGGAACGAGTTGCGCCGGCATGGTAGGAGCGAAGGGGAACAACGCGAACGGCGTTTCCGGGGCGAATTGGGCCGTAAAAATGATGCCCGTGCGGATCGGCAGCCTCACGGAGGCCAACGTGATCGCCAGTTATTCCTATGCCCTTGCCCAGCGCCAACGCTGGAATGATACCAACGGTTTGGAAGGCGCGTTCGTGGTGGCCACCAGCAGCAGTTGGGGGATCGATCAGGCGGACCCGGACAACTACCCGCTCTGGTGCGGCTTTTATGATACCTTGGGCGAAGCGGGCATCCTCAACTGCGGCGCCACCACCAACAGCAACCTGAACGTGGATGTGGTGGGCGATATGCCCACGGCCTGCAGCAGCCCGTACATGATCAGCGTCACCGCCACCAACAGCAGCGACCAGCGCACCTTCAGCGGATACGGGGCCGCCACCATCGATGTGGGTGCGCCGGGCGAAAGCGTGCGGACCACCAGCAGCAGCAACGGATACACCACCACCAGTGGCACCAGCTTCGCCACGCCGCTCACCGCGGGGGTCATAGCCCTCCTGTACAGCGCTCCGTGCAGCGGACTGGCGCAGTTGGCCCATACCGATCCGCAGGGAGCTGCGGACGCGGTGCGTACCGCTCTTTTCGCTGGGGTGGACCAGGTGGGCAACCTGCCCGGGCAGACCGTGACCGGCGGACGCATCAATGCGAACAACAGCCTGCAATACATCCTGACCAATTGTGCCACCTACTCGCCCGGTGTGAGTGTTTCCGCACGCGTGTTCCTGCAAGGGCCGTACAACAGCACCGATGGTCTGATGGCCGACGGCCTGCGCACGGCCGGGCTGATCCCGAACACCGAGCCCTTCACCGCACTCGGCTTCACCCATGTGAACGGGGGAGGAGGAGAGACCCTCGGAGCCGGCGTCACCTCGACCTCCGGTGCCGATGCGGTCGTTGATTGGGTCCTGCTGGAACTACGGGATGCCGGTTCACCAGCCCAGGTACTGGCCACGCGCAGCGCTCTGGTGCAGCGCGATGGCGATATCACCGCCACCGATGGGGTTTCGCCCGTGGTGTTCGGCGTGGGTGCGGGGGACTATCATGTGGCCGTTCGGCACCGCAACCACCTTGGCGCCATGACGGCCACCGCGATCACGCTTGACGAGGCACCCACCCCCATCGACTTCACCAGCGTGGCCACCGGCACGTTCGGGACGGATGCACGGATCGCGATCGGCGCGGTGCGCGCGCTGTGGACGGGGAACGCCACGGGTGATGCGACGGTGAAGTACACCGGCGGCAGCAACGATCGCGACCCGATCCTTCTGGCTGTGGGCAGCACAACACCGAACGGCAGTGCTGCGGGCTACCTGCGCACCGACACCAACCTGGACGGGATCGTGAAGTACACCGGCAGCGCCAACGACCGCGACATCATCCTCACCAATACGGGAAGCACCACCCCGAACGCCGTTCGTGCGGAACAACTACCGTAGGAACAGCTGGTGCGACCGGGATAAGGACCGTTGGTCGTAGTATTGAACCATATCGCACCGTGAGCCGGACGCATGGCGAAAAACGCACCCATCATCACGCGTAGGCGCCTGCTTCTCGGAGGTGTGGTGGCGGCCGCGGTGGCGATGGCCATCGCCTTGTTCGGACCAGGGTCCACACGTGGCCTGTATGGAGCCTCGCCTTTCGGCAAACCGACCGACCGCGACCTGGATGCCATCCGCCGCGACACCTTGCGTGTACTCGTGGTGCGGAATCATCTGGTGTACGAACATGCGCCCGGTGTGGAATCGGGCATGGAGTACGAACTGCTCAAACGGCTGGCCCATGAACTGAACGTACCCATCAAGGCTGTTCCTGTGGCCCGGCCGGACAGCTTGCTGCCGATGTTGCAGCGGGGCGTGGGCGATGTGATATCCGCCAACCTCGGACAACGCAACCCGGTCGCCCGCTGGACGATCAGCTCATTGCCGTACCGCTATGTGGCCCCGGTATTCACCACGTTACGCCCCGATCCCTATCTCGGCCTGAATACCGATCTTTCCGTAGCCCCCGACACGGCCTGGGTGAGTGTGTGGTCCACCTTCGCACCACGCGATCTCCGCTTCCCCGGCAATGATGGGAAGGCGGACCTCGAGAAGCGCACGGTCTTCACCGACACCTCGCGCTTCGGCGACCAGGCGGTCATCAACGTGGCGCTCGGGCACATCCGGGCAGCCATCGTATCGGACGGGAGTGCGGCCTTCTTCGCGAAGTGCTTCCCCCAATTGTATTTCAGCCGGCCTTACGCCCAGCCTGTGCCGGTGGTCTTCGGGATGCGAACGAACGCCCGCGATCTGCAACGGGCCATTGATGAGCGCCTGGCCGACCCCAAGAAGAAGGAGGCCATGGCCCTGCTGATGAGCGCATATGGTACCGAAATACCCGAACGTGGGGCCATGCCTTCGGTGCCTTGTGCCGGAACGACGCCGGCACTGCCGCCGGACATTCGCATGCCGACCCCCCCGCGTGAGGGACATGATTGGGGCCTGCTCGCGGCCGTGGTGCTCCAGGATGAGCGGATGGATACGACGCTCACTTCCACCGGGGACGACCAGGATCGAGCGCTCGATCCTGGGATCGCACCGCGGATGGACCAGGCACGACTGGATACCACCGCACGCTTCCTGGCCGACATCGATGCGCGCTGGCGGAGCGATGTGCCCGACCCTGACCAGCGTCTGCGTTTCGTGGTGGCCGCATGGCATGCCGGACAAGGACATGTGGGCGATGCCCGGGCCTTGGCCGGCAAGTTCAACCTCGACCCCCGGCGTTGGGACGGACATGTGGAGCGGGCCATCACCTTGCTGGCGTTGCCGCGATGTTTCGGGGATCCCGCTGTGAAGCATGGCTATTGCAGGGGAGCGGATACATTCATTGCGGTACGCGACCTGGTTTGCCGGTATGAGCACTTCCGGGCCATGAGGCGGTGAGGTACAAGCGGCGCGTACATCGCTTCGAGCGTTGTCGCGTAGCGATACGTTCGGGGTATTCCGCATCCGGGGAGAATATCCCTCCGCCCATCCGGATTTCCGGTTAGTTTGGCCACGCAACAAAAAGCCGATGAGTTCACATACCGTACGGAAGCCGTTGAGCGTGCTGCTTGGCGAGGCGAAGGAAGAAGGGCAGGGCACGTTGAAACGGCACCTCGGGGCCACGAACCTGGTTTTGCTGGGCATCGGGGCCATCATCGGTGCCGGTCTCTTCTCGCTCACCGGCAAGGTGGCGGCGGAGCATGCTGGACCGGCGGTCACCATTTCGTTCCTCATCAGCGCCATCGGTTGCGCCTTCGCCGGGCTGTGCTACGCCGAGTTCGCCAGCATGATCCCCATCGCGGGCAGTGCGTACACCTACAGTTTCGCCACCATGGGGCGTCTCTTCGCTTGGATCATCGGGTGGGACCTGGTGTTGGAGTACGCCGTGGGGGCCGCCACCGTGGCCATTGCATGGAGCCAGTACTTGAACAAGTTCCTCATGAATTTCGGCCTGCACCTTCCGCATGCCATCATGACCTCACCCTTCGAGGGCGGTGTCATCAACCTGCCAGCCGTGTGCATCGTTGTGCTCTTGAGCCTGCTGCTCATCAAGGGCACCAAGGAGAGCGCGCTGGTGAACGCGGTCATCGTGGCGTTGAAGGTCTCTGTTGTTCTGGTCTTCGTCTTCCTCGGCTGGGCGTACATCGATCCAGGAAACTATGACCCGTACATCCCGCCCAACACGGGGGCCTTCGGCAACTTCGGTTGGAGCGGCATCCTCCAAGGGGCCGGCATCATCTTCTTCGCGTATATCGGCTTTGATGCGGTGAGCACGGCGGCCCAGGAGGCGAAGAACCCTCAGCGCGACATGCCGATCGGCATCCTGGGTTCGCTGGTCATCTGCACCGTCCTGTACGTGGTGTTCGCACATGTGATGACCGGCCTGGCCCACTACACCGAATTCGGTAACGCCTCCGACAAGCTCGCCCCCGTGGCCACGGCCATCGCGCACACGCCGTACGTGTGGATGCGGCAGTTCATCATCCTGGCCATCCTGGCGGGCTTCAGCTCGGTGATCCTGGTGATGCTTCTGGGCCAGAGCCGGGTTTTCTACAGCATGAGCAAGGACGGACTCCTGCCTCCCGTCTTCAGTGAGGTGCATCCACGCTTTTCCACGCCGTGGAAGAACAACCTGCTCTTCATGGTTTTCGTGGGCCTGTTCGCCGGTTTCGTTCCCGGCGATATCGTGGGCGAGATGACCAGCATCGGCACCCTGCTCGCTTTCGTGCTCGTGTGTATCGGCATCATCATCGTACGCAAGCGCATGCCCGATGCCCCGCGCGGTTTCCGGACCCCACTGGTGCCGTTGGTGCCCATCCTCGGCATCCTGGTCTGCGGTCTCATGATGGCCGCTTTGCCGTGGGACACCTGGCTGCGCCTGGTCCTCTGGCTCGCCATTGGCTTCCTGATCTACTTCAGGTACAGCGTGAAACACGCCAAATACTGACGTGCGGACCGCTCAAGCGGGATCCATGCGCACGGCCGCACCCTCCTTCAGCGCGTAACGGCTCCAGCGCAGTTCTTCGATGCCGTGGGCGATTACGCGCTCCATGGCGATCAATGCGAGCGGCAAGGTGTCCACGCGGTATTCCGGTATGGCCTTGATGACCACGCGTTCGGCACGGGTGGATCCGATGATCCGCTCCTTCACCGCATCGAATTCGATGTTGCTGAAGGTCATGGTCACCTGGTCCGGCGCCCAGGTGTCCCCGCGTTCCAGGGCCACCAGTTCCGCCAGCGTATCGAACGATCCCGCACTGCCCACGAGCGCTGCGGGCCAGTGCCGGTCCATCACCGCGAAGAGCGGCTCGAGTTGCGTATCCAGATAGGTCACCAGACGGAATTGCTCGTCGATGGTGAGCGGATCCGACGGGGTGAAGCGTTCCAACAGGCGAGTGGCACCCAGTTCGAAGCTGCGCTTCCACATCAACGCCTTGTCCGTGGCCAGGATGAACTCGATACTGCCACCACCGATGTCCATCACCAGCATCGGTCTGGTGCCGAAGGACACGGCCTGTCGCACGCCGGCCAGGATCAGTTCCGCCTCCTGTTCACCGGTGATCACGGAAATGTCCAGATCGAACAGGGCCTTCGCTCGTGTGCTGAGGTCCGTTGCATTGCGCGCGCTGCGCAGCGCCGATGTGCCGAAGCCCTTTACGCATGCTGCACCGTATGATCGCGCCACGTCCATGAGTTCACGCAGGGCCACCAGTGCGCGTTCCATGGCCTCATCGGTAATGATCCCTTTTTCTGTGCTGCCACGTCCCAGGAAAACCGGGCACTCTTCCTCGTGCAGCATCCGCAGCGCGCCCTTGCCCGTATGCTCCGCAACCAGCAGGTTGAAGGTGTTCGTGCCGAGGTCGATGATGGCGAAACGCATGTGCCCTCGTGCTCACTTGTTCATCCGCCGTTTGGCGATCGCAAGGCCGCACCTGCATCCGGCCCGATGGCCACATGGGCTCAACCCCGGTAGAACAGCCACTTGCCCAACTCCTTCCACGACACCTTTTTGCCGTACATGAGGATGCCCGTGCGATAGATGCGGCCCGCGAGCCAGGTCGTGCCGATGAAGGCCGCCACCAGCAGGACCATGCTCAGGGCAAGTTCCCAGGGGTGCTCGAAGGCGTTGCCGGTAGCCACCCGGATCATCATCACCACGGGCGAGGTGAAGGGAATGATACTGCTCCAGAACACGGCAGGTCCATCCGGGTTGTACACCGCCGTTTGAGCGATGAAGATGCCGACCATGAGCGGGATGGTGATCGGGAACATGAACTGCTGGGTATCCGATTCGGCGTCAACCGCTGCGCCGATGGCGGCGAGCAATGAACTGTAGAGCAGGTAGCCCCCGAGGAAGTAGAAGAGAAAAAGCCCAACGATGCGCGCTACGGGCAGCTCATCCCAGAGGTCGAATACCATCTTCATGTCCTGTGCGTCCTCGCTGGCCTCGTTCGGGTCCGTTGTGGCGCCGATCTCCTGCTGCAGTTGCACGGTGGCCTGTCCGGGCATCTGCGCCGAGGCCAGGTCGGCCATGCGGTCCTTGGCCATCCCCATGCCCACCGAGGAGAGCACGCTGGTGATGGCGATCCACAGCAGGAATTGGGTGAGGCCCACCATGGCGATGCCCACGATCTTGCCCATCATCAGTTGGAAGGGCGACACGCTGCTCACCAGCACCTCCACGATGCGGTTCTGTTTCTCCTCCATCACGCCCCGCATCACCTGTACGCCGTAGACGAAAATGAAGATGAAAATGAGGTAGCCGAAGGCGAAACCCAGCCCTGCCTTCACCTGGTCGTATGATCGTTTCCCGCCCTTGTCGATGTCGTACAGCTCGAATTTGAGCGGCTGGCTGTACCGGTCATAACTGTTCACATCCACGCTGTCCAAGGCGAGCTTGGCCTGGCGCAGCACCTTTTCCAGGTCCTTGCTCACGTAGTTCTGCACATGCTGGCTGGGCATGTCCTTGTAGAAGACCTGTGCCTGATCGTTGGTGATGATCTTCTCGTTGAGGTGGATCATCATCGTGTACGGGCTGGCCTTGAACGCCGAGTCGGACAGGTCGTCGTATGAGTAGTAATAGGTGATGCCCAGTTTCTCGTTCGGCGTGAGCTTGTTGGTGAAGAGGTGCGCCGCGTCGTGGATGTAGATGGTCTGCGGGCCCTTCTCCTGCATGGCGAGGAACACCGTGGCCATGATGGCGCCCACGATGAGCAGCGGCCCCAGGATCGTCATGATCAGGAAGCTGGGCTTGCGCACGCGCGTGATGAACTCGCGCCAGATGATGAGTCGGATCTTGTTCATGTACGGGTGTTTGTGCGAGGGTGCGGGGGAGGGAGAGTGCGAGCGGCGCTCTTATGCCCTCGCACCCTCGCACTGTCGCACCGTTCCGATCCTGTTCTCATTCCGTCATGCCACTGGTTATGGCCTCTGGTGTGGTCTCGCTCACGGCACGGATGAAGATGTCGTGCATGCGCGGCACCTCCTCGTGCGCGCCGATGTAATCCACCGCATGGATCGTGGCGCCCAGCACGTTGTTGAGCTTGGCGCCGTGCAACAGTTTCACGCGGGCCGTGGTAATGCCGTCCTCCTCCTTGTGCTCCAGGATCTCGCCGTGGTAGGCGAGCGCATCGGCGAAGGCCACCTTGTGCCCCCTGAATTCCAGTTTGTAGGTATCGGTGGCATAGCGGCGCCGGATCTCCTTCACATTGCCGTGGAGCACCACGCGGCTCTTGTCGATCAGGGCGATATGGTCGCACATTTCCTCCACGCTGGGCATGCTGTGGGTGCTGAGCATGATGGTGACCCCGTCGTTGCGCAGGCGCAGGATCTCCCCGCGGATCAGTTCGGCGTTGATCGGGTCGAATCCGCTGAAGGGTTCGTCCAGGATCAGCAATTTGGGCCCGTGCAGCACAGTGGTGATGAACTGCACCTTCTGCTGCATGCCCTTGCTCAACTCTTCCACCTTCTTGTTCCACCAGCCCGCCAAGTCCCAGCGCTCAAACCAGTCCTTCAGTTTTTTGGAGGCATCAGCCTTGTCCATGCCCTTCAGCCGGGCCAGGTACAGCGCCTGTTCGCCCACTTTCATCTTCTTGTAGAGGCCGCGTTCCTCGGGCAGGTAGCCCATGCGCGCGACATCGGCGTCGGTCATCGCGTGTCCATCCAGCAGCACGCGTCCTGAATCCGGGCCGGTGATGCGGGTGATGATGCGGATGAGTGTGGTCTTGCCCGCACCGTTGGCCCCAACGAGCACGGTGAAGCGCCCAGGGAACGAGCACTCGATCGCCGACTCGGCGGCCGCTCGAAAGCCTTCGACCCTGACCCGGTTCAAGAACACAGCGCTACCTGGGGGCTCGTGGCGATGCGATTCGCCAGTGCCGCCACCTGTGCGAGCAGGGCGGTGGGGTCGCACCCGAGGTCGAGCGTGTGGGCGTGGATCTTGATGTCGGCGTGACGAACGGTGTGAGCAACCTCATCGGCATTGCCCTTGGCGTAGACGAGGTGACCGTCGTCGAGTTGCAGGGCTGTGCAGTACGCGAGCATCTGGTAGAGGTCCGCGTCGGGGAAGCCGGCGGGCTTCTCGGCCTTATACTTGGCGTCGATCACCGCTGCGGGTGCTGCGTCTCGGTACCAGACAAGGTCCGGGCGCATGGCGATCGCTTCATCGACGTCGAGGTGGTGTCGGTCCTGGGCTCGGGTCCATCCCCCGTGTTGTTTGAGCGACTCGGTGAGCGCAGCAGTCAAGAAGTTTTCGTAGACCTTGGCCATGTCGACC
>JAFDZE010000066.1:14401-14766 GCA_018267155.1 Bacteroidota bacterium | reverse complement strand
GCTGAAGGCGCTCGGCTTCCCGACGACCATGTTCACCGTCCTCTTCGCGCTCGCCCGCACCGTCGGCTGGATCGCGCAGTGGAAGGAGATGGTGGACAACAAGGAGCCCATCGGGCGCCCGCGCCAGATCTACACCGGCGCCACGGAGCGTGCGTACGTGCCGTTGAAGAACCGTGCGTGAGGTGCGACATTCAGGGGGAAGACGTTAATTCGCCGAACCAAGCACACAAGGGATGAACACCAAGAAACTGATCGGTATGGCCTGTTGGCTCCTCGCCTTCCTTTTGCCCGCCCGCTATTCGCTGGTGGAAAGCGAACAGGCAAGCAACCTTGGCGGATTGGTCTGGTTCCTGGCCTTCCTGTTC
>JAFDZE010000066.1:0-14246 GCA_018267155.1 Bacteroidota bacterium | reverse complement strand
TCGCGGAGCTTCTTCTTCGGGTCGTACAGGGTGAACACGCGAGAGATGTTGAAGCCGTAGTGTATCTGCCCGTCGAAGAAATCACCGCTCGTTTCGGTGATGAACGCGCGCTCGAACATGCCCGTGCTATTGGTGAAATGCAACTGGAACACGTGGCCACCGGTTTCGATATCGAAACCGACGGAGAGTGAGTTGTTGTAGGCATCGCGGGGGCCTTGATCGGGCAGCACATAAAAATACTCGGTATTGATGGCCAGGCGGCGCAGGAACTTGTAACGGGCGGCCACGCCGACATTGAAGATGTCGTTGCGGTCATCCACCGTGGCCACCAGGTTGCGGTGTACCGATCCGGGCATGATCTGCATGGAGAACGCGTCGCTGAACTTGCGGCCAAGGATGACCTGGAAGGAATAGGAAAGGCGGTGCGAGAAATAGTCCTTGCGACCTTCCTCGTACCAGGGCACCTCATCGGCTTGCAAGGTGGTCACCGCTGTCGAGGCCACCACGGCCAGGGTGACCGGCATGGTGCATCCCGCATCGCATTGCCGCAGGATCTTGTACTTCGCGAATCCGTCAATGGTCTTCTGATAGCTGCTGCGGCCGATGCCGATCATCAACCGGTCGGTCACCCCGTAGTCGAAGCCGATCCGGATGGTCGACTCGTCCAATCCGAAGAAGTTTCCCACGCCCTCGGAAAGCAGGCCGAAGCGGTGATTGATGCGGGCGTCCAGCACACCATGCGCGGTGTTCTCCAGGCTGTGCGCATTGATCACACGTGTGGTCTTGAAGCTGGCATTGGTGTACTCCTTCACCGCACTGTCCTGCCCGAGCAGGCTCAGCAGGTCGTCCTGAGCCCGGGTGGGCAGGAACAGCAGGGCGAACAGGACTGGAAGCAGTTTGCGCATGCGGGTCGGGCTGGGATAATACCTGTACGGATCACATTTTTCGGAGGTCCAGGGCCGCGTTCACGCGGATCTCCTTGGCCACGTTCACATCACCCGGGATCCTGATCCCATGGTCGGCGGGCTTCACGATGAACTCGGCCGTGGCCTTCATCGCACCGGCGGCGTCCACCTCGATGGTGCCGGGGATGCTCCTCTTCTGTACCACCCCGTGGATGGTGAGCTCACCATCGATGGTCACCGCGTACTTGCCGGGTTTCTTCGTATCCTCGGCGCTCAAGCCCTTCAACGTGCCCTGCAGATCGGCCTTGGGAAAGGTGTTGCTCTCCATGTAGTTCTCGTTGAAGTGCTCCTGCATCAACGCCTTCTCGAACTCGAAGGCCTTGATCAGCATGCTCACCTGGATCCTCCCGCTGGTGAGGTCCATGACGCAGGTGGCCTTGTGGTTCATTGCGGTGATGTCCTCCATGGGGGTACTGGAGAAGAAGGAGACCTCGCCGTTGCGGGTGGCATACCGTTCCTGTGCGAAGGTGGTGGCGGGGATGAGCAGAAGGCTCAGGGCGAATGGGCGGATCATGGGGTTATCGGTTCGTTCTGTCAGTCGGGTTCCAAGTATCATTCCACAGTGGCGCAGCGCTGCAACAGCACGTCAAGGTTGAAGCCCGCACAGAAGCCCTGCAGGGAGACCTGCTGGCCCTTTTGCAATGCGGGTGCCGTGGCACGCTCGAATTCGCAGACCACGGCACCCAGGTTGTCGCCGGTCTCCAGCAGCACATTCACCGGCCCCGTGCTTTCGGTTCCGACCTCCCGGACAACGCCGGAGACCCGCACCACTTTGTCGTTGTACAGTTTGCCCGCAGCCACTTCGTCGCTGTTGAACGCCCGGTAAAGCTCTTCGGCGCTCACGGTCAGTTCGGCGTTCTGTCCCTGGGCCGATGCCACCGGTCGTTGGTACATGCGGTAGCCCACGAATGCACCAATGGCCGCAATGGCCACGACCGCGAGGAGGAGATAACGTCTCATGGTTCAGTTGTTCGGGGCACCCGCGTTCAGCCAGTTCTCGATCAGGGTGAGTTCGCAATTGGTCAGGGCTCCGCCATCGGGCATGCGTTTCTCCACGATCACGGCCTGGCGGAATGTCCCATCGTCAACCACGGCTTTCACCTGCTCGTACGTGACCAGCTCACCGTTCTCGCCGTTGACGCCATGGCAGGCCGGCAATTGACAGTTGGCCGCGATGATGGGCCCGATCTGCCCGCTGTACGTGAACACGCTGGCATCGCACGATGGGCCATACAGGTCCTCCTCGTTGTCATAGTAACAACCCGGGAAGAGCAGTGCGAGTGCGGCAAGGAGGAGTAGAGCACGCATGCGGGGTATCAATTGTTCGGGGCTCCGTCCTGGATCCAGGTGAGGAATTGGTCTATCCGGCACTGGCTCAGGGCCGGCCCGCTCTGTGGCATGGGCTCGGCCCCTGCCTGGTGCTGGATGGCCAGGGCGAGGGTACCATCAGCGGCCACCGCGTTCAGGTCGGTCCAGGTGGTGAAGTCCAAGCCGCCATCGGGGTTGTTGCCGGCATGGCAACTGCCCTGGCAGCGGTCCTGCACAATGGGAAGGATCGTGCCCGAATAGGTGATGGCGGTCATGTCGCAGCCACCATCGCAGGAGTTGTTGTTCGCACCCTGATCGATCCAGGCACCAATGATAGCGATCTCCTCCGGGGTCAGCTGGTCCAAAGGGATGTTCAGGTCATCCACCAAGGGCGGCATATGGTCGTTATCGTCCGGGTCCTCGTTGATGGCTTCCCAAATATCAGAGATCATATTCGGATCGCTGTTGAGACCGGCATGGCTCGTGAACACCATGTCGGCGTCGTTGGGGGACACATCGCCATGGCAGCCGCTCATGGTGCAGTGGGTGAGGAAGATCGGCAGCACCTCCTGCTCGAACCAGATGATGTTCGGATCGCAGGTGTCCTCCGGTTCGGGTTCCACTCCTCCGCCTCCGTTCAGACCTGCCGGCGCTTGCGGCGGCACAAGGGGTTCGTGCTTGCAGGAGTTGAACAGGATGCCGATCACCATGAGGAACGGCAACATTCCAGTGAACAAGCGGTATCTCATTGGAGGGGTCGGTCCCGGGTGATGCGGAGCGGTGCGAAAATGCATCGTGGAAGGGGTTTGGAAAGACGACTTCCGGACGGGCCGGGAAATGATGGGGATGAGTCGGTCAATGTCCTTGACCGGCCGTACCGGTCCGTCGCCTTCCTCGAAGTATGGCGGCTACCAGTTGGATGGCATCCAGTCGGTTGTTGTAATGAGGAAGTCGGTTCAGTTCCATCACCAGACCGGTCAGGTGCTCATCATCGGTGCTCAACAAACGACGGCGATCCTTGGGGCGCAGGAAGGTGAGGTGATCCAGTGAACGGAAGTTCATCGCGAAGTCCTTATCGGTCCACGAAACAACGTCCAAGGCTGCTCGGATGACACCTAGATCCGGATGGACCGGTCGAAAAGGCGGATGGAACGGGACGATCAGGACCCGGCGAGCCACTGCTTGAACTCGGCACTTCGCTCGCTGCTCACCACGGCGTCTTCCCCGTATGGTGGGTCCATCAGGACTTTCACGCGGCTCTTGCTGTACGCGACCAGCTCCTTGATACTGTCGAATCGCACGATCAAGCGCCGATTGAGCCTGAAGAACTGTTCGGGATCCAACTGGGGCTCCAGCCGGTCGAGGCTATCGTCCAACGGCAGGTCGCGCCCTTCCCGGGTACGCAGGAAGGTGATCTTCTCCAACGAATGGAAGTACGCGATGTCCTTGGGCTCCACCACGCGAAAGCGGTCACCGAACCGGATCAGGAACCGCTTGATGGGGGCAACCGTTCGGGCCATCGTCTCCGTGGTGGACAACGGCGCCAGATCGCGCACGGTGGCCGTGGTGCGCAAACGGTTGATCGCGAGGACGAGTTCTTCCTTCTTCACCGGCTTGAGCAGATAGTCCACCGCATGCACGCGGAAGGCCTGCAGCGCATACTCGTCAAAGGCCGTGGTGAAGATCACGGGACAAGCGACTTCCGTGCGGCGGAAGATGCTGAAGCTGTCCCCGTCGCTCAAGCGCACGTCGAAGAGCGCCAGATCGGGCACCGGATTACCGGCGAGCCAGGCGACCGCAGATTCTACCGAATCAGCGGTACCTGCGATCTCCGCCCCGGTCACCGCTCCGGCAAGCAGCTTGATCAGGCGCTTGCGGGCGGCCTCTTCATCCTCCACGATCAGGATCCTCATGTGCCCGGGGTTATCAGCGGTATACAGGCCACAAAGTTGTCATTCTCGCGGCCGATGCGCACGGATCTATGCGTGATCGTGGCGAAACGCTGGATGATGCTCTCCACGCCGAAGCCGGTGCTGTGTACCGTCTCTTCCCGTGGGCGGAACGGGTTACTCACCGTGAGTGACCCTCTTTCCGCTGTGATCTCCACCACCAGCGGCTCCTCGTGGGTGGCCCGATTGTGTTTCAACGCGTTCTCCACCAGCGATTGGACCGCGAGTGGTGGCACTTCGGCGTCCAGGGCGTCCGGCTCCACACGGGTGCGCAAGGCGATGCGGTCCCCGAAGCGTCGCTGTTCCAGGGCGAAATAGGTGTCGACCAGCCGCAACTCCTCGCGCAGTGGGATCAGATCCTTGTCGCGCACCTGCATGATCTCGCGGAAGAAATCGCTCAGGTGCTCCGTGTGTTCCACGGCCTTCTCGGGCGACTCCTCGATCAGCCCGATGAGCGTATTGAAGCTGTTGAACAGGAAATGCGGGTTCACCTGGCTGCGCAATACGCGCATCTCGAAGCGGGCCTTCTCCCGTTCCATCTCGGCTTCGGCCTTGGCCATGCGGTCGCGCACGCGCATCCGGCTTTCTCGCGAGCGCAGCACGCCGAAGAGGATGAGTGCGGTGGCGAGAACGCCCAGGCCGATGGCCCACGGGCGCTGCCACCAGGGGTGCGCGATGGTGAAGGTGAAGGTGACCGGTTCCGCGAGGTCGGGTACACGGCCGGTGAACGCGAACAACTCGAACCGGTGCTCGCCGGGTCGCAGCCGGGCGAAGGTGAGCTCGCGGTCGCGCGTCAGGCGCAGCGCGGTATCAATACCAGTCATACGGTACGCGAAACGCAGGTCCTCCGGAGCACTGTAGTGGATGCCGGTGAACCGGAAGGAGATATGATCGTCACCCGCGGCGATCATGGCGTGGATGCCGGTCGGCAGTTCATCGACGCCCTGCCGCACCGAGGTGATCACCGCCCTTGCGCGACCACTCGCGGTCAGCATGCCCGGAGACAGCCGGTACAGGCCCCGGTCGGTGGCGGTCCAGAGCGCACCATGGTCATCCGTCACCGCATCGTTCAGCTCGGCTTGTGCACCACGAAGGCCGATGGCGTTGGTGATATCCTGCGTGCGGCCGTCGCGTGGATCGATCAGGAAGGCGCCCCCGTCGCCGAACAGGAAAAGTTCCTTGCCGAAGCCGGCGAAGGCGAACACCTCGTTCATGGCCAGATCCGGGCCGGTGACGAACGGGGTGAGCAGATCACCATCCACTCGGTAAAGGCCGGTGGACGGTCCACAGGCCCAGGTGTCACCACGCACATCCGTGCAGAGCGTATGGAAGGTCCGGTCCGCGTCGCGGGCACCAGGCATCCGCTGGGCCGACCCATCACGGAGAATGCGGATGACGCCGTACCCATCGGTGGCCACCAGCACGGAGCCATCGCTCCTGGGCAGCACATCGTAGGTGAACCCGCTGCCGGGGATGGGCACCTTTCGGCATTGGCCGCCTTCCGCGTGTTCCACGATCCTGAAGACCCCGTCGAGCGTGGCGGCCCAGAGTGTATCGCCCGAGGTCCGCAGCGCCATCACGTGGCTGTTCATGGGGTCGGGGCCGTATTCGCAACGATATACCCTTCCAGAAGTATCCAATCGGAACAATCCCTGCCCGAATGTCCCCGCCCACAGGTTCCGGCGCACGTCGGCATGCAAGGAGGTGATGGTGGTGGCGGTATCGATCGGCACGACAACGGTCCGCATGCACTGCCCCTCATCGATTTTGGCGGATCGCAGGAGCACGGTGTTCCGCACCGCGAAAGCCATGCGATCGCCCTGGATCGTGGCCACTGCCGAAACATGCCGGAGATCGTGTCCTTCATGGGAGGTGTGTACCAGCACATACGGGTCTGCACGGCGGAGCACGGCACCCCCATCACACCACCACACCGCACCGTCCCGATCACGAAGCAGGTCCGTCATGCGTACGCGCGACCCCTCCTCCGGATCGGAGGTCGTGTACCAGGTTTGTCCATCGGTCCGGTCACGAACCAGCAGGCCCTGCCCTTCCACCCCCATCCACACACGGCCGATGGTAGCGGCGAGCTGATGGACCGTACCGGGTGCCGGGATCTTCTCCATTACACTGACCGCACCATCGGATGAGAAGCTGAACACTCCCCCGCGATCGGTACCGGCCCATACGCGTCCGTCAGGATCACGGCACACATCGAGCACCAGGTTGTCCGGCGCGCCCTGATCCTCGCCCAATTCCGCGATCCGGCGGCCTTCGAGGTCCATGAGGACGATCCCATGATCCGTGGCGATCGCCATACGGTCGCTACCGGCCAGGCAGAGCGCATTCACATGGTCGCTGCTCAATCCGTTGGCCGCACCCAGCCGATACGTTTCTCCCCGAAGCCGGAGCATGGCGCCCCCGCCGTGCGTGCCGACCCAGATCCCGTGGTCCGGTGCCAAGGCCAGGGTGCGCACCGGGGTGGACCGCAGGGTCGTATCCGTCCAGAGCGTATCGCAGTGCAGGCCTTCGCACCGGATCATGGTGCCGCTGGCCAGTGCCGCCAGTACGCCACTGTCCGTTCCACATACCGCTGTTACGGCATCATTGTCAGTGCGCAATGCGGCATCGGTGCGGTCACCATCGGTACGGAAAAGGCCGCGCGGGCCACCAAGCCAGAGCAGGCCGAGGCTGTCCTGGGCCATACAGCTGACCTGTACGCCCTGCTGGCCATCCCTTACGGCAATGGTCCGCGTGAGCGGATACTGACCACACGCCGCCCGGGCGACCAGCACCATCAGCACAAGAAGCATCCGGGGCCTCATCGCTGGGCCGGAGCTTCGAAGCGCAGGTCCACTTCCACACGCGTTACCGGTGCCAGCTTTTGATGGACCACGCGCGGGATGCGGATGTTGTGATCGGCCAGCGCTATATCGAACGAACCGGTGACGCGGATGCCATGGGCGTCCACTGCGAGGGCACAGGGGATGATGCGCTCCTGGATCACACCGTGAAAGGTGAGACGGCCTTTGGCACGTACGCGGTAGGTTCCCGGTCGTGCCAAGTCCACTTCTTCAATGATGCGGCCCTCGAAAAGCGCATTGGGGAAGTCGCCGCTCCTCACATAGTTCTCGTAGAAATGTTCCTGCTGGAGCGGGCTGTTGAACCCCTTGAAGGCCCGCATCGGGATGCGCACGGCGAAGTTCTGCGCACCGATGTCCAGAATACCATCGGCCGCGTCATTGGCCGCCGTGATGCGTTCCATGGGGGCATCACTCGTGAACTCCACGTGTCCGTTCTTCAGGGTGAACAGCGTGCGTTGGGCCATCGACCGATGACCGACCACGAGCAGGGCCGTAAGGAGCAGGAACCGCATGGGGTACGGGGCCAAGATAAACCCCGGTCCATCGTGTCCGGACCCGCCCGACAAGCATCAACTATCGCGCAAAGGCATCCGCTCTATCTTTGCCGCCCTTCGATCGGAGAGGTGCCGGAGTGGTCGATCGGGTCTGTCTCGAAAACAGAAGTACCTTCACGGGTACCGGGGGTTCGAATCCCTCCCTCTCCGCTTTTGTTCGTCAAAGTCCGCCCTCGGCGGACTTTTCATTCCACGTGGTCCGTTCGGTATGAACGGCACCGTATTGGCCCGGATCCCCCGCTGATCAAGCCGATGACGCACCTCCCCCACACCATGCCCGCCCTGCTCCTCACCACCACCCTGGTCACGGCCTGCGTCACCTCCGCGCCAGTGGCGGGCAACGGCCCCGACTACTGGTCTCCACAGGAACTGGTATGCGAGGACCGGGTGTACAGCCCCACCATACATACGGTACAATTTTTCAAGAAAGGCTTCGAACTGGCGCCACCGGTGATCGAACTGGGCGCGCAGGACCCGCTGGTACTGCGTTTCGATGATCTGCAACCCAACCCCGAACAGCTCACCTATTCCATTGTCCATTGCGACGCGCAATGGCGGCCCAGCGACCTGATGACCAACCAGTACATCACGGGCTCGCCCACCGACTATGTGGACCCTGCCGAGCAGAGCCGTATGACCCTGCAGCCCTTCATCGAATACACGTTGGAACTTCCCAACGAATTCATGCGTCCGGCCGTGGCGGGCAACTACCTGCTGAAGGTGTACCGCAACAACGACCCGGACGACCTGGTGCTCACCCGGCGCTTCCTCGTCTTCGAGCAGCGGCTCGACGTACAGGCCAGCATACAGGCCAGCCGCGATGTGGAGCGCCGCGACATCGCCCAGCAACTGGATCTCACGATCCGACACCCGGGTATCACGATACGTGATCCGTTCAGCGATATCAGTGTAACCGTGCTCCAGAACATGCGGTGGGACGATGCGCGCACCGGCTTCAAGCCGAAATTCCTACGGGACAATGAACTGGTGTACGACCACCCCAAGGAGGGCCTCTTCCTGGGCGGCAGCGAGTGGCGCACTTACGACCTGAAGAACACGCGGTACGTGACCAACGAGATCAAGGTGATCGCCCACTCGCCCGACGGGCTGCTCGAGGTCTTCCTGTTGCCCGATGTGAAACGGAACATCCGGGTGTACGTGCAGGAGCCGGACCTCAACGGCAAGCTTTTCGTACGCAACGACCAGATGGACGGGGATCCCCTCGGAGCCGACTACACCTGGGTCAATTTCACCCTGCCGCTTGATGCCCCGGTGGCCAGTGGCGGCATCTACGTGTACGGTGGACTGACGGACTTCCAATGCCAGAAGGACTTCCGCATGACTTGGACACCCGAGGAGAAAGCATACACTTTACGGGCCAAGGTGAAGCAAGGCTTCGTGAACTACTGCTACGCGTACCTCCCACCGGATTCCGACGTACCCGATCTGACCACCATCGAGGGCTCGCACTTCCAGACGGAGAACGACTACCTGGTACTGGTGTACGTGAAGGATTATGCGCTTCACTGCGACCGGTTGGTGGGCGTGCGCTTCGTGAACAGCAGAAGAGGTTGACCAACCGTGTGAAAAGGAGCAGGGAACTCCTCACTTCTTCACCACCCGCACGTACCGCATCAGTCCGGTAAAATCGAAAACATACGTACCAACTGGGAGTGTGCTCACATCGAGCAGTCCCCCGGGAAGCAGGGTTCCGCTGCCCACCAGCAAGCCGGTGGGCCCCATCAGCAGGAAGGGTTCAGGGCCGGATACGGGCAGGTCCACACGCACACGACCGTCGGCGGGATTCGGGTAGGCGTTGATCGTCCGGTAGGTTCCATTGCCACCCACCGATGTGGAGCAATCCGTCACCTCGGGCAGCACCACGGTATTGTTGCCCGAATTGGGCACGCACACCACATGATGAACATCGTCATAATCGATGTCGGCGGGGCTGCTTAGGCCCGTGCCCACCACGGTCCCGGCCGGTGCGGTGAAGGAAGGCTCAAAGCGCGTGATACGGCCGGGCGACCACGAGGCCACGAGGATATCGCCGTTGCAATCGAGGGTGATCCCATCGATGTTGCCCAGGCTGGTGGTATACGAGCTCAACTCCGCACCGCTCTCCCGGTCGTAGCTCTTGATGCGCGCATTGCCGCCCCAGCAGGCCACCCACAGGCGGTTGAGTGCGGGGTCGAATACGATGCCGTTGGGGGTCTGCACCGTATTGCTCACCAGCGTGCTGAAGGTGCCTGCCACTGGATCCACCTTGAGGATGGTCTTGTTGCTGAAATCGGTCGTATAAAGGAAATGCCCATCGGTGGTGAGCCCGTTGAGGAAGGAGGCCCCGAGGTCCAGATCGGATACCATGCTGCCATCGCTCGTGCGGAAGCCACGCACCGAGCCGCCCACGTTGGCGAAAAGCGTGTCGCCCATGAGTTCGATGCCGTACGGTGCACCGCCCGCATCCACCACGAAAGCCGACACCGTGCCGTCCTGCGCCCGCTGGCGGATGCTGTTGTCATCGGTGCAGCTCACGAAATAGCGATCACCCACGGGATCGTACTCCACACTTTCGGGACCGGCGTACTGGGCATGGCCCGTACATGCGACGAGCAGGGGGAGAAAGAGGATCTGGCGCATAGTGAATGGTCGCGCAAGCTATCCAAGGCTTTGGATCGGCATGCACGGAAGCGGAGCCCACGTGCAATACGCCTCTTCAAACCCGCAACGCCACACTCACCGACCATCCCCGACCGTCGCTGGGCCAGATACCGGGGCCGGGATAGAACTGTGGCCGCTTGGTGAAGTACCGCTCATCCAGGGCATTGTTCAGGTTAGCGCGGAACTCCAGGCGGCTGTTCAGCATCCATGTGACGTTCAGGTCCAGCAGACTGTACGCGGGCACCAGGCCCACGGTACCGGACGCGTTGGGCTCACGCGTATTCAGCGCGTCCGCGAAGGTCTCTGATACATGGCTGAACAGCGCACTGATCCGCACGTTGTGGTACCGCAACGTGATACCGCTCCGGCTCGTCCACTCCGGGGCGCATTCCAAATTGTTGCCGCTGATGTCCGTGTTGCCATTGCCTGACCTTATCATCGCATCCAGGTAGCGGGCATCCATCCACGCGGTGGAGGTGAAGAGCGAGACAGCGGTATGCGGTGCGATCCGGATATCGGCCTGCACGAAGCACTCCACGCCACGCGCGCGCGAATCGCCGGTGTTGGTGCGCCTTACGAGGACGTTGCCCGCGCTGTCCTCGCTGGCCAGAGTGCCAAGGCGGTCGCGCTGGACGAGCTGGAACACGCTCACGTCCCAGCGGAGGGCTTTCCATGTGCCGCGCACGCCCGCCTCGGCATTGTGGCCGGTGACATCCTTCAGGTCCTTGTCCGTCGACTCGAACACCGAGGCCGGTATAATATCCTTGAGCACCACAGGTCGGTACGCCTGCGACCAGCCGGCATAGGCGTTCGTTGTCCCGTTGAACCGGTATTCCGCCGAGGCGCCGAACAGCGGGAATCTGTGCGCGATGGTGGTGGGCAGCTCGTCCCCGGGGTAATAGGTGGTGCGGCCGCCGAGTTCCGTGGAGCCCAGTTCCAGGCGCGCACCGGTGACCACGGCGAGTCGATCGGTCATGCTCCACCGGCTCTCGGCGAAAAAGGCGATGTTCTCCGTGCGGTAGTGCAGGTCGCGCCTCCAGCTCGGCACGGTGAGGGTCAGGTCGTATTCCGAACCGGTCGTGCCCTTGCCCATCTGGCGACGGTTGAGGTCGTTGCGCATCAACTGCGCGCCAGCCGCCCACGTGCTCGTGCGACCGTTGAGCGTCCAGTCATGCCGCACGCGCAACTCGCTGGTGAAGCTGTGGAAGTTGTCGATATCCACCTGGCGCGCCGCGTACCGGAGCGTCGTGCTGTCGATGGCATCGGCAATGGTGGCGGGCCGGTCGAAGAGCGTGCTGTAGCGCGCACCAAGGACGGCCGAGGTGGTCCAACGCAACTGCGTGCGGGCTGATGGCCGCCACTTCACCGTGAAGGACGGCACATGGATGTCAGGTTCATAATAATTGCGTGAACGGGTACTGGCACGCGGGTCGGCACGGAACATGGAGTCGTTCAGCGGGCCCGGCAGCCGCACCACGTAATCGCTGCGCGTCCATTCGAGCACAAGATCCAGCGCACGTGATGGGGCAAAACCAATGGTGATGTTCTGCGCCTGACTGTCGCTGCGCGCGTTGTCCCGGTAGCCATCGGAGCCCTTGCGCTGCATCCAGATGTTATAGGTCCATTTCCCGATAAGGCCACTCGCACGGTTGAAGGTGCTGAGAAGCCCGAACGAGCCCACGGTGTTCACGCTCTCGAAGGCGAACGCGCGCGCGGTGTCCGGTCCCTTGGTGACGAGATTCAACAGGCCGCCGAACTGCGCGCCATACTGCAACGATCCCGTTCCACGCACGAGTTCGATACGCGCCACCGCTTCCATGGGTGCGTTGTAATGGCTGGCCGGGTAGCCGTACATGTCGGTATTGGTGAGCACACCGTCCTTGCGGATGTTGAACTCCCAGCTACGGTGTGGATCCAGGCCCCGCGCGGCGATGTTGAGCTGATTGCCGGTGCCATCCATGTCGTACACGAAAATGCCGGGCACCTTGGCGAAGATCTGTCGCGCATATTTCTCCGTGAGTGCGGCATCGCGCGCGTCCACGTCGATCGCTTCGGTCTTGCGCCCGCTCATGATCCAAGTGTCCTGCACGGCGGGCAGCCGTGCGATGTCCGGGCGCACACTTTCCACGATGGCCGGGGTGAGCGTATCGGGTACGAGCGTTTGCGCGCCACAAAAGAGGGATAGCGCGTACGCCGCGCACAGAAAGAAGGATCGCATGGTGGCGAGCCAAACTATCCGTTGGCCCTTCGGGAGCCGATCCGTTGTGCGGACCGTGCCATCGGGCATGCGGATCACGGCGTATGATGCGTGTGATATAATGGATCGGGCCATCCAATACGCGATGCCTACCTTGCCGCGGACGCGGTATAACGACCGACGCATGGCACACCTCCCTCCGCTCATCGCCGACCTGGGGCTCATTCTTTCGGTGGCCGCGGTCACCACCATCATATCCAAGGTGGTGAAACAACCCGTGGTACTGGGCTACATCGTGGCGGGCCTGCTGGTGGGGCCGCATGTGAACCTGGTGCCGTCCGTCATGGACGAGAAGAACCTGGTCACCTGGAGCGAGATCGGTGTGATCTTCCTGCTGTTCAGCCTGGGCCTTGAGTTCAGTTTCCGCAAATTGATGAAGGTGGGCGGCACGGCCGTGGTGACCACCATGGTAACCGTATCTTTTATGATGGGTGCGGGGTTCCTTACCGGCCGGGCCCTGGGCTGGGCCATGATGGACAGCCTCTTCCTCGGGGGGATCCTCTCGATGAGTTCCACCACCATCATCATCCGGGCTTTTGATGAGCTGGGTTTGAAGACCGCCTCCTTCGCCAAGGTGGTGCTGGGCGTGCTGGTGGTGGAGGACCTGGTGGCCATCCTGCTGCTGGTGCTGCTGAGCACGGTGGCGGTGAGCCGGGAGTTCTCCGGTGGCGCCTTGCTCTTCGAGATGGGCAAGCTGGGCTTCTTCCTGGTCCTGTGGTTCGTGGTGGGCATTTTTTTGATCCCCTCTTTCTTGAAGCGAACGAACAAGTGGATGAACGACGAGACGCTGCTGATCGTGTCCGTGGCCCTGTGCCTGAGCATGGTGTACGTTGCGGTGGCGGCCGGATTCAGCGCTCCCCTGGGCGCCTTCGTCATGGGCTCGTTGCTGGCCGAGACCACCAAGGCCGAACGGATCGAGCACCTGGTGAAGCCGGTCAAGGACCTTTTCGCGTCGATCTTCTTCGTTTCGGTGGGCATGATGATCGACCCGCACGTGCTGCGCGAACACTGGCTGCCGGTGCTGGTACTGTGCGTGGTCACCCTGATCGGGCAGCCGCTCAGCAGCATGAGCGGGGCGGTACTGGCCGGCCAACCCTTGAAGACGGCGGTACGCGCCGGCATGAGCCTTTCGCAGATCGGGGAATTCTCCTTCATCATCGCCACGCTGGGGCTCACCCTCAACGTGACGAGCGACCTGTTGTACCCCGTGGCGGTGGCGGTATCGGCCATCACCACGTTCACCACACCTTACATGATCAAGGCGGGTGAGCCGATGCATGCATTGATCGCACGGCTGCTGCCGGGGAGATGGCTGGCGGGGATCGCGCATTACTCGGACCAGAGCGGACAGGTGCGGTCCATCAGCGACTGGAACAAGCTGCTACGCTCCTACCTGCTGAACATGGCACTGCATACGGTGATCGCCGTGGCCATCATCGCCCTGTGCGCGCGAGTGGTCGCGCCATGGACCGATAGGCAGGGATCTTTCCCCGGTGGCGGCCAACTCACCGGCCTCATTACCCTGGTGGCCCTGGGGCCGTCCTTGTGGGCCATCGCAGTGCGGCGCATCCAGCCCGTTGCCTACCGGAACCTCTGGCTCAACCGGCGCCAGTTGCGCGGGCCACTGGTCGCGCTGGAACTGATGCGGGTGCTCACAGGATTGCTGCTCATAGGCTTGGTGGTCGGTA
>JAFDZE010000065.1:8439-11821 GCA_018267155.1 Bacteroidota bacterium | reverse complement strand
AGGCGGAGGAACTGGAGCGGGTTCATGCAAGCAAAGGTGGCCCAGGCGGGTGGAACGGCCTTGGCCCTCACTCCATCTCCACGCCGAGCCCACTGATCAGCGCATCGTTGGGGCGCAGCTGCACCGTAACACGCCGGATGGCCCCATCCTTGGCGCTCTTCAGTTTCAGGATGAATTCGTCAGGACCGGCACGTTCCACGCCGACCACATCGTGCGTCCCGATATCGGTTCGCAGTTGCTTGAAGATCGAAAGGTGTTCTTCCATCGGTACGTCGGCCAGGAAGCCGGGCCCCAGGTTGGCCTTGAGCCAGGGTTCCAGGTTGGCATCGGTGCCTGCGCCTGAAAGAACGGCCGAGAGTGCTTTCAGCCGCTCGCCCATGGGCCCCGGCGGGATCCCCGGAAGCACCTCCGACACCCACGCGCGGCGCGGTTGGTGGCCGGCATCGAACACCATGCGGCCCACCTCCCATGCCAGGTCCTGCATGCCGCGCTTGTTGGCGTTGCTCATCAGCACCACCAGCACGCCTTCATCAGCGTACCAGAGCACATCGGCGAACTGCACGCCATTGCCCCCGTTATGCGTGATCAGCCGGGTACCGCGCGGTGTATTGAAGAGCGCCCATCCGTAGCCGTAATGCGAACCGGCACCTTCCCCTTCGGATATGTGGGGGGTGAACATGGCTTGGGTGCTGGCTTGGGAAAGCACCGTGTTGGTGCGCAGAGCGCCGATCCACGCGGCCATGTCGTGGGTGGTGCTGAGCAGCCCGCCGTTGGCGCGCAGATGCCAGCCGGGACCACCGTTCACCAGGGGATGGTCCAGCATGGTGCCCCAGCGCGTACCGTCCTTGCGGTAGCCGATGGCGAGCTCTTCCTTGGACCAGTCGGGCAACTGGTAGCCGGTATGCAGCACGCCTGAGGGCACCAGCAGGGAGTCGTGCAGGTAGCGTTCGTAGCCCATGCCGCTCACCTGTTCCACGATGAGGCCCAGCAGGCTGTAGCCCACATTGCTGTACGCGTAAGCGGTGCCGGGCTTGAATTCCAACGGCGTGGCCATGGCGAGCTTCGTGAACGCTCCGCCGTCGATGGCCTCGTTGTCGTCGCCGATCGCCCCGGGAAAGCCCGCACTGTGCGTGAGCAATTGATGCAGGGTGATCCCGGCCTTGTCCGCCGGTACGCCCGGCAGGTAGTTGTCCATGGGGTCCGAAACGTTCAGTTTGCCGCTTTCCTGCAACTTCAGGATGCACGCCGCGGTGAACTGCTTGGTGATGGAGCCGATGGCATGCACGGTGCCTGGGGTGTTCGGCAGTTGCTGTTCACGGTCGCGCATTCCATAGCCCTTGTCCAACAGGATGCTATCGCCGCGCATCACCAGCACGCTCCCGCTGAACCCCGCCGCCGTTGCGGCCGAGAGGAAGGTATCGATGCGGGCGACGGTAGGGTCCGCAGTAGATGGATGCGCGGCATGCTCCGGCGCGGGCGGCGCACAGGCTTGGGCCAGGAAGAAGAGCAGGAGGTACAAGTACGTGCGGGTGGACATGAACACAAGGTAGAGCGCCCGCCTATGGTGCACTGGGCAGGGCGAGAGGGAGCGCGTTAACGTTTGTGATCCGAGGGACGGAACGTTCGCAGCATTGCACACCGTGAGGCTGGCGATGGCTTGTCCGGAAGTACGCCGGTTCGATCCCAATGAACCACGGTTGGCAATTGAATGGCACGGATCCCGCGTTGGCGGAGCGGAGCAGGTCCGGTGTCCTATCACCCCCATGCCCCGCCGATCCTTGCAGGTCTTGGAGCTTATTCCACACCCGTGAGCCGCTGGGTGCTCACCACCCGGCCATGCACATCGCGCAGCACCACGAGGAACCAGGACGCAGAGGGTGCAGGGACCTGCATGGTTTCCGGGCTCAGCCGGTGGGCCGACAGCAATCGCCCGGACGCATCGTAGCAGTCTAGGACTACAGCCTCGGGAAGGGGTGTGAAACATATCGTGCCGCGGAAGTTCCAGATTAGTTGGGCATCATCGGAAGGATGCGCGGGTGCGATGGAAGTGCTGGGATCGGCCTCATAGCAGCCGATATCGAACGCCGACCCAAGTGGTCTGACCTGGCCCTCCAGGTCGTTGTTGACCACACTTGAAACAGCAGAGGTACCGGCATCCACCATCTGGGCGTTGGCGCCCGTGGCGTGGAAGTCGTTGACCAACGGATCCACGAACAGTGCGGTTGGCGCATCGGCCACCTGGGAATGGGTATCGTACCCCATGTCCTGCCACGCGGGGAGATCAAGGATCGTTGCATCGCCATCGGGCGAAAGCCGATCCGTCACGAGGTTGTGATCGCTGACGAAGCCATCCAGCGCATCGGCGGCGATCGTGATGCTGCCCCGGAACGGGTGCTGGTTGATCAGGATGTTGTTCAGTACCTGGTTGCCTGTACATCCTTCGGTGATGTTCACGCACCAGCGCGCATCGCTGGCATTGATGATGGTGTTGTTGTACACCTTGTTGCCCGTGCTGGGCGCGCCGCCATCGATCTGATAGAGGCTGATCCCGCTGGCGTGGTTGTCGTACAGTAGATTATTGAAGATGGCGGAGTTCGCCACACCGTCGCAATTGATCCCGCTGCCACCGGCCTCGCCGTTGCCGTGGATGATGTTGCCGTACACCTGCGCATTGCTGATCACGCCGTCGCCGCCCATGCTCACATCGCCGTTCATGTGGATGCCGTTGGCGTTGTTGTTGAAGCAGTGGTTGTAGCGGATGATCGGGTCATCGGCACTGTTGCTGAAGTAGATCCCATGTTCATCCTCGCTACCGCTGCACGTATTGTATTCAATGATCACATGCTCCGCGAAGCCGCACAGGATGCCCCATTTGTAATTGTCGTTGCAGCTGTTGTCCCGCAGGGTCACATGGTCGGTGAGGGCCGTGCGGATGCCGGTGCGCGGCATATCGTTCACAGTGAAGCCTTCAACGGTCACCCACGCCACATTCTCGATATTGATACCGTCCAGGTTGTTGTAGGCGCACGGTGATGTGATGTTGACCCCCTGGTCGGTGGCGTGGAAGACGATGGGTGCTCCAGCGGTACCGCTGTTGTCCATGGCCGCGAAGCCCGTGTAACCGCCCGGATGAACGAACACACTGTCGCCCGCCACGGCCACATCGGCCCCGTGCTGGATGGTGGCGAACGCGGTGGCCAGGGTCAGGCCATCATCGGTGTCGCTTCCGCCCGGTGCCACATGGTACGTTGCACCGTGAAGCCTGATGGACAGGACAAGAAGGAGGGAGGCGGTCGTTCTCATGGTAAACCCAACGAAGATACGGGGCGATGGTTCGGATGATCCTTCCGGGACGGTACATGCTGCGACCGGTGGCGGGCAT
>JAFDZE010000065.1:0-8311 GCA_018267155.1 Bacteroidota bacterium | reverse complement strand
AGCGCATGCACAAGCGGATGCTGGAGGAGGGACGGCGGGTGGGCGATCCGGATCCGCCTGAACTGCCACTGGATCGCACCACGGCGTTCGCCCGACCACTATGGCCGGTGGTGAGCAGCAGATCGCCCGACCGGATCAGTGTGCAGCGCTGGGGATTGCTGCCCCGGTACATCCGTACGGATGAGGAGGCCAGGGAGTTCCTGAAGCGCACGCCCACGTTCAACGCCATCAGCGAGGAGGTGGCCGCGAAGCGCACGTTCAAACGCGCGTTCGAAGCCGGTCAGCGTTGTCTGGTCCCGGTAACGGCCTTCCAGGAATGGCGGCACGAGGGCAAGGAAAAAATACCCTACCGGATCACGATGAAGGACGGGGACGTGTTCTGCCTGGGAGGACTGTGGGAGGAGCACACGGACGGGGACACGTACACCGTGCTCACCACGCGGGCCAATCCACTGATGGAGTTCGTACACAACACCAGGAAGCGCATGCCGGTGATCATCGCCGAGGAACATTGGGGTACCTGGCTCCTGCCCGGGCTCCCCGCCTCCGAGGTGCTGGGGATGTGCGCGCCGTATCCCGAGGAGTTGATGCTGGCGGAACCCGTGGGCCAGCGACCTGTGCAGGCCTCGCTTTTCTGAATGGCGACCTTCTGTGGCGAAGGGGCACAGGACAACCCGGGAACGGTCGATCACGCACCGACCACTTCCACGTGGGGATAGCGCACATGCCCGCGTTTCCGCATGTACAGGTCGTACACGATTCCATCGGCCAGGCCCACTTTGGGCACGAACACCTCGTCGATACCCGCATGACCGAGGATGTCGAGGAAGATGTCGGCGGCGGGCACCACCACATCGGCGCGGTCGGGCCGCAACCGGAGCATCTTCACCCGGTCGTCCATGCTGTAGGATGCGATACGATCCCGTTGGTTGCGTATGGCCTTGCGGGTGAGCGGTTCGCCGAAGCGGTTGCCGTTCTCCTTGAAGATGCGGTTGATGTTGCCGCCCGTTCCGATCGCCACCAGCCGGCCGTGCTCGGCGCGCAGTGCATCCAGAAAGGTGTGCAGTCGCCGTTGTTCCTGCGGATCGATGCCGCTCTGTAATGATCGTACGGTGCCGATCCGGAAGCTGTCGCGTTGCACACGGCGGCCGTGCTCCAGCCAAGTGAGTTCGGTGCTGCCCCCGCCCACGTCGATGTACAGGTAGTTGCGGTCCTTCAGCAGGTCCTGCGTCCAGAAGGTGTTGCAGATCAGATCGGCCTCCACCTCGCCGTCGATCGTTTCGATGTGGACACCGCTCTCCATCTCGGCGCGCGCGACGGTCTCCTCGCGGTTGGTGGCCTCACGCATGGCGCTGGTGGCGCAGCAGCGCACGTACGGGATGTCGTACACCTCAGTGAGCAGACGGAAGGCCTTGAGACTCTTGATGAGGTGGTCGCGCCGCGCGTTGCTGATACGACCGGATGAAAAAACATCCTCACCCAAGCGGATCGGCACGCGTACCAGCGTCTGCTTCTTGATGACGGGATGGTCGTCGCGTTCGATCACCTCGCCGATGAGCAGGCGCACGGCGTTCGACCCGATGTCGATGGCGGCGTATTTCAGGTCGTGAGCGATGCGCCGAAGGTAACCTTTGACGGGCTGCCTCCGGGATCCGTCAATGGAGCGTCAAGGGATCGTCACGGGATCGCCATAATCCATGCGGACGGTTCGCGGATTCGTGCTCGCAGAGGACTTTCGCGGCCATGAATGGATCATCATTCTGCCCGACCAACGATAATTACCCCGATCGGGGACTTGTTGCTCGGAACACGTCGTCGTCGTTTTGCGCCGCCATGAAAAGAACCGCCATCCGTCTCGCCGCCGAAATGAGAACAGCACTCCTCCTCCCAACGATCCTTTTTGCAGCGCAAGTCGCAGCGCAAACGTCCGTAACGGTCCCCACCGGAGCGGGCAACGTGGAACAGACCTGGTACAGCCTGAGCACCGATGCGGAGTCGAGTGCGGCGCTGGCCGAGTGGGACCTCGCCTTCGAGATCAACGGCGGATTCAACGCCGGGATCCTGGCCAACACGGCGAAAGGGGTGAAGGTGTATCAGACGCCGTATGCCGTGGGCGATTGGGGCAGCATGGACACCACCGGTATGGCCGCCAATTGGACGGGCCTCTTCAATAGCGATGCCGATTGGAGCCAAGGGGCGTTCAATGCCGATGTGGACCTGGACATCTACAACATCGGATGGGGCATGTACAACACCGTGACGCATGTGGTGGCCGGGGACAGCATCCAGGTGGTGGTACTCACCGATGGAAGCGCCCGGATGATCCGCATCGATGCGTTGAGCGCAGGGATCTACACCTTCACCTACGCCAACCTCGACGGCACCGACGAGCAGACGCACCAGTTGGCGAAGTCCGACTACACCGGAAAGAACTTCGCCTACTGGTCACTCACGAGCCACAGCGCCATCGATCGTGAACCGATGAGTGCCGACTGGGACATCCTGTTCGGCAAGTACACGGCCAACGTGGGCATGTGGTACGGCGTAACGGGTGCGCTGCTGAACAAGGGCGTGGAGGCCGTTCGCGTGGATAACGTCCCCACCAACGAAGCGGAGTACGACTGGAACGGGCTGGACACCGTGATCAATACCATCGGGTATGATTGGAAGTACTTCGACATGGACAATTTCATTTACGTGATCGAGGACTCGCTCACCTACTTCGTGAAGGACGTGCCGGGCAACCTGTGGAAGATCTGGTTCACGGGCTTCGGTGGCAGCGCATCGGGCGAGATCACCTTCAACAAGGAGTTGGTCAGTGCGGTGGGCATCGATGGGACGACCACGGCGAGCGACATGGTGCTGTATCCGAACCCCACCGCCGATGATCAGGTGCGCGTGATCCTCGACGGCTTCAACGGCCTCACCCGTGCGGAACTCCTGGACATGAACGGCAGGGTGGTGCGCGCACAAAGCGCCGTGCAGCGAGGTGCATTGAGCAACTTCCTCTTCGACCTGAGCGGGGTCGATGCGGGCATGTATCTGGTCCGGGTGAGTGACGGCAACACGAGCAGCCTGGAGCGACTGATGGTGCGGTAGTCATGCGCATCCTCGGCATCGCGCTCCTCCTGGTGACCTGCATCCGCGCTTCGGCGCAGGTGCAGGTCACGGTGCTCGATGCCGCTACGAAGCAGCCCGTGCCCTATGCGCACATCTCGTGGCAGGCCGGCACCACCACCGCGACACTGGCGGGCGATGCGAACGGTAGGGCCAGACTGCCGATCCCCGAGCAACGGCTGGCGTCGGGTGTGCTGCTGAAAGTGCTCGCGCTGGGCTACCACACCCGGATGGACACCATTCGATCCGCGGCACCGCTCACCGTGCGTCTCGAGCCTTCGGCGCTGGAGCTGCAACAGGCCGTGATCACCGGTCAGTACCGCCCGAGCACGGCGGAGAAAGCGGTACACCGCCTGCGCACGATCGACGCGCAGCGCATCGAACGGCTGGCCGCGGAGAACCTGGGCGATGCCCTGCGCCAGGAATTGAACATCCGACTTTCACAGGATAATATTCTCGGCACCTCGATGACCATGCAGGGGCTCGGTGGCGAGAACGTGAAGGTGCTGGTTGACGGCGTACCCATGATCGGTCGGCAGAACGGCAACCTGGACCTCGCACAGATCGATCTCAGCGGCATCGAACGCATCGAAGTGGTGGAAGGGCCCCTCAGCGTGAACTACGGCACCAACGCGTTGGCGGGCACGATCAACCTGATCACTCGGAAGCGGACGCGGGCCTTGTACACGCTCAACGTGAACTCGTACGCGGAGCATCTGGGGCGCCTGAACCTTGCCGCTACGGCGGGAAAACGCTTCGGCAGGAACGACCTGTTGCTTACCGCCGGGCGCAACTTCTTCGGCGGTTGGGACCCGCGCCAGGGTGAGTCCCTGTACGACTTCCGGCGGCACCTCGCCGACTCCACCCGCTTCCAGCAGTGGAAACCACGTGAGCAGATCTTCGGGCGCATCAGCTACCGCTGGTCACTCACGGACAAGTGGTCGTTGGGGTACAAAGGGGAGGTGATGCGTGATCAGATCACCAATCGGGGACTGCCGCGCGCACCGTACCATGAATCCGCCTTCGATGAACAATACCTCACCGACCGCCTGGACAATGCACTCTTCGCAGAAGGCGCCTGGGGCAGAGGTCGGCACTTGAATGCGATCCTTGCGCACAATCGGTACCGGCGCACGCGTAACTCCTGGTCGCGGGACCTCACCACACTGGAGGAGCAGCTCATCGCCACGGCCGGCATGCAGGACACCTCGCGCTTCACGTTGACCAACGCACGCATCGTGTACAGCAGTTCGCCGGACAGCAGCAAGCTGGCCTACGAGCTTGGCACGGACCTGAACCACGAGACCGGTTCGGGGGCCCGCATCGGTGATGGGGGCGGTGAGACCATCGGCGACTACGCTGCATTCGCGAGCCTTGAATGGCGGCCTGTCCGAGCGCTCACCATCCGGCCGGGAGCCCGCTTCGCGTACAACACCCGCTACGGTGCCCCGCTGATCCCCTCGATCAACGTGCGCTGGCAGCTGGACAGTGCGATCACGGTGCGAGGCAGTTTCGCACAGGGCTTCCGGGCACCATCGCTCAAGGAATTGTACTTCCTCTTCGTGGACGTGAACCACGACATCCAGGGCAACACCGATCTGGAGGCCGAGCGCTCCAACAACTTCAGCCTCGGCCTCAACTACCGGAAGCCGCTGCGCACGGGTGTGCTCACCGCGGAGATCTCCGGCTTCTACAACACCATCACGGACCTCATCACCCTGGCACAGATGAGCGGCACGTTGTACAGCTACATGAACATCGGTAACTACCGGACCATGGGTGGCAGCGCGGGGATCGGTTGGGACAACGGCCACTGGCTCGCGAGCCTCGGTGGTGCCACCACCGCGCGACACGATGACCTGGGCGTGGATGTGGGCGGTGCAGCGTGGTTGGTTACGCCGGAGCTGCGCGGATCGATCACGCGGGAATGGCGCAAGCAGGGCTGGAGCGCGTCCTGCTTCGTGAAGTACCAGGGCGAACAGGGCAGCTATGTCTACTCATCGGAATCGGTGGTGGGGCGCAATACACTCGATCCGTACGTGATGGCCGATGTGAACGTGGCGAAGCGACTCTTCGACAAGCGGCTGCGCCTGGCCGTGGGTTGCAAGAACATCGCGAACGTGACCAACGTGGGATCCACGGTGGCGGCGGGTGGTGTGCATGGCGGCGGAGGCGGCGTGGTACCCATGGCCATCGGGCGCACATGGTTCCTGCGCATCGATGTCGATCTGAACAGGACGGAATGAAGGCGCGAAACATCCTCCCGTTGTTCGGCATGGTGCTGTTGAGCAGCTGCCTGAAGGAGGAACTCCCCGTACCAGCGCGTACGCTCGGAGATGTGCAGGTGGGACAGGCCTGCGTCGGAAGCGACTATGGTGATCAGGTGTGGTACGATCTCGGTACGAATTCCATCGTCAGTGTGAACAGCAAGATGGACTGGGACCTCGCCTTCGAATGCGGTGCGGACGGATGGCAGGTGCGGGTGAACACCTCCCGGTCCATGCGGGCGTTGGAGAAGAGCGGCACGGACATCACACAGCCTTTGGACACCAACGGTTACGGGCCACTTTGGCGCATCGATCACAACTGCGGGTCAGCGGACAGCACGGCGATCCGCGATTGGCGCACGGATCATCCGGTGTACGCCATCGACATGGGGTACAGCGACATCGGCCTGGCCATGGGCGTGCGTCAGTTGCGTGTCACGGCCGTGGATGCCAACGGATACACCTTCGAGGTGGCGAACGCCAATGGCACGAACGTGCACACGTACACCATCGTCAAGGACCCGCAGCGTACCTACGTGCATTTCAGGATCAGCAGCGGCCAGGTGGTCGCCATCGCCCCGCCGAAGGGGAGCTACGACCTCGTCTTCACGCAGTACACCTACCAGTTCTACGAGCCGGTCCTGGCCTACCTGGTCACCGGTGTGGTGAACGGTTTCAGTGGCTCCCGTACAGCGCGGATCATCACGGACGACTTCGCGAGCGTATCGCTCGCGGATACGCTCACGCATCCGTTCACCTCGGACGAGGATGGTGTGGGCTATGAGTGGAAGGATTACGATTTCGACCTGGCCGTGTACACCGTGTTCCCCGAACGCGTCTATATCATCGAGGACAGTGAAGGGCAGTACTTCAAGCTCCACTTCACGGATTTCTACGACGAGAACGGTACGCGTGGGTGCCCGAAGTTCGAGTTGGTGGCATTGTGATCAGCCTGGCACCGCCAGCCGTTCCTCCAGCGCCTTGACCTTCGCCTGGCACTTCTCAGAACAACCGTCGGACCAATTCTTCGCGATCCACCCCGTGATGTGCCGCCACGTCCTGAAGGATCGCGGACAAGGTTCCCACCTTGAGCGGACGGTGGTCGGGAATGGTCACGTGGTGGATGCCGTTCACATCGGTGGTCAACCGGATATGGCTGCCGCTTTGCCGGGTGACGGTATAGCCGAGCTTGCCCAGTGCGGCGATCAGTTCCTTCCCGCTCAACGTGCGAGGCAACCTCATGCGGCGATCACGATCTCCTTCACCATGTGCAGCCGGATCACCTTGGGTTGATCGGCCGCCTCGAAATGTGTGGCCACGGCGTCCTTCACGTTCGCCTTCAACTGCTCCAGGTCATCGCCATCGGTGAAAATGGAATAGCCCAGCGCCTTGGCCTCATATCCGCCTTCCGGCGATTCTTCGACCAGGAAGATGATCTCGTTCATGCGCGTTGTTGTGTCTGTAAAGATAGCTGGTGGCCCAAGGACGAAGCAACCATGCTGATCAGCCCAGCACCGCCGGTCTTTCCTCCAGGGCCTTGATCTTCGCATGGCGTTGCTTTGCGATCATCCAACGTAGCGCGTGTTCCCCATGGATGCACCTCGTTGCTGATCGGATCAGAACAGGTTGATCTCTCCGGAAGTGATCATTCGCCAGGACACTACATCAATGCCGGGCGTGAGTTTGCGGGGCTCGGTGCCGGAGGTGATGAAACGATATTCCTTGCCTTGCATTTTTGAACCCGGACTTCAAAAATACAAGGCAACGGGTGGCTGAAGTCTTCACCTCAGCACAGCCAGCCGTTCCTCCAGCGCCTTGATCTTCGCCTCGGCGTCGGCCTTCTTCTTGCGCTCGTTCTCCAGCACCTGCGGCGGGGCACCGGCCACGAAGCGCTCGTTGCTGAGCTTCTTGTCCACACTCACCAGGAATCCGCGCAGGTAGTTCAGCTCTTCCGTGGCCTTTTTGGCCTCAGCGGCGGCGTCCACATTACCTCCAAGGTCCACGGCGTATTCCGTGGTGCCCACAAGAAAGGTCACGGAACCATCGGCCGGTGTGGTCACCGCGTTGATCGCGCTCACGTTGGCGAGCTTGCCCACCAGCGCGATGGTCGATGTGCTGAGCGGGCTCGTGCCTTTCACCTGCAACTCCATCGTGTCTTTCGGGCTCATGCCGCGCTCGTTGCGTGTGTTGCGCACGGCGGTCACCAGGTCGAAGGCGTGCTGCACCTCGACTTCCAGCTTCGCATCGCCAGCACCGCCCTTCGGCCATGCCGCGATGATCAGCGCGTCCTGCGGGCCCTTGCGTTCGCGCAGGTGGCTCCACAGCTCTTCGGTGAGGAAGGGCATGAAGGGATGGAGCAGGCGCATCACATCCTCGAACAGGGTGATCGTTGTTTCATACGTGGTCCGGTCGATCGGTTCGCCCACGCCGTTCACGAAGGCCGGTTTGATGCTTTCCAGGTACCAGCTGCAGAGGTCGTCCCAGATGAGTTTGTACGTGGCCATCAACGCCTCACTGATCCTGAATTGCGCGTAGAGGTCGTCGATCTCCTTCGTTGCGCGTTCAATACGCGAACGCATCCAGGCACAGGCCGACGTATTGCTGGCGCTCTGTGCGCGATCATCGATGCTCCAGCCCTTGACGAGGCGGAAGGCGTTCCAGATCTTGTTGCTGAAGTTGCGGCCCTGCTCGCACAGCGAATCGTCGTAGGGCAGGTCGTTGCCGGCAGGGGAGGTGAGGAGCATGCCCACGCGCACGCCGTCGGCACCGAACTTCTCGATCAGTTCGATGGGGTCGGGACTGTTGCCGAGGCTCTTGCTCATCTTCCGGCCCTGCTTGTCGCGCACGATGCCGGTGAGGTACACGTTCTTGAAGGGCACCTCGTTGCGGTACTCCAGCCCGGCCATGATCATGCGGGCCACCCAGAA
>JAFDZE010000064.1 GCA_018267155.1 Bacteroidota bacterium | reverse complement strand
GGTGCTGGTGCTGCACGACATGCTCGGCATCAACCAGGAGTTCAACCCGCGGTTCCTGCGTCGCTACGCCGATCTGCACGGCACGATCACCGGGGCCGTGGAGGGCTACGTCCGCGATGTGCGTTCGCGCGACTTCCCGAACGCGAAGGAACAGTACTGAGTTCCGTGGAGGTCCTCTTCAGCGACCGGCACCTGATCGCGGTGCGCAAGCCCGGTGGCCTGCCCGCACAGGCGGACCCCACGGGCGACCCGCATCTGCTCCGGTTGCTCGCCCCCGCTTTCCCGCACGATCACGCGCTGGGCCTGCCGCACCGGCTGGACCGCCCCGTCAGCGGTGTCATCCTCGTCACCCGCACAAAGGAGGCCCTCGCCGCCATGAGCGTTCTCTTCCAGCGCCGTGCCGTTGCAAAAACATACTGGTCCATCGTGTCCGGGCAACCGCCCGAGAGCGGGGTCTGGGAGCACGCATTGATCCACGATACGCGGAATAACAAGGCCCGGGTGGCGAACGACACCTCGGGTCCCGTGGCGCGGACCTCCTTCCGCACCCTGTCCAGGGGCGATCGCTACGCCCTGGTGGAACTCGTGCCGGAAGGGGGACGCTTCCATCAGTTGCGCGCGCAATGCGCCGCGGCCGGATTCCCGATCAAGGGCGATGTGAAGTACGGGGCGCGCAGAGGGGAGAAGGACCGCACCATCGCGCTGCACGCGCGGTCATTGGCGTTCCGGCATCCGTTCACCGGTGAAGCCCTGCATCTGGAAGCGGAGCCCCCCGAGGGTGGCTTGTGGCGGGCCTTGTCGGGTGGTGGGCAGCGGGATGTCGATCCTGAAATGCCGGTATGATCGTGTTCCCGGCCCGCCTCTGCCCGATCACATCGGATCCACATCGATGACCAGGCGGATGGCACGATGCTCCGGTCGGGCGAAGACCTGGTCGATGGCCTCGCGCAGGATCTCCTTGCCCGTGCGGTACGCGTTCCGGTCGAGTTTCACCAGGATCGCCCGCAAGTGCATGTCCCGAACGCGTGCCACGGAGGGTGCCTCGGGGCCGAGTATGCGGTCGCCCAAACGGGAACGAAGGACCGCTCCCAGTGACCCCGCAGTGGCGACCACACGGTCTTCGGACCTGTGCTTCAACGTGAGCCTGACCAAGCGGGTGAAGGGTGGGTAGCCGTGCCCGCGTCGATGCTCCAGTTCGCGATCATACATGCCCTTGACGTCGTGCGCGGTGACCAGTCCGATGATGGGATGATGGATGTCGCGGCCTTGGATGTACACGGTGCCCGGATCCCGCTTCCGGCCGCTGCGACCCGCCACCTGCGCCATCATCTGGAATGCGCGTTCGTGCGCCCGGAAGTCGGGGAAGCGCAGCATCTGGTCGGCGTTCACGATGCCCACCACGGTCACCGTGTCGAAGTCGAGGCCCTTGGTCACCATCTGCGTGCCGACGAGAATGTCGATGTCGCCCTCCCCGAAACGCGTGAGGATACGTTCGAAGGCGTGCCTGCCCCGTGTGCTGTCCTGGTCCATGCGCGCGATGCGGGCCTCGGGCAGCAACAACGCCAGATCCTCCTCGATCTTCTCGGTGCCGAACCCGATCATCCGCAGGCGACCCCCACCACAGGCCGCGCATTTCGATGGCGGTGGGTAGGTGCGTCCGCAGTAGTGGCAACGCAGTCCGTGCTGCTGCTTGTGGTAGGTGAGGCTCACATCGCAATGCTCGCATTCGGGTATCCACCCACAGGTCTCGCACTGCCATACGGGCACGTAGCCACGCCGGTTCTGGAAGATGATGACCTGCTCTTTCCGGGCGATGGCCGCCCCGATCCCCTTGAGCATCGTATCGCTGAAGTGCCCGCGCATCCGTTTGCGTTTCGCCTCGTCGGCGATGTCCACCCGCTCCACCACGGGCAGCACCGCACCGCCGTGGCGCACGAGCAGTTCGGCCAGTCCGTACCGGCCCTGCCGGGCATTGAAGAAGCTCTCCATGCTGGGGGTGGCCGAGCCGAGCACGGTGCGTGCGCCGTGCAGCCCGGCCAGCACGATGGCCATGTCGCGCGCGTGATAGCGGGGCGCCGGTTCGTGCTGCTTGTAGCTGGGGTCATGCTCCTCATCCACTACCACGAGACCCAGATCATTGAAGGGCAGCATGAGGGCCGACCGCGCGCCCACGACAAGCGGGAACGCATCGGGATCGCGCAGCATGGAAAGCCACAATTCCGTGCGAGCGCGCGGCGAGAGCCGCGAGTGGAACACGCCCACGCGGTCGCCGAAACGCGCTCGGAGCCGGCCGATGACCTGGGTGGTGAGGGCGATCTCCGGAAGCAGGTAGAGCGTCCGTCGGCCGGCGGCGATCTCCCCGGCGATCAGCTCCATGTACAGTTCGGTCTTGCCACTCGCGGTGACGCCGTGCAGCAGGCATACCGGCTTCTTCACCAGGCCCGTGCGCAGTTGTTCGAGTGCCTCCCGTTGCGGACCGGACAGGTCCTTGGTGCCCGTGGATGTTCCGGCCGGTGGCGCACCCGCAGGGCGTTCGTACACCTCGAAGAGTTCCCTTTCAATGAGCTTGTTCAGGTGCGCGGCCGTGGCCCCCGAGGAACGGAGGAGCACTTCGCGCTTCACTTCGCGCGGGTCGTCGCCCAAGCAGTTGCTCATCTCCACGTATTTCATGAGCAGGGCCAGCAACCGGGGCGCCCTGGCCAGCTGGTCGAACCAGGCGTGCAGGGCCGCTTCGCCCGATGATGCATCCTTGAGTCGAACGAACCGGTCCATGCGCGGGGTGAACTTCTCGCCGATCTCCTCGGCCACCATCAGTGTGCCCTGCTCCAGCATGCGCTTGATCACGGGCATGGGGTCCTTGAGCCCCAGCAGTTCTCCCGCATCGACCAGGCTCAGTTCATGGCGTTGCTCGAGCGCATCGAGCAGGAGGTCCTGCCTGGCATCGCCGGACCAGGCCGGGCGATCGCCACCGACCGCAACGATGCGCGTTTCGCTGCTGAGCACCAGTGCCCCCGGCAGCGCGGCAAGCATGACCTCGCCGAGCGTACACATGTAGTGCCGGCTTATCAAATCCCAAAAATCGAGTTGTATAGCTGTGACGATGGGCGTTTCGTCGAGTACCGAAAGAACGGTCCGTACCTGCTTGAGGCCCGGATCGGGCACACCCATCCGCCGCACGATGCCCGACCAGAGTTTCCGGCCTTGACCGAACGGCGCCACGACCCGTCGGCCGACGCCCACCCGCCCTTCCAGTTCCGGAGGAACGAAGTAGGTGAAGACCCCGGGCACCGCAACGGGAAGGATCAGCTCCACGAACACGGGACGAAGATGGGCAGGTCGGACGATCGTGCCGGTTCCCCGGAGTTGGACGGGAGCGCGGAGGATGGCATGTGGTCGGATCCGCCCGGGTGTTTGAGCACGCCTGCGGCACATCCACGGCCATCGTCCCACTGTTGATAAGTCCGAAGATGGCGGGGGAGACCCCTTTTTGAGCGGGCTACTTTCGCTGCCGAACCCAAACGCACAGAGCGGACCATGTTTTTGCGCGATCTCCTGAAATGGCCGGTGTCCGTGGCCGTGGTACTTTCCCTGCACAGTTGCGGTGGAGGTGCTGACGGTGCCAAGGACACCCCGGCGAAGGCCGACACATTGGACACCACCGCGCAGGGCAGCGGAGGTGGCCTGATGAAGGTTGGTGGCGAACTCTTCAGCATCCCATCGCCTGTGCAGACAGCCCTGCTCATCCGCAAGGTGGGACTGCCCTACGACAAGGCGTTGCCGATGCCTGTGACCACCGCTGCCAACCTGGCCGGCAACGTTCAAAAGGCCTTGGCACTCGGTGCGTACGGAGCCGACCTGGCCTACCTTACTGTCCACAAGGACGGTCAGCGTGCCCTCACCACCCTGCAGACCGTGCAGAAGTTGAGCTCCGACCTGAATCTCTCCAACGCATTCGATCAGGAATTGCTCGACGGGTTCAAGAAGGGGTTGAACAACGAGGACAGTCTGCTGCGCTTTACCGGCAAGGCCTTCCGTTCAGCCGACCAGTACCTGAAGAACAACAAGCGCGATGATGTGAGCGCATTGGTGCTCGCGGGTGGCTGGATCGAGGGCATGTTCCTAACCGTCAGCGGGACCACGGAGAAAACCGATGCGACGCTGAACACACGCCTCGGCGAACAACGCGAAACGATCGAGAATCTCATATCATTGCTCGAAGCGGGAGGCGGGACCGAACAACCCGTGGTCAGCTTGATCACCGGCCTGAAAGACGTGCTTGCCGCGTACCAGGGCGTGACCAGCACGTACGAATTCCGTCCGGCCACGACCGATATGGCGAAGAAGACCACCTGGATCAACAGTGTTTCCTCCGTGACCATCACCGCCGAGCAGTTCAAGGCCATCGCCGAGAAGGTGAAGGCCCTCCGCGCAACCCTCACCGCCTGAACCATGCGCAAGACGACCCGGTTTTTCCTGCTTGCCAGCGGCATCCTGCTCGGCTCGGCAGCTTCGGCCCAGTGCGATACCATCGCGAGTATCTGCGAGCGGCACATCACCGCCGCGTACATCCCTGATGGCCAATTCTACCGCGCACTGCTGCGTGAGGATGAAATGGCCGAATTCGACCTCACCCTCTATGGAGGAACCACGTACCGTGTGGCCGCGTGCAGCGGGCTGAGCGACGGCAATCTGATCTTCTCGGTACTCGATCGTGATCGCAACGTGTTGTACACCAACCGCGACCAGAACAACGATCCGTACTGGGACCTGGTGGTGAGCAACACCATCGACGTCACCATCGAAGCGCAATTGGACCGCAGCAAGGCCGCGAGTGGTTGTGCGGTGATGCTGATCGGATTCAAGAAGTAGGAGGAACGTATTGTCCGGCTTCTCGCGGCAGGCCCCAGGGCATTCGCTGCCCTGCACGCCGCACGGCAACTTTCGCTCGTTCCTGTCGTAAGAACGGCTGCTCTTTTACGGCCCGACCCGTGCATGCACGAAGGGAGCCGTGGACGGGGCATGCCTGTAGATGAGCGAGAAGATCCTCAAAGCCCTGCTCCAGTTGTTCGCGATCATCGCGAAGGCTGAAGGTGGTGGTATATCCAGCCGCAGGGGAGAACGCACGGTTTCGCGATTCCTGCTGCAACAGTTCACGCCGGAGCAGGCGGCCATGCACATCGCCACATTCGATGCGTTCGTGGAGGCATTCCACACCAGCGGAGGCACGAGCGACAAGGGCCGCAAACGGACCAGCTTGAACAGTGTCAAGGTGCTGCGGATCTGCGCGCAGGTGAATGAGGAACTCACGCAGCGCCAGAAGGTCGTGGTCCTGGTCCATCTGTTGGAGCTGATCCATGCCAACGGCAAGGTGGAGGAGCAGGAGCGGGAGTTCGTGAGCACGGTGGCGGAGTCCTTCAACATCGCACGCCAGGAATTCGAACGTTGCCAGCTTTTTGTTGAGGTCGGCCGGAGCGAGCATGTCATGGACCAGGTGCCCCAAGCGGCAACCCTCCCGGTGGAGGATCTGCTCCACATCGACGGGGGGCATGCGGCGATCCCGGATGGATCACGCCATCTGCATGCCCACGGGCTGGAAGGCGGGATGAGCGTTCTGCATGTGCCGAGCGCGGGGCTCTACCTGATGCGGTATGCAGGCAGCGAGCGCGTGCTGTTGAATGGCCAGCCGATCGTTCCCGACCAGGCCTACGTGCTGGGCAACGGTTCATCCATCCGACCGCCCAACGGCCAGCCGATTTACTACAGCGACATCCTGGCCAGCTTCCTGGACCGTTCGGAGCAGGAGCGGCTCGTGTTCAAGGCGGAGGCCATCGAATACGCTTTTCCCAACGGGCGCACGGGCCTGCACGAGCTGTCCATGGCCGAGACGTCGGGCAAGCTCATCGGCATCATGGGCGGCAGCGGCAGCGGTAAAAGCACCCTGCTCAACGTGCTCAACGGCAACCTGCGGCCCGGCAAGGGCAAGGTGACGATCAACGGCATCGATGTACACAGGGAAGCGGACCGCATCCGTGGTGTCATCGGCCACGTGGGGCAAGACGACCTGCTGATCGAGGAACTCACCGTTTATCAGAATCTTTTTTTCAACGCCAAGCTCTGCTTCGGCGATCGGTCGGACGAGCATATCGGCGAGCGCGTGCTGCGCCTGTTGAACACCCTCGGGCTGTACGAAACGAAGGACCTGAAGGTGGGCAACCCGCTGGAGAAGACCATCAGCGGGGGCCAGCGCAAGCGGTTGAACATCGCTCTGGAACTGATCCGCGAGCCCAGTGTGCTTTTCGTGGACGAGCCCACCAGCGGCCTGAGCAGCCGCGACAGCGAGCACATCATGGACCTGCTGAAGGAGCTCGCGCTGAAGGGGCGGGTCATTTTCGTGGTGATCCACCAGCCCAGTTCGGAGATCTTCAAGCTGTTCGACCGGCTGCTGCTCATGGATCAGGAGGGCCACCCGGTGTACTACGGCGACCCCGTGGATGCGGTGGTCTACTTCAAGAAGGTGACCGGCCAGGTGAACAGCGACGTGGGCCAGTGCGCCACCTGCGGCAACGTGAACCCCGAGCAGATCTTCGACATCCTGGAGGCCAGGATCGTGGATGAACATGGTAACGAGACGGATCAGCGTCGCATCGGCCCCGAGGCCTGGAACGAGGTTTTCCGTGCGCAGATGGAGGTCCGTACCGCCCGTGTGCCCGATGGGACGGCGGTGCCCCGGAGCACGTTCCGCGCACCCGGGAAGCTCAAGCAGATGGCCGTGTTCTTCAAGCGCGATCTGATGAGCAAGCTGGCCAACCGCCAGTATGTGCTCATCAATCTGATCGAAGCCCCGGCCCTTGCCCTGGTGATGGCCTTCTTCCTGCGCTTCAACGCCGCGGGAGGCACCAACGGCAGCTACGTCTTCCGTCAGAACGACAACATCCCGCAGTATCTTTTCATCAGCGTGATCGTGGCCCTGTTCCTCGGCCTCACGGTGGCGGCGGAGGAGATCATCCGCGACAGGCGTATCACCCAACGGGAGAAGTTCCTGTCGCTGAGCCGCAGCAGCTACCTGCTCAGCAAGATCGGCCTGCTCTTCATGATCAGTGCCGTGCAGACCTTCCTCTTCGCATTCACAGGTCACCGGGTGCTCGGTTTCCATGGTCTTCTCGCCGAGCATTGGGCGGTCTTCTTCACCACGGCTTGTTTCGCCAACGTGCTTGGACTCAACGTGAGCGCGAGTTTCAACAGCGCCAAGGTGATCTACATCGTCATTCCGGTACTCATCATCCCGCAGTTGCTCTTCAGCGGGATCATCGTGCGATTCGACAAGCTGCATCCCTGGTTCGCGGGGGAGAAGAGCGTGCCCTGGATCGGCAACATCATGGCGAGCCGATGGGCCTATGAGGGTCTGGCCACCGCGCAGTACACGGACAACGATTATGAACGGCTCTTCTACCGCTGCGATCAGCGTATGAAGACGGCGAACTGGAAGAAGGATCTCTGGGTGCGCGATCTGCAGGACCGCAGTGCAGCGTTGCGCCGGGCTCTGCGCACTGGTGGATCAACGGCCCCCATGGCCGAGGACCTGGCCCTGGTGCGACATGAACTGGAGAAGGAGACACACCTGCTCAAAGGATTTGTGTTCTCGGGTATGGACAAGCTGGCGCCCGATGCGCTGGACGTCGCGGTGCTCGACGAACTGGACTCCGCACTCAACACGCTGACGAGCCACTACCGGAATACCTACCGGGCCGCTGAGCGGGACAAGGAAGCGCTCATCGCGCGGATGACGGCCACCCCTGAGCTGCGTTCGGCGTACTTCCGCCTCCTGGACGAGCACCGCAACGAGAGCCTGGCGGACCACGTGACCAACAAGAACGACGTGAACCTCATTGTGGAGGATGATGGAGAACTGGTGCAGAAGAGCGATCCGATCTACCTGGAGCCCGCCGAGGGAGGGTTGCTCAGCGCGCACTTCTACGCACCGGTGAAATGGATCCTCGGCCTTCGCGTACACACCTTGTGGGCCAACGTGCTGTTCATCTGGGCCATGAGCGCCGCGCTCGCGTTGGCCCTGCGCTTCAACGTGTTCCCCGTAGTGGTGGAGCGGCTGAGCCGCAAGCCGTGGAACAGGGGCGCGTGAGGTGCGGTGCCCGTGCCGCCTACTTTCCGCCGTTCACCTCCTCGATCTGGATCATCTTGAAGGGGATGTTGATGATGGCGCGGTAGTCCTCCCCGGCCTCGAGCATGTCCTCGTCGTCCTGCTCGTAATGCCAGAGCACAGTGACCTCGTTCCCCGTAACGCGTATCATTTCAAGCTTCTTGAAGACGTCGAGGATGCACTTGCTGCTGCTCGTGTTGAAGTATTCCAACTGCACATGCAGCGTGGTCCTCGGGCGCGGGTCACGCGCGTACCGGTCCACCCAATCGATGAGGGGCTTGTAGTATTCGATGCTGTTCTCAGGAATGCTGCGTCCTTTGAGTTCGAGCAGTCCCGAGGCATCATCGAACGATACGGTGGGTGTTTTCGGGGTCCCTTCGAGATGGAGAGCTGCCATGGCGATCGACCACCGGACGGCGGACGTTGGTGTTTGGGTTCAGGAGGTGACGTTCACGTTGAGGCTGAAGAACGCGTTCGATCCATCGAGCGGAACGAAGCCGTACTCCAATTTGCGGCCGCTCTTGCGGGCGATATCGATCAGGCCCAGCCCACCGCCACCGGCGGGCCCGTAATGGCCATTGTTGAGTGTGGTCTTGTACAACTCGCGCAGTTGATCCGGTCCGCAGCCGTTCACACGGTCCAAGTGTGATCTCAGATCGTTCACCTCGGCTGCGGACATGAAGTTGCCGGTGAGCACCATCCAGCCCTCGTCGCCTTGGGCGATCATGAGCACCCCTTGGGGATCGGTGCCGTTCTGCTGGTGGTGCCCCTGGTTGTGGAGGTACAGGTTCTGCAAGCACTCCATGGCCACGTTGAAGACCCGTTTCCGCATACGGGCGTCGGGCTCCATCCGATCCAGCTTGCGTTCCACCACGCCCAGCAGGGCCGTGATCAGATCGGGCGAAAGGCCACCCTTGAACGACAACATGATGCGCTGCTGCTCAAGCTCGTCGTACAGGTCAAAAACGCGATCGATCTTCACGGCACACCAAGGTCGTTATGGCCACCCAACGCAAAACAACGTGCATGGCACGTGGGCCGCGGAGAACGCCCCCGGAGTTTTCCACGGATCCATGAACACGGGCGTGGGCGGATACGTTGCGGCCGGATGCGGACGTGTTGGCGGGCGCAGCGACACGTGATCATGCACCCTGCTTCCGGGGTACTTTCGCCGTCCTTTCGCCATGGGGCCCCTGCCGCTCATCCTCCTGTTCATCGGACTGCCACTGCTGGCGGGCCTCTGGCTACGGCGTCGCGAGGCCGAATCGGGCCTGGTGAAGCTGTTGCTCGCCTTCAGCGGCGCCTTCCTGCTCAGCGTGACCGTGGTACACATGCTGCCCGAATTGTACGAGCAGGGCGGGCACGGTATCGGCCCGTGGGTATTGGCCGGCTTCATGCTCCAGGTGGTGCTTGAATTCTTCAGCCGGGGCATCGAACACGGGCACGTGCATGTTCACGCGGGCCATGCGCGCACGTTGCCCCTGATGACACTCCTCAGCCTTTGTGCCCATTCCTTCACGGAGGGTCTGCCGTTCGCCGATGAAGCCGTGCGCGCCAACCTGCCTTTCGTGGTCGGCGTGCTCATGCACAAGGCCCCCATGGCCATCGCATTGGCCACCGTGTTGCGCCGCAGCGATGTGACCGACGGACGCTATTGGACGATGATCGGTGTCTTCGCCATTTCGCTGCCTATCGGTATGCTGGTCGGCATCGCGGGGGGGGACCGCCTGGGTGGCGGGTTTTTGGAGGCCGCGCTCGCGCTGGCGATCGGCATGTTGCTGCACATCAGCACCACCATCATTTTCGAGACCACGCCGGATCACCGCTTCGATCCGAAACGGTTCCTGACCGTCCTCGCGGGCGCTGGACTGGCATTCCTGAGCATGCACTGAGCAGCGCGGATCGAACGGATCCGATCCGGGCAGTGCCAGTGATCAACCCGGTCCTCTATTTTTCTTGAGCGACATACCAGAACATGGAAGGGTCCGTTCTAACTTTGCAACTCAAAGTACTTTGTAATGGATCAAGAAGGGCACAGGAACGACACCGGGGCATTGTCCGGCGATCTCGCGCACATCCGCACACTCATGGAGCGCAGTTCGCGTTTCATCTCGCTCAGCGGGCTCAGCGGCGTTTTTGCCGGCGTGATGGCCCTGGGCGGGGCCCGGCTGGCACAGTACCATGTGGCACGAGCGATCGGATCACCCGACGACGGGGTCACGTATGACTTGGCGCGGACTGGCGTCTTCCAGCTTGATGAACTGTCCATCACCCTGCTTGTGGACGCCATCATGGTGCTCGTCCTCGCACTACTCGGTGCCTTCTGGTTCACCTGGCGCCGCAGCCGCCACACCGGACAGCGGCTCTGGGATCCCAGCGCCCGACGCCTCGCCTGGAACCTGTTGATCCCCCTGGCGGCGGGCGGCCTGACCTGTCTGGCCCTCCTTTACCACGGCCTGCCGGGACTGGTGGCACCGGCCACACTGGTATTTTATGGACTGGCTCTGCTGAACGCCAGCAAGTACACGCTGGACGAGATCCGCTGGCTGGCCTTGAGCGAACTGGCCCTCGGCGTGGTCGCCTGTTTCTGGGTGGGCGCCGGGCTGCTTTTCTGGGCCCTCGGCTTCGGCGTGCTTCATATCGTGTACGGAGGCCTCATGTGGATGCGACACGAACGCGGAAAAGCATGATCGGCGGTCTGCACAAGGCGTTCGAGAGCCGGGTGCGTTTGGGCATCATGGCCGTGCTCACCGTGAACGACCATGTGGAGCATGGCACGCTCAGGGATCTGCTCGAGGTGACGGATGGCAACCTGGCCAGCCATATCGCCGCGTTGGTGGAGGTGAAATACGTGCAGGTGCGCAAGCGTTTCGTAGGCAAACGGCCCAACACGAGCTACAAGGCCACGGCCGCAGGAACGAGAGCTTTCACCGAACACCTCGGAGCCATGGAGGAACTGTTGAAACGCGATCTGCGCCGATGACCCTTCGCTACCCCGGCGGCCACGTCCTGCGGCCCGGCACCAATAACATTCCGAAAACATGAGATCAACACGCTTCGCCCTGGTCACCGTCCTGCTCGCCGCGGTCATTTTCGACCGGCTGTTCTGGCACCAGTCCATCGGTGTGAACCTCACCCTGTTCGCCCTCATCATCCTGGGCATATTGCTGGCGGACCACGGCTGGCGCGGATGGGGTCCTCCTGCCCGTTGGACCGCTGCCGGCACGCTGGTGAGCGTGGCGATGGTCGCGGTACACGGCTCCACCATCGCCACCATCGCCGCGTTCGCATCGCTGTTCACGTGTACCGCCTTCGTGCTGTCGCCCCGTCTGCGCTCCACGCCCATGGCCCTGCTCGGCTGGGTGGTGAACCTGGTGGCCTCCCCGATCGGTATCAATTCCAACGTGGCTGAGGTCATGCCGGGCACCCCGGTGCTCCGTCGGAGCTGGTGGTGGGGGCGTGTGATCCTGCTTCCGCTGCTCGTGCTCGCCGTGTTCTTCACGTTGTACAGTGGAGGCAACAGCCGCTTCCACGCGATGACGGCCGGTTTCCTCTCGGATCTCAGTGCGTTCCTGGAGGACCTGCTCGAGAAGGCCTTCACGCCCCACATGCTGTTCTTCCTGTTCGCCGTGGTGTTCACGTCCTCGCTGCTGATGCGTTCCATCGGTGAGTGGCTCTCCGACCACGAATCGCGGTTCGGGGATATGATGCGGCGCGTGCGGATCAAACGCCCGCAGTGGTTGCCACCCCTGGACATGGCCGCGTTGGATCGTGAGCGCCGCATGGCCCTGGTGCTCCTGGTGCTGGTGAATTCCCTGCTCCTGGTGGTGAACGCCATCGACGTCCACTGGATCTGGTTCGGGTTCCGGGTGGAACCGGGCATGAGCTTGAAGGAATTCGTGCATGAAGGGACGTGGCTGCTCATCGTGAGCATCCTGCTGAGCATGGCGATCCTGCTGCGCCTCTTCCGCGGGAACCTCAACTTCCATCCGGAGAACCGCTGGTTGAAGGTGCTGGCCACCGTATGGATCGTCCAGAATTCCATCCTCGGCATCTCCGTTTTCCTGCGCAACTACCATTATATCGGTTTCCACGGACTGGCTTACAAGCGCATCGGGGTGATCGTGTTCCTGGCCCTCGTCCTGGTGGGGCTTTTCACCCTGTATCTGAAGGTGCGTCAGCGCCGCACGCTCTTCCACCTGTTGCGCGTGAATGCCTGGGCGGCTTTCGTCATGTTGGTGGGCCTGGGCACCGTGGATTGGGACAGCCTGATCGTCCGGTACAACCTGGCCCATTGGAACCAGGGGGAGATCGATGTGGACAATTACCTCGCGATGAGCGACAAGGTGTTGCCGATCCTCTTCGCGCACTCGGACCGGGTCTATGAACAGATGCGCAAGCATCAGGAGAATGAGGTGCGCTGGGTGACCCAACTGGACCCGCAGGCCTTCGCCGAGCAACTCGAGCAGCGCAGGGTCAGGTTCTTGCGGCGCTACCTTGAACAAGGGTGGCCAAGTTGGACCTGGGCCGATGCCCGAACCAACAACGCGTTGGCGACCGTGAGCAATTCCGCGCAATGATCATGGACCCCGCCCGCATCCATCGCCGCATCCGTACCTGGACGATCCTCTTCATCGCCGCGCTGTGGTCCAGCGGCCTCACCGCTGTTCCGTTGGAAGCGGGTACCCGATGGTTGAGTGCCACCACGACCGCCTGGCCCGGTCCCTGGCATGGATGGGCCGAACACACAGCGCTGGCGATCGCCGACGTGAACGCGCATCATCCATTCCTGTTCTACGGTACCGACTGGCTGGCTTTCGCGCACATCGTGATCGGTATCGCGTTCTTCGGGGTACTCCGCGATCCCGTGCGGAACAGGTGGATCGTGGAGTGGGGCCTCTGGTGCTGCCTCCTCGTTCCGGTACTCGCGTTCGCCTGGGCGCCGGTTCGCGGGATCCCCTTCTTCTGGCGCTGTGTTGATGCCTCCTTCGGCGTGATCGGTGCGGTGCCGTTGCTGATCGTGCTCCGGGATATCGGTACACTCGAGAAGCCCGTACGCCCATGAGTCGCCGGATCGATGTGGACTTTACCGATGGTCCGGTAGTGGCTGGTGTGCTGCTCGCTGGCGCTTGTACGATCACGTTCGCGCCCGACCCCTTCGTGCTGATGATCGTGCGTGCGTTCCAGTGGCAGTGGGTGCTCGTGGCGGCGGGTCTTGCGTGTGCGGCCCTCTTATCACGGTGGTGGTGGACGGCTGCGGCTGCCGGTGCCGGTACGTTGCTGATGGCCTTTCCGGTTTGCACCCCGACGGACCCGCAGACCGTGGGGGCGATGAGCCGTGACCTTGTCCATGTGGCGCAGATGAACGTGCTGCAACCGAATGATGACCATGCCGCTGTGATCGTCGCGGCCCGGTCCACAGGTGCCGATGTGATCTCGTTCCAGGAGGTCAGCCCCGCGTGGGGGCGGGCACTGTCGCAGGGCCTTGCCGAAGACTACCCGTTCCACCACATCGTTCCCGGGAGTAATTGTTATGGTATCGCCCTGTTCAGCCGACTCCCGTTCGAGCGGATCACCACCGTTGACCTGGGCGGCCATCCGATGCTGCTGGCCGAGGTGCGCACCCCGTGCGGCCCGGTCCGTCTGTTGTGCGTTCATGCCACCTCACCAGGGAGCTGGAAGCAGTTCCGCGAACGCAACGCCCAACTGGACGAGCTCGCGGCCCTTGTGAATGACAGCCCCGTGCCCGTGGTCCTCTTCGGTGACCTGAACACGGTGAGCTGGGACCATGCGTTCAGGAGGTTGTGCGCGCGCACGGGCTTGCGCGAGCACGGGGGAGATCGGCGCGCCACATGGCCATCCATGGCGGGGATCGCGCTGATCCCACTGGACCATGTGCTGGTGAGCCGGGAACTTGCCGTGGGTGAGTTCAGTATCTTCTCCATCCCCGGATCCGACCACCGCGGTGTGGCGGCCGTCATCCGATCGCGCTCATGAGGACGCATGCCACATGGATCCGGCTCGTACCCTGGATGACGGCATGGGCCGTCGCCATGGCCTTCCTGGAGAGCGCCGTGGTCATCTACCTCCGCGAGTTGTATTACCCGGACGGTTTCAAATTCCCGCTGGCGCCCGTTGCGCCGCATGTGGCCGTTACCGAGGTGCTTCGCGAACTGGCCACCATGGTGATGCTGCTGGCCCCTGCGGCCCTGGTCACCCGGAAGCGGTTGGAGCGCTTCGCTTGGTTCAGCTTCTGTTTCGGTGTGTGGGACATCTTCTACTACGTCTTCTTGAAGATCATCCTGGACTGGCCCGCCAGCTGGTTGGAACCGGACATCCTGTTCCTGGTGCCGGTGGCCTGGTCCGGACCGGTGCTGGCACCTTGCATCATCTCCGTGGGCCTGATCTCCCTTGGCTGTACGCTCCTGTGGCGGCGGACCAGGTTCCCGGGTTACCGACCCCGGACCGGACATTGGGTATCATTGGGTGCGAGTGCCGTCCTGTTCCTTTACACCTTCCTGGAGGAACCGGTCAGCTACATCCGGGGAGCGGGGGGGACGCTGGAGACGATGGTCGGACACAGGGCCATGGATGCGCTGGGAGCGTATGTTCCGGAGCACTATGCATGGTGGGTATTCCTTGCCGCATGCGTGCTGGGTGGGGCAACGCTGGGGATGATGCTGCTCGGCCAGGGTCGCGCAACGGTGGGCGATCCGTAACCATGGCGGGATCACGTCGTTAGAGCCTTGCATTCCGGAGCGATGGGATCACAGCAGAAATCGATCGAAGAAGCCCGCACCTTCATCCGACTGGCTTTCGTAGCGTGTACCGGCCTGGCCTTCTACTACGCCCACCTCTTCCTGGGGCTGTTCCAGAACGTTTTTCTCTTCCGCACGCTGGCCATCGTGTTCATGCTTTTCGCACTGCCATTGCCCATCATCGCATTCAACAACAAAAAGCTGTTCCCGGAGGTGAAAGGCAACGGTAAGGTGATGCTCAACTGGGCCACCATGCTGCTCTTTGCCCACCACTTCCTCATGACCTTCATTTTCGTGATGATCCTGCAGGGGGAGGGACGCGTGTTCTGAATCGTTGATCCGATCCGTGGAAAATGGCAGAGTCGTGAAACTTTCTCCGGTGCTTCCACGTTGAAGATCCACGGTAGCCCCGGTACCGGTCCTGAAAATATCCCTGGTCACAGGAGGCAATAAAAGCCGAAGCGCATAAAAAGCCTCTGTCCGAGCCCGTAAGCTCGGAGGCCAGGATACTCGAAGCGCGCCCCGTAAGGCGCGCTTCGTATTCGGGGGTGTGGGCATCTCAATGCACGAAGCGTACAGCCCTGTACCGCGAACCACGCACCAGATAGACACCGTCGGACAGACCGGAGAGGTCCCAAGTATGACGCGTGCTTGTGGTGAACGTGTTCCCGATCGACCGCCCCATGGCGTCCAACAGCTCCAGTCGGCCGAGCGGAAGGTGATCGGTGCCTGTGATGATGAGTTCATCACCGCTCATGGTGAGGTGGAACCTGTGATCATCGGTGCGTTCGTCGGGCAAGGTGTTGGGCAGGTCCGAGCAGCGTTCGAGTATGGTGATCGCTGCGGTGTTCACCCCTGTTCCCTGTACATAAGCGGTCTGTGTCATTTCGGAGTTCAAGGCGGGGGTCATCAGTCCGAAGAAAAGCTGACCACCAACGACGCCCACCTGCTCCAATTGAAGGAAGTACGAACCGGGAGGGAGGCAGAGTTCCTGGCCGATCACCCCCTGGTTGTTCGGGTTGATCACGAATGTTCCATTGCCCAGTATGAGACCCTCGCTGTCTTCCAACGTGTAAGGGACCGTTGCGGTGATGATACCATCCCCGAGATTGGACAGGTACGGAGCCACGGTCATACATGCTTGCTCAGGGCACAGGTCCCACGTGACCGGCCACATGCATTCCTGCTCGGTATAGAAACCGGACCAGAGATGGAGTTGGCCCGATACGGTGGAGCCCTCGGACAGCGCGCCCGGATGGCGCGTGAGTATGTGGTCCTGTGGCCCGGAACCGATCCCGAAGTAGCTCACCGTCTCCGAGGCGATGGTGTCTCCCTCCTCATCCAGCAGTACGAATCCTGGGTAATCGAACAGGTCGGTGCTGGCGTTGGCCACCGTGAGCACGATGGTGCTGTCGCTGAATACCCCCCAGCGGACGCCGAGGAATGAAAGGCTATCGCAGTCCGTCGGTTCACCGGCACTCACGGTGAATTGGTGTTCCGGCACGGCAGCCATATCCAGCGTGGCCGTTCCGGTGATGACGATGGTGTACGTACCTGCCGCGAGGTTGCCAACGGGCAGTGTCTCGCTGTGTGGAACGAGGACATCCAATCCGATCCCACTCATGGCGGCATTCACGGTGATCATTACGGTGGTACCCTGGATGCTGAAGTCCGTGTTCACGATGTACGACGCCGTATTGGAGAGTGAGCCGTTCAATGTGATGGTGATCGCATCGGCCGTGGTGGGGGTCGCAGGGGAGACCGATATCTGGTCCAGGTAGTAATAGGTCTGCGCATCGGCCGTGGCGAACGTGAGCAGGCCGAAAAGCAAGGAGGACAGATGTCCTGAGCGGGATCGTGGGCGCATCTGGCGAGGTTTGATGAAATGACGCACGGGAAGCCCAGCGCGCTGCCCGGCGATCAGCTTTTCATGTTGTCGAACTGGAGCGGCACCTCAAAGTCCGTGGTACGGCACATGGCCATCACGGCCTGCAGATCGTCGATCTTCTTGCCACTCACACGGATGTGGTCGTCCTGGATCTGCGGTTCCACCTTGAGTTTGGTCTCCTTGATCGCTTTGATGATCTTCTTGGCCTTTTCGCGCTCGATGCCGTTCTGCACCTTGATCAGCTTGTACAACAGCTTGCCGCTCGGCTGGGGTTCTTCCTTCAGGTCAAAGCTTTTCACATCGATCTTCTGTTTGGTGCTGCGCTCCAGCAGAATGTCCACGATGGCGTCCAATTTGAGATGATCCTCTGTGGACACCTTGATGGTCAGCGCTTTCCGATCGTACTCGATGGTGCTGTTGCTGCCGCGCAAGTCGTACCGGTTGTCCAACTCCCGTTTGGCGGAATTGATCGCGTTGTCGAGTGTCTGCGCGTCCACCTTGGAAACGATGTCAACTGAAGGCATGGCGTTTTGTTCTTGCGCAAGTGTACGAGCCGGTGGGTGACTGGTGGTCGGCCGATCGGGATGGCCCGATCCGGTGGGTCGTGCGCGGGGTGGTCAGATGATCTTTATGGATGGGGCCGAGCAGGTTTCGCGTTCATGATGGCGTAATATTTTGCTTGGCTGGCCAAACAATCAGCGTTATTATAGTGATATCCAGTTGGATATGTCGCATTTAATGTCCACGAGGAGACCGTTGCGATGCTTATTGGCAACATTAGGAGCTCAGATTGACCGGATGCTTGTTTGGCCAGCCAAGCAAATTTCCCAACCCGAGCCATCATTTGGTCGCCTAACCGGCTTCTCATCCGTCCCAGGTAACCCACCAACGCGAATACAGATCCGGCTATCTGACCGTAGTTCATCTCGTGTTGAAATGGACCGATTTACACGAGGGAAATCAGGGGACTCGAGGGGTGGCCGTCCTTGTTCCGACGGTCTTCACGAACACGATGAGGGTGCCGGACCTACCGAACTGGGCCACCAAACACGCTGCTGCGACGTCGTAGTGCAACTTTCTCGCCCTCAGGGCGATATCCCCAGTGGGTGCTCAGTCGATCACCTCCGCTTTGGGGTAGCGGCTCTTCCAGAATGGAAAAGCTTTCATGCTCTTCAGGTGAACGATGGTCCTACCATCGAGTCGCACCTTGACGAATTTGGTGCCTGCCTTGGGTTCTGGGGCGGTGAGGATCAGGTTCTTCTTGCGGCTGCTCATGGTTCTCTCTGCTCTGTTCGGCTGTACGCGACCGCGGTGATCCCGGAAGGCGTTCCAGTTGAATGGCGGACGAATGTAACCCGAATGACCATGCTATGCCAGTCCTGACACGGGTTTGACATTCCAATGATCGTTAAGGCCTTGATGGGACGGGCTCAGCCGGGGCTGCTCCGATCGGGGAGCCCATTCACCCAGAGGTCCATAACAGTTTCAAGCTCCGCCTCCGTACGGAACAGTTCACATGCCTTCATCATCGTTTGGCGGGCGGCGACCAACTCGGGTGCGGGGTCCGTGGCTTTGGCCTCCCAAGCAGCTCGATCGGGCCAGATGGCGATGGCCACCAACCGGCCATGCTTGTCGCGGTGCATCCTGCTGCCCAAACAACCCCGGCTCCTGATGAATTCGCGGGTGAGCAAGGCCCATGCATCCAGGAATTCCTGTTCGCGCCCGGGACGAACGTCGAAGTTGTGGATCACCGTGAACATGGTCGCTACTTCTGGCGAAAAGTACAGGTTGGTGGTGCCGTTCCGTTGGAGACGGGGCGGGATCAGCTTTCGGGCGTCCTCCGGCCTCTCTTCCGCCTGTTCTTCGCCGGATCATGGCCAAGGAGACACGGCTTACGCCCATTTATCGGCTGTGCCCGGCAAAGAAATTGACCCCGACCAGGCCCGTTGGATCGGCCTTGCGGCCTCAACTAGCTTTTGCCGTTGATCAGTCCCCAGCGCATGGCGAACAACACCAGGCCGGTCTTGCTCTTGATGTTGAATTTCTCGAAGAGCCCGATCCGGAAATTGTCCACCGATCGACGCTGTATTCCCATGCGTGATGCGATCTGTTCATAGGTGAACTCGGCTTCATCGCACACCAATCGCAGGAATTCCATCTCTCGCGGGCTGATGCGCTCAACGACCACTTGCCGCTCCTGTTCCTCGTGCCTGCGCCGTTCGGAGTTGCGCAGGCGAACATCCACGAGTTCCTCTGAATTATACCATCCGGATAGGATGAGGCTGTCCAGTGCGTTCTTCAGCATCGCGGGGCGCGCACTTTTCAGGATGAAGCCGCGTGCCCCCGCATGCACAGCGCGCATCATCACCTCGTCGTTGCCATCGAATGTGAGGGCCAGAGGCAGCACCCTGGGCGCATGGCCGCGCAGCCAGGCGATGGTATCGTAACCGTCCATCACCGGCATGCTCAGGTCCACGATCGCGAGTGCAGGTGCATCCGGTCCGTCCAGGTCCAGGCGTTCGAGCTGGCTCACCAGTTCCTGACCGTTCCCGGCTTCAAGCGTCACCCTGTAGCCGCCCAGCCCATTCACGGTATTGACCAGTCCAGCACGCATAAGGTGATGGTCATCCGCAAGAGCGACGAGGTGTTCCATGGATGCTCAGATCGTGGGTCGAAGATGCCACGTGCATCCGTTTCCCGGCGAGGTGGTGCATTCCGCCTTCCATCGGATGAGGGCACAGCGTTGATGGATGTTCATCATCCCTGCGTGGGCCTTCACCTGATCAGGATCGAAGCCACGTCCATTATCGGTGATCGTGATCCCGATCCCCTTTGCGGTACTGATCCCGATCGCGATGCGGGTAGCACCGCTATGTTTGAGTGCGTTCACAAGGATCACCTGGAACACGCGGAACAGCACGGTGCTCGTATCCGGATCCAGGACGGGTGGCGTATCCGACACGGTCAGATCCACCTGAATGCGCGAAACACGCTCCACGCGTTGAGCCTCTAAACCGATCGCTTCCACAAGGGATCGTTGATGCCACAGGTCCACGTTGAGGTCGTGCCCCATGCGACGCACCTCTTCCGTACCTTGTTCCAAAGCATCACGTGCGGTGGTAAGTGCGGGACCGACCATGCCGCTGTCGATCGTGGTGTTCAAACCCAGTTGGGCCACGGAAAGCAGTTGTCCCACATTGTCGTGAAGTTCCCGGCCGATCTCCTGTAAGGTGTGATACATGGATTCGCGCCCGGCATCCATCACGGCACGGTCCAGTTGCTGGCGCATCTCGGCCAGTTGGGCGCGGTGACGGATCCGACGCGTATTGTTCATCACCAGAAGCAGCACCACGAAACCGCACATGAACAGCAGCAGCAAGGTGGCCACCACCACCGGAAGAACGAGGCCGTCACCGTTGTTCATCGGACCATCCACGGTATCTAACGGCAAGATGGCACGAAATGGCGGCCATCAGATACCGTAGCATGGCCGAAATGGTGATGATCTCGTACAGGAAACGGTGTTCGCCCTGGCTGTCCTGGAACAAAAAGCGGAGCATGCCCACCACGGGAACGATGCAGCCGAAATAGACCATGGTGCCGGTAAAGAACCAGAACAGCGGACGTTGCCACAGCGGGCGATCCTCCTGCTGTGCCAGGTACCATAGCACGCGGATCGACCATACAGCAGTGATCGTGGAAACGATCAGGATGCCCTCGGTGAGAAGGAACGTCTCGTCGCGGTGAACCCACCAACTGCCTGCCAGGGCCCCCAGTCCGACAACCATGCTCATAATGGTCCAGGCACGGCCGACAGGTGCGCTGAGTGTGGCGATGCGCATGAACAGAATGAACTCCAGACCTACATACACGTTGTACAACGAGGTATTGGGCGCATGGAGGAGATTGCGTAGAACCGCGGCCGACAGTTCTGTCGCCAGGGCCAGGCCGAGCATCACGCCGATCCACGGTCCGGCGCTACCCGGTTCTCGTCGGGCACGCAGCCAGGACAACATCGCGAGCGATACGATCCCGATAAGCAGGTGGGTGGAGGTCATGCACTTCCGCGGGGTGTTCAGCAGCCGGGGCGTACGGCAACCCCGCTATCCGGAAATGCTGCTTTCACACAGGTTGGCGGACACGCCGAGCCCAGATCACTCCCGCGCTTCTCGAAGGTCTTGGTGTTCGCAGAATCGGAGATCAGCCGTTGGCCGGCCATCTGTGCCACCAGGCACAGGTGCATGCTGAAGTCCTCTCCCCGGTTGTGCGCGTCCCAGCTGACCGGTTCGGCTATCGGAACCAGTTCAAGATGATCAGTGGGGGCCAATTGGTTGTGCGCGATCAGGGTGTCGATATCGGAACAGCGGAAGATCATGTGTGCGTCGAGCCCTTGATAGCGCTGATCGAATACACTATCATCCTTCGTGTCCACCACTACACTGTCCTGAAAGCGTTTGCCCATCCAGGACCGCCAGGCGCCCATGGTGGTATTGGCCATGGCCAGTTTGGCATTGGCATCTATCGCGTACAAGGGCTCGTGTATCCTGTAGCCGCTCTGGCCAATGGTGTCCGGTTGGGCGAGGCAGACCATGCTGAAAGCCAGCGAAACGCGCTTCGCCTTGGCGCTCGTGTCAGCTCCGTAATGCACCATCAGTCCCAACAGGCTATCACCCTTGCAGGTCCGCGCATCGCGCAGGGCCACGTAACTCTCCACCGTGAAGCGGATCACCTGTGTATCCAGCGGCACATGTGTGGATGAGGTACCCCAGTGCACATGGGTGCCGAATTCCCCTTCCACACAGCTGAGTTCCTTGGCGGTTACTGCACGTTTCGGTGTCTTGTCGTTCTCCAATGACCCAGGGGCCTGGCCTTGACCCAGCTCCGACCTGGGCCCGCATGAACCAAGGATGATCCCCATGACCAGTGCCCCGCAAAGTGGGCCCGTTCGTTTGCTGTTGAGTCGCATGGTGGTCTGAGTTATTGGTATGTTGATGCAAAGGAATTCGTATGGGGCGACAGACCCCACGTTAAAATACGGTGTCCGGGCCACGTATTAATACGCTGTTCGCAGTGGCGCATCGGTACTTGATTTGTTCCTGTTCTTCCAAGCCCACGCTGACCATGGTTTTGGAGCAAATAAGGTCATCGTGGATGTAAGAATGGGGCAACGACGACAAAGCCGACTTGCCCCGGCCGGCGCCCCGGGGTCCCTGCCTCCATTCCCGCTGTTGGAGCACGGTGGTCGAGTGGAAGGTAGTGGACCCTGAGGCGGTGGGCTGTTGCTGGCCTCCTGGACCGTACGACGGGCATATGGTGGTCTTGGATGTGCGCACCAGGGGCAACACCTCATTCCTCGTGGGAGCTGGGCCCGGATCTCAGACCGGTTCCCCTTTTCCGAGCATGAATCCTTCCATCCGGGACCGGTCCCCTACCACCCATACCACGTCATCGACGGCGAAGGCCATGGCCCCGTCGGGGTTCAACAGGCGCTCGCCATCGCGTTCAATGCCCACCACCAGACCGCGGGCCAGTTCCTTGATCCGGGATGCGCGGATGCCGATACCTGCCAATGGTGATCGAACACCGATGCGGTACTTGAGCAGTTCGATGTGGCCATCGGCAAGGTGGCCGGATGCGGGTGCGATCGGCGCCTGTGCAAGGGCTTGGTCCATGCGTACAAGCTGCTCATCGGTGCCGATCACCAGCAGTTCATCCCCGGGAAGGATCCGATCGTTGGCACCGGGCAGGTTGATCGTTCGGTCGTCCCGATCGATGCGGGCGATGTTCACCCCGTAACGCTCACGTAATGCCAATTCAGCCAGGGTACGGCCACCCGCAGCCGAGCCTTCGGCCACCCGCATGGTGGCCGGGTGCATGTCCCATGGGGCCAAGGCGGGCACCTGCCGACGCGCACGGTCCGTTCGCTGGTTCAAGTTCAGCAGGAAGTGCTTCTCCACGCGTTGATAGAACCGCTGCAACCGCTGGCGGAAGATCACCAGTGCGATGATCACCACCAGGGGCACGGCCAGCATCGCCCAGCTGGACGGGAAAAAGATACCGACCACCAAGCCTATGAGCA